>CAMODU010000007.1 GCA_946611605.1 uncultured bacterium
TAGTTATTATATTTATATGATTATTATCGTTAGAATATACTTTATTATTATCAGTTTCCTTATTTCTTAAACTATCTTCTATATTATTACTATCTTTATTAATTATTATAGGATATTTAGATAAACTATTCTTTTCTTCTATATCTATTGCTTTCTTAAATCCCTGATTAATGGATAATACTAATCCTAGAGATATTAAACCTATAGCAAAAGAGATACTTATCAATATATTCCTTTTCTTTTTATTATTTAAATGATTGTTAGCAAGCTTATGTGATTTTATCTTGCAAGACTTACCTATATCAATATTCTTATAATTATCCTTAATATTTAATTCATTTAAAATCTTACCATCCTGCATATGTAGTATATAATCAGAATATCTATGAGCTAGGCTCATATCATGAGTTACAACAATAACTAATCTATCTTTAGATAACTCTTTTAAGATATTCATAATATCAACAGAGGTACTAGAATCTAAAGCACCTGTAGGTTCATCACATAAGAGAATCTTAGGATTCTTCATTATACCTCTTGCTATAGCAACCCTTTGTTTTTCTCCCCCAGATAAGAGATTAACCTTTTTATCCTTTAAGTTATATATATTTAATTTTTTTAAAATAAGTTCATAATTATTATTAATTAATGATAAATTATCTTTTACCGATAAATAATCTATTAAATTATAGGATTGGAAGATAAATCCTAAATATTTATTATGATACCAATTAAGATCTTTATTATTTAATTTAGTTACATCCACATTATTGATAAAGATACTTCCTTTAGAAGGTTTATCAATACCACCTATTAAATTGAGCAGAGTAGATTTACCAGATCCTGATACACCTACAATAGATATTAATCCTTTATTAGGTAAAGTAATATTAATATCTTTAAGTACACTTTGATTATTGTACTCTTTAAATACATGTTTTAATCTTAACATGTTTCTCCTTTCTACTCTTTCTCGATTAAATAGTATATATCATAATAAATAAAAAAAATAGAATAAACTATTCTATTTTAGTAATTTTATATTATTTCCTTTAACTAAGTATGCTTTCTTAGCTAAATCTAATATAGGCTTATCAGATTTAATTGAATCCGAATATGATTCTAATACCTTATATTCAACATACTTTTCATCTAATCTTCTAACCTTCTCAACATCATGACAGTTAAGGCCACTAGTTTTACCTGTATTCTTATCTATACGTGAAGCTATCAAGTCTTTTACCTTTAGCTTTCTACTTATTGGTAAAAGTAAGAATTCAGGTGATGCAGATATAATAATATCTTTATCATGTTTCTTATCTAAATAAAACTTCTTAATATTCTTATCATGTTTTCTCCAGAAAGAAATAACCTCTTCATCTACATTCTTAATATATCTTAAGAATTTATAGAAGTGTTCTTTCATTCTTGTTTTATCTACTAAATGTAATACATATAGTATCACAAATAATAAATCTTCAAATAATGTAATAAATATAATAGGATGTCTTCTTAATTCATATAAGAAGAAATCAACAGTAGAATCACCATCATATATAGTTCCATCAAAGTCGTACAGATTAATCTTCATTCTCATCCTTCTTTTTATGTTCAAATAATACATCAGTAGTAAATATTAATATTAGGAATATAAATAATAATACGGCATATAATATCATACTTATTTTTCTATAACCTAATACATATAGTATAGATACTAATGAGAATAAAGCATTTATAACATACATGATTAATACTGTTTTAGTAACAGATTTAGTTTTCTTTAATAATTGATGATGTAAGTGTTCTCTATCAGCATCACCAACTGATTGTCCTTTTAATAATCTTCTTTCCATTGCAAGTAATGTATCAAGAATAGGAACAAATAACATAATAATAGGAATTATTAATGATGTTATAGTAGTTGTCTTGAAACCTACTAATGCAATAATAGAAATCATATAACCTAGGAATAATGATCCTGTATCACCCATATATATAGATGCAGGAGCAAAGTTATACATCAAGAATCCCAAGCATGATCCTGCTAGTATTAAACAGAATATTACATTTATACCTGATAAATCAGACATTATATAACCTATGATAGCTGTAGTTAAGAAATATATTGTAGTAGTTCCAGCTGCTAATCCATCTAAACCATCAGCTAAGTCTATAGCATTCATGATAGCTACTATAAATAATATAGTAAGCGGATATGAGAATATACCAAATGATATTATATGTCCAAATATTTGAATATGCTCAATAGCTATTCCACCATATACAGTTACTATTAATGCACTTATTAATTGTCCTATTAGTTTCTCTTTAGCTTTTAAAGGAGAAATATCATCAATAATACCTGTTAGTATAATTATAAATGCACCAATCATAATAGATACTATTTGAGTATTAATAGGAGCAAATAACATATAACTTAACAAGAATGTTAAGAATATAGCAAGTCCTCCCATTGATGCAATAGGTACATCTTGTACTTTTCTTTTATTTGGTTTATCCATAGCACCTATCTTCATAGCTATCCATCTAACTATAGGTGTAAGGAATAAAGTGAATAAGAAACTTACTAATACTATTAAAAATATATTATATCCATTTATAAATAAGTTCATAAACACACCTCAATATAATTATATCATAAAAAAATAGACTATATAGTCTATTTAGTTACATTAAATCTAAAATAAGCAATATCTCCATCTTGCATTAAATAGTCTTTACCTTCAAGTCTAACTCTTCCTGCTTCCTTAACTTTTAATTCAGTACCATATTTTTCTAAATCTTCAAAAGACATTACTTCAGCTTTAATAAATCCTCTTTCAAAGTCTGTATGAATAATACCAGCACATTCAGGTGCTTTCATACCTTTCTTGAAAGTCCATGCTCTACATTCATCTTCACCTGCAGTAAAGAAAGTTGCTAGTCCTAATAAATCATAAGTTTCAAATATTAATTTATCTAAACCTGAATTAGTTATTCCTAAGTCTTCCATGAATTCTTTTCTTTCTTCATCAGATAAACCAGCTAAGTCTTCTTCAATCTTACAAGACATTACTATAACTCCAGCATTTTCTTTTTCAGCATATTCAGATACAATCTTAGAATATTCATTATAACCTACAGCTACATCTTCTTCAGATACATTAGCTACATATATAATAGGCTTTTGAGTAATAAATTGGAAACTCTTAATAAATGGCATTTCTTCTTTATTAAACTCTATTCTTCTTAAAGGAGTATTAGCAAGTAATGCTTCCTTACATTTATTTAATACCTCTACTTCTAATTGTTCATTCTTATCCTTACTGAATTGAGCTTTCTTACCTATCTTATTAATTCTGTTTTCTACTATTTCTAAATCTGATAATACAAGTTCAGTATTGATTATTTCTATGTCTCTTATAGGATCAACATCACCTTCAACATGTATTACATCTTTATTTTCAAAACATCTAACTACTTCACATACAGCATCTACTTCTCTTATATGAGATAAGAATTTATTACCTAATCCTTCTCCACCAGATGCTCCTTTAACTAAACCTGCAATATCAATAAACTCATATGCAGTAGGTACTAATGATTTAGGATTATACATTCTATTTAAACAATCTAATCTTTCATCAGGAACAGTAACTACTCCTACATTTGGTTCAATAGTTGCAAAAGGATAATTAGCAGCTAATATACTTTGCTTTGTTATTGCATTAAATAATGTTGATTTACCTACATTAGGTAATCCTACAATACCAGCTTTTAAACTCATAATATCACCATCTCTTATTTTATTATACTCTTCTAGTTATTACAATATTATTATCATCTTCCTCAAATGAGATAGTTGTTGATACACCATATTTCTCACATAAATCTATATAATTTTGTAATTGTTTCTTATGATAATCTAAATCAAAACATAATCTTTGGAAATCTGGTTTTTGTAATTCTCTTTCAATTAATTCTCTACCAGTTACATTAGGATCAAGTTCTTGATTAGTATATGTATAGTTTCTACTTATTCTAGATACTGCACGATCGTGTGTATCCATTTGCATTTCTTCTCTTAAATGAGCAACTATATCAGCAATAATCATTTCTGTTTCTTTAGAGTATCTACCAGCCACACCACTTTCCAACTTAATACCAGCGATACCCATTTCTTGTATAGCTATACCTCTTAAGTAGTAAGGTAACATATCAGTTAAATAATCCCTTACTCTTCCATCTGGTTTTCTAGGAATTATATGACTAAAGTTTTCATCATAAAATTCTATTAACACTTCGTTTTTCATAGGTGTTCCCCTTTTCCGAATATGTATTATAACAAAAAAGTTAACAAATGTTAACTTTTCTTTCCTAATTCTAATTCAGTAGTATTATCTTTACCATCTCTTGTATAAGAAATAGTTACTTTATCTCCTACTTTATATCTATTCAAATAATATTTGAAGTAATTAACTGATGTAATTACATGATCATTTATCTTAGTAATTATATCTCCTTTTTTAAGTCCTGCTTGAGCAGCTGGAGAATTATCTTCTACAGTACCAATTACTACACCAGATAATCCTTCATATGAATCAATTAAGCCTGCTTTATAAGCTTGAACTATTTCAGCTAAACCTACACCAGCATATGGTCTACTTACTTCACCTTTTTCAATTACTTGATTAGCAACGTTTTCAACATATTCTATAGGTACAGCAAATCCAATATTTTCAATAGATGATGATGATAACTTAGAGTTTGTAATACCAATTACTTCTCCATTTGAATTTGCAAGTGGCCCTCCTGAGTTACCTGAATTAATTGATGCATCTATTTGTAATAGATTAATATACCAAGATTCAGCATTAGTATTATAATTACCAAATATATTATTAGATGATGATGTCATTGGTAGTAATCTATCTTTACCAGATAATATACCTCTTGTAACAGTAAATTTTAAGTTCATGCTAACTGGTGTACCAATAGCAAATACTGTATCTCCTGATCTTAAATCTGTTGTAGTTCCAATTTTTGCTGTCTTCTTAATACTATTCTTATCTACTTTAATAACAGATACATCTGTATATTCATCTCCACCCATAACTTTACCAGTTGTAGTTGAAGCATCAGTAAATTCGATTGTTACTTCTCTATAGTTATCTGTTACGTGATAGTTAGTAATAATATATGCATTATTATCATCAGTCTTGTATACAAATCCTGATCCCCATCCAGCAACTTGTCCACCATTAGTTATTTCAACTATTACTGTAGCATCCATTAATTCATCTACTGCATCTGCAATACCTTTATCAGTTACAGTTACTTCTTTTTCAGTCTTAGTAATATTTGTAGTTTGTATTATTTCCTTATTAATAGTTAGTACAATATCTGCACTTACAAGTACAAATAATACAGCTAATACTACATATAAAATCTTTTTTTTCATATTAACATCTCCTAATCTAAATTTGTTAATTCATCATAGTTTTTAGGGAATCCCATTCTATCTAAAACAGGATCAATCTTAATACTAGATAATTTTCCTTCTAATCTCGATATTTCATACGATACTTCATTCATGAACATCTTAAAATCATCTTTTGATAATAAATATTTGAATATAAGTACTACAGCAAATAAATCACCTTTACCATATATATATTCATGATCTATAAAAGGTATATCTAAATCTTTATGATATCTATTATTAGGTATTACCTTTTGAGTTCTATGTTCAAATAATATATCTTCATGTGCACATAGATTACGATAATTAGATAATACTGGTAAGAACGCTAGCATATTTTCAACAGACACATTAAATTCTGTTGCTATAGCTTGTTGATCATCTTTCTTCATAATAGTAAATAATTCAGATGTAATACCAAATGATAATACTTTAACTACTACCCATAAAGGAATAAATCCATAATTAGATATATAGTGTTTAGTAGCATCATGTTGAGAACCATTAACTCTTATTTGTCTTTTCATCTTTCTTAATAAATCATTTACTTGTTTAGATTTTTCAGAACTATAGTTATAATTATCAGGTTTTAAATAATCTGATTCTACATAACCATGTCTAGATGATAATACATAAGAGAAAATAGACTTACAGTTATTTTCTATTATTAATATATTCTTAAATATAATATTTCTTAATTGTCTATCAAATGAAAATAAAGAATATAGTTCATTAAAAGTTGCATTAGGTAAAAACTTCTTTCTATTCTCAGGATTCATAAATAAATGTCTATAACCCATTAAGAAGAAATAGTTTTCTCTTAAAATTACATTCTTAGCATATGTAATATCTTCTATAGTTAAACCTTTATCATTTAATATCTCTATTTGCTCATCAAGAGTCTTGAATACTTTATTTGCCATGAGACCTTCACCTATTATAAATTATACTACAACAATTATTAAAAATACATAACATGACTTTTAAATAGAAGTCAAATAAATAAAAAATGTATAATCATTGATTATACATTTAAGCTGCTAATTGATCTACTTTTCTAACTAATCTATGTATCTTTTGATCAGTTCTTTGCTCTCCTTCATTTTGAATATACATACCTTGTTCTCTAGCAAATTGTTCAATTTGATTAATCTTAGTTCTAATTAATTCACAAGATTGTTTTAATTGATTTAATAATACTTTTATTTCATTCATATCTTCTAAGGATATTTCACCTTGAAATTCATCAATATAATTAACAGTAGAGTATGCTGAAAAAATCCAATCATCAATTCTGTTATAAGATACTCTTATATCATCATCGATTGGTTCCGATACTAATTGTACAGCTGATTCATTAAACATTGTTAAAGACACTTTAACAAAAGGCACAATATTATTAGCTGCCATATTACTCACTCCTACTATTACTATTATAGCAATTAATCGTATACTTAAGCACTTTTAAAGGCACTCTTTACAATAGTAATTTACATAAAAAAGATACTAATATTTCATAGTATCTTTAATATGTACAAACTTATCTTTTTCACTTATATTACATTTAATATATAACATAGTATTCTTTATATAAGAAATATAATAATATGTATCATCAGTTGTTATTTCAACTGTTCCCCATGAATCTCCCCCATTTTTAATTGGTTCAGGTCCTTGGTCTTCTTCACTATTTTCTCTTTCACTTTTAGATTTAACTCCAGCAGCAACATATATATTCTTTACTTCATCTAAGAATATTCCTTGTACTTCCTTTTGTTTCTTTCCTTCAACAAAGAATGCAAGATGTGAATCACTAGAAGTTTGATATGCTTTATTAGCATATCCATAAGCTTTAGTATAATCAACTACTTCAAATCCTTGTTCTCTTGCTAATCTATTAAATTCATCACATGTAGAAGTTTTCTTTGTACATCCAGTGATAATAAGTATAGATAATAATAGTATTGTTAATAACTTGAATCTTTTCATTAGAATGCCTTTCTATTGATAACATCATATGTATCTGTTATAGCTACAAATGCATGTTTATCAATATCCATTATACCTGTCTTTAATTTATAGTAATCCTTAGCTGATATAACAGATAATATAATTGATTTCTTTTCTTGAGTAAAACCACCTTTTACATCTAATTCAGTTAATTCATATCCTAATGTACTCATTATATAATGTTTAACTTCTTTTTCTTTAGAAGTAATAACATAGAACATCTTACTATCATTTATATTGTATCTAGCCTTATTAATAATCATTCTAGTAACAACTACTATAAATAATGAATATATAGCTGCTTGATATGATTGTTGGAAAACAAATATCATGATAATTAAGATATCAACTATAGCTGAATATATTTGAGTATGAATTCTAGTAAAATCACCTAAATCTTCTTCTATTAAATAGATAGTACCAGCTTTATATCCTGATTGGTATATAAATGCATATCCAAATCCTATGAATATAGATGATACTAGTATTGTTAATACTTGTTCAGGTAATTCTAAACTAACATTAAAGTATGAAGTTGCTACCATAAATAATGGAATTAATAATGATGGTATTAGATATTTATATGTATTCTTCATATTAATTAATAATGATACAAATATAATAATCATATTAATAATTAATATTATTAATGGAATAGGTATATTAATAATATCTTTAAATAGTATTGCCATACCATCAGTACCAAATGATACATAATTATTAGGTAATACAAATAAATTATAACCTATAGCAATTAATAAACATCCAATAATTAACTTTAGATACTTCATACTAATCCCTCTTTAATCTAATATAACTCTCTATGAAACCTTGAATATCACCATCAAGAACTTTATCTGCTTGAGCTGTTTCATAGTTTGTTCTAACATCTTTAACTAACTTATATGGTTCCAACACATAATTTCTTATTTGAGAACCAAAGTTAATATCATCATTACCTTTTAATGAATTAATTTCATCATGTCTTTTTTGAACTTCTAATTGATATAACTTAGATTTTAAAATCTTCATTGCTGTTTCTTTATTTCTTAATTGAGATCTTTCTTGTTGAGCATATATTACTATACCTGTTGGTAAGTGAGTTAATCTAACAGCAGAATCTGTTGTATTTACTCCTTGTCCACCATTACCTGATGCTCTAGTTATATCTATTCTAATATCTTCATCTTTTATTTCTATTTCTTTAGGAACATCTTCAATCTCTGGAGTAACATTAACAGCAGCAAATGATGTTTGCCTTTTACCAGCTGCATTGAAAGGAGATATTCTAACTAATCTATGTACTCCTATTTCAGATTTAAGATATCCATATGCATATGGTTTAATTATATGAATCATAACTGATTTAATACCAGCTTCATCAGCTTCTTGGTAATCAACCATCTCATATTTATAATCATTCTTATCTAAATACATTTGATACATTCTAAGTAACATAGAAGCCCAATCTTGTGCTTCAGTTCCACCTGCACCAGGATGTATTTCTAAATAACAATTATATGAATCAAATTCTCCATTTAATAATGTAGATACTTCTAAGGAAGATAATTCTTCTTCTAACTTAGAATAACTATTATCTATATCATCATATAATTCTTTATCTAAATCTTCTTTATATTCATTAAGTAATTCTAGATTATTATTTATATTAGATGATAAATATTTATATTTATCTAATATACTAGATATACTAGAATGTTCCATATTAACCTTAGCTAATTCATCTGGATCATTATAAATGCTAGGATCACTAAGTTTTTTATTTAATTCACTTAATCTATTCTCTTTGTTAGAGATGTCAAAGTGACCTCCCAATTGATTCTAATCTATTATTTAAATCATTATAACTTTTTAATAATTCATTATAATTCATATTACATACCTCTTTTATGTTTAGAAACAATTTCGTTATCTATAGTTTCTAATCTATCTATACCCCAATGATGATTTTTCATATCAGATCTAAAAAATCTAATCTCAGCATTTAAAATAGTAGCTAAATCTTCATTACCATCTTCTAATGCTTTTTCTAATTCATGATTTTTTATCTTAATAGCTTCACTTGTTTGAGATAATGCTTTAGATAATTCGAACTCATCATACATGGATTGTTTAACATGATATATATTAGTTGTTTCAGCTAATACAGTACCATATTGAGTTAACAATATTTTAAAATAATCTTTATCCATCTCTGGTTTAAGATAATGTAATTCTGTTTCTAAAACAGATAATTCTTCTTGTAAACCTTTAATAGTTTTATCTCTTAATTCTTTTTCTTTTTGCCACATTTTAGAATCTGGTGATTGAGATAATCTAAATAGAGCATTACTTAATAGATCTTCATTCTTAATAGTTTCTTTTCTATTTTCTCTTACTCTTTGGATTATATCTAATCCCTTATCAAAAAAATCATCTTGATTAATAGTGTTTTCCATCTTAATCACCTATATTAATTATAACATAATAAAAGAATTAGTTATATAACTAATCCTTTATAATATTAATTCATTCTTTTTCTTAATACTAATAATCCTAATGCAGAAATAAATAATGTTAATAAATAGATATGAATAAAGTCACTTTTTACTTCTTTATAATTGCTGTGCAACCATATGGAGATAATCTATGCATTTGACTCTTCTTAAGAGTATATATCTTATCATTAGTTTCATATCTTTCTGGTATTAAAGGAGCATAATCTTCATTAGTTCTATTTATAGTTACTAATGCATCTCCTTCATTAGATAATCTTTCAAACATCATGTAATGGTGATTTATATCTACCATTTTTAAGTCTGCTTCTTTTAAGAAAGTTTGTTCTTTTCTTATTTGCCCTAGATACTTAAAATAATTTAATAATTCTTCATCTATTTTATCCCAAGTCATTGGGCATCTATTATTATGATTTCCCATACCTGTCATTCCTATTTCATCACCATAGAAGATTGCGAATATTCCTGGCATGAAATTCATACAGAAAGAATATGCTTCAAATATATCTTTTCCCTTTTGATATTCTTCAGGAGTTAATTTAAAATTGTTGAAATAGTCTGGGTTTTCATGACATTGAAATAAGTTAGTCCATGCATATTCTAAATATTCTCTAAAGTCATCTGATCCAAATATATTTATTACTCTAGTTATATCATGAGTGGATGTAAAATTCATTAATGTATTAAGCGTATCTTTAGGATATTCATTTAACATATCTTGAATAACACCGCTTAATTTACTAACATCAGTAAATTTAAAATATCTCATCAAAGCATCAACTAAAGGATAATTCATTTGAGTATCCATGCATTTACCATTTGATATATATCCTCTATTTTCATGCATGGCATTCTTCCATACTTCACCAATTATAAGTCCATCTTTTTTATTTCTCTTAACAGCTGTTCTAATACCTTCTAAAAATTCATCGTATAAATTATCAGCGACATCTAATCTTAAACCATCTATACCTAATTCAAACCATTGGTCAATTATTCCACCCTTACCATATATGTATTCTTGCCAATTCTTAGAATTACCATCACATACAGGTAAATCTTGGAAACCAAACCAATAATCAAAGTAAGTATTACCAGAGTTATACCATGTCTTATAGAATGAACCATAATAAGAATTAATATCTTGTTTAGCACCTATATTAGGATAATTACCATATTCATTAAAATATTTAGAATCATTTCCTGTATGATCGAATACTCCATCTAGTATTATCTTTATATTTCTTTTATGTGCTTCATCACATAACACTTTTAAGTCATTATTAGTCCCTACATATGGATCAACATTTTCATAATCAGCTGCATCATATCTATGATTCTTAGGACTAGTAACTATAGGAGATAAATATATAATATCTACACCTAAATCTTTTATATAATTTAATTTATCTGTAATTCCTTTTAAATCTCCACCATAGAAATCATGATCCCAATCAGCATCATATGGAACTGTAACTGGATCATCCCAGTTCTTTATAACTCTTCCTTTTATAGGTTCTAAGGGTTTATCACTACCTCTATTAAATCTATCAACAAATATATGATACATAATAGCTCCTTTAGCCCATTCAGGAACTTCAAAGTTAACTGATAATTTATCATATTTTCTATAATCCATGTAATCTACTACTTCTTGATCAACATTCATGTATTTTCTTTTACTATTAGCAGTAAAAGTAAAATAATATCTATAAATAGCAGATGTATATAAAAATACATCATTCTTAAATATTACATATCCATCTTCATTATGATCAAATGATAACTTAAATGATTTATTCCCATGATTAGATTGAGTAACCATAAACATATCCTCTAACCATCCTTCAGACATAGGAACTGTAATAGTTACTTCATATGTTGCTCCGACATCGTTTGATTCTTTTAATTTAATTGTATAACCTTGTTGCATATTTCAAACTCCCTATCCTATATAAATTATATCACAAAAAAAGAAGTATGATTACTTCTTAACTCTTACTTTTTCTTTATATTTATTTAATAATTCTTCATAAGGATCATCTTTTTGAATAATCTTATATCCTTCTTTTTGTCTTAACAATTTTCTCTCTGATAAAGGCATATATATTACTTCATCAGCAACATCCATATGTAATACACCATCTAAATGATCTAATTCATGTGATAAAACAGTTGCTTCAAAACCTTCAAACCATTCTTCTTGTACATCATAGTTTTCATCTATATAATTTACTTTCATAAGATATGGTCTTTTAACTTTACCACAGAAATTTAAACAACTAGCACAGGCTTCCCAATACTCAGTTAATCCATATCTTTCTATAATTATAGGATTAATCAATACTCTACCTTCATTATATAATTTATCTTCAACAGATTGTTCATCTCTTTGCATTCTATTAATAATATCTATATCAGTATTCTTTAAATAAATAATTCTTTTAGGTATACCTATTTGAACTGCAGCCATAGCCATTACATCATGTTCTTTACAAAACTTACCTAATAATTCAATCTCGTATTTTAAATTTTTATCATGAATATTTACTTCTTTAGATACTTGTCTAAGATATTCCTCATTATCTTGTATTGTAATTGGTTCAATCACATAATCACCTTCTTAAGTTAATTATTATATATGTTATAGAATAAAAATCAATATAAAAAGAGTGATTTATTTTTCACTCTTTCCATGACATTGTTTATATTTCTTTCCAGATCCACACCAACAAGGATCATTACGTCCTATTTTCTTTTTAGCTTTATCTGGATTCTTAACCTTTTCTTTACCATCTGCATAGTTACCTTCTACTGGTCTAGCAGTAAAGTTTTGTTTAATTTCCATTCTTAATAAGAAGTTAGAAATAGATTCTTCAATACCATCTTGCATAGCTTCAAATATTTCATATCCTTCTTTAGCATATGCTTGTAATGGATTTCTTTGTCCATATCCACGAAGTCCAATACCTTCTCTTAAGTTATCCATATCAGTAATATGTTTAATCCATGCTTCATCAATAACTCTTAAAGAAATATGTCTTTCAAAATCTTGTACTATATTTTCAGGAACTATAGAAATCTTATGTTCATATTCTTCAATTAGTTTTTCAGATATAGCTTCATAAATTTCATCTTCAGATTTACCAGATAAATCTTCAACTCTGAATTTATCATGTTTAATAGATGGATTAACTGCATCTAATATACCTTCTAAGTCAGCATCAGTTAAATGTCCTTCTGGAGCTAAATGTGAATGAATCATATCATCTACATAATCTCTCATGAAATCTAATACTACACCATGTATGTCTTCAGCATCTAATACTTCATTACGTCTCTTATAAATAACTAATCTTTGTTGAGATACTATGTTATCGTAATCAAGTAAGTTCTTACGCATATCATAGTTATTTCCTTCAACTTTCTTTTGTGCTGATTCAACAGATTTAGAGAACATCTTAGATCTAATTTGTTCCATATCATCTAAACCTAAGTTTTGAACAGCAGTCTTGATTGAATCAGGTACGAATCTTCTTAATAATTCATCTTCAAATGAGATGAAGAATTGTGAATAACCTGGATCTCCTTGACGACCAGCACGTCCTCTTAATTGGTTATCAATACGACGAGATTCATGTCTTTCAGTACCAATTACACATAAACCACCAAGTTCAGCAACGCCTTCGCCAAGCTTAATATCTGTACCACGACCAGCCATGTTAGTTGCAATAGTAACTGCACCCTTTTGACCAGCCTTTTCAATGATTTCAGCTTCTCTTGCATGATTCTTAGCATTTAATACTTCATGTTTAATCTTAATCTTATCTAACATTCTAGATAATCTTTCATTGTTTTCTACTGAAATAGTACCAACTAAGATAGGTTGTCCTGTTTCATGTACTTGTCTAATGAATTCTACTATAGCCTTATACTTAGCAGATTCAGTAGCATACATGATATCAGCCATATCTTTTCTAATACATGGTTTGTTAGTTGGTATTTCAATAACGTACATGTTATATATTTCTCTAAATTCTTCTTCTTCAGTTTTAGCTGTACCAGTCATACCTGATATCTTAGCATACATTCTGAAGTAATTTTGGAATGTAATTGTAGCCATTGTACGAGTTTCTTCATTTATTTGAACTCCTTCTTTAGCTTCAATTGCTTGATGTAGACCATCTGAGAATTGTCTACCTTCCATTAAACGACCAGTAAATTGATCAACTATAACAACTTTGCCTTCTCCATCAACTACATAATCAACATCTAAAGCCATACCATAGTTAGCTTTTAATGCTTGGTTAATATGATGAACAAGAGCAGTATTATTTGCATCATATAAATTATCTAATGAGAAGAATCTTTCAACTTTTCTTCCACCTTCTTCAGTTAACATAACTGATTTAGTCTTTAAGTCTACTGTATAATCTTCTTCTTCCTTTAAAGCCTTAACAGCTTTATCAGCTTCTTTATATAAGTTAGCTGAATTAACTTTACCACCTGAAATAATTAATGGAGTTCTAGCTTCATCAATTAACATTGAGTCAACTTCGTCTAGGATTACATAGTTTAATCCTCTTTGAACTCTATCTTCTGGTCTAACAACCATATTATCTCTTAAGTAATCGAATCCAACTTCATTATTAGTTGAATAAGTTATATCAGCAGCATATGCAGCTCTTTTTTCTTCAGGACTTAATTCTCTTAAGTTAACTCCTACAGTTAAACCTAAGAATTCATATATAGGTCCCATCCATTCAGCATTACGTTGAGTTAAGTATTCATTAACTGTTACAACATGAACACCTTTTCCTGTTAATGCATTTAAATATGCAGGTAATATAGTAGTTAATGTTTTACCTTCACCAGTTTTTAATTCAGCTATATTACCAAAGTGAATAGCTAAACCACCTAATAATTGAACATAATATGGTTTTTCACCAATTATTCTCCAGGCAGCTTCTCTAACTGCTGCAAATGCTGGAACAATTATTTCTTCATCATTAACTGTTTTACCATTATCTAAAGCTTCTTTTAAATCCTTAGTAGTGTGCTTTAACTCATCATCACTCATCTTAGAATATTTATCATCTAAAGCTTCTATTTTATCTGCAATTTTTCTAAATCTTTTTAGTTCTTTATACTCTGTATCAACTAATCCTCTAAGTAGTCCCATAAATTTTCCTCCAGTAAATAATATTTTATCATAAAATAATCGATACATAACAAAAAAATGTTATATTTCAACCATTTTTCCTATATAAATTATACCATATAATAGGTAAATAATATATAAATAATAAAAAAAGCATAGAAATTCTATGCTTATCTTGAATAAATAATACCGTAATTGTTATCTTTTCTCTTATAAATTACAGCAATACACTCTTCATCTGCATCTTTATATACGAAAAATGAGTGTCCTAATAATTCCATTTGAAGAATAGCTTCTTCTTCACTCATTGGTTTAGTTTCAATATTTTTTCTCTTAACTATTTGATTATCTTCAACATCATCAAAGTCATCTTGTAAGAAAGCAAATGAAATTTCAGGTGCTTCATTCTTACGAGAATTTAATCTTGTTTTATTCTTTCTAATTTGTCTTTCAATAACTTCTTGAACTTCATCTATTGCAGCATATAAATCAGCATTAGATTCTTCAGCTCTTAAAGTAAATCCTTTAGCAGGAATAGTTACTTCGATAGTATCTTTGTTATTCTTAGATCTAATCAATACATGTGCATCGATTGTACTAGGATCATCAAAGTACTTATCTAGCTTAGCTAGCTTCTCCTTAATGTAAGCTTTAATTGCATCAGTTACAGCAATTTTGTCTCCACGAATATTAATATTCATGATATCACCTTCCTAACTTTATTATATCATTAAATGAAAAAAGTGAATATAATTATTCACTTAATATCTTTCATTTCTTTCAAGGTCACGCTTCTTAATTGTTTCACGTTTATCATATAATTTTTTACCCTTACATAAACCAATTAATAGCTTAGCATGATTATTCTTGAAATATAGTTTTAAAGGAACTAATGTTAATCCTTGTTCTTTTATTTCTTGAGATAATTTTAATATCTCTTTTTTATGAAGTAGTAACTTTCTTTGTCTTCTTTCATCATGATTAAATTGGTTACCTTCATCATATTTAGAAATAAACATATTAATAACATATACTTCATTATTCTTAATACGTGCATATGTATCTCTTAGATTAACTGATCCTTTTCTAATTGATTTTATCTCTGTACCAGATAATACTATTCCACATTCTATTTCTTTAAGAATAAAGTAATCAAAATAGGCTTTTCTATTCTTAACTTCTATCATCTTGATTTAACCTTATCATTACTAGTTACTTCAGCAAAATCTATTTGAGAAGCTTCTTTAGAAGCACTGATACATTGAACTCTTACTCTAGTACCAATTCTAAATATCTTCTTAGAATTCTTTGCAATAACTGTATTTGTTTCTTGATCATAGTTATATATATCAGATGGCATATTTTCAAACTTTAATAAACCTTCAACTCTATTAGGAAGTTGTACAAATAAACCAAATGATTGAACACCAGAAACTATAGCATCATATTCATCACCTATATGGTCTTCCATATAGTCTGCCATATACATATCATCTACAGCTCTTTCTAATTCATCAGCATTTCTTTCTCTATCAGATGATTGCTTAGCTATTTCATCTAAATGAGCATCCCAATAATTAATAGTCTTTTGATCAACTAAACCTTCAAAGAAATATGTTCTTAATAATCTATGAACTTGTAAATCTGGATATCTTCTAATTGGTGAAGTGAAATGTGTATAACATTCTGATGCTAAACCAAAGTGTCCTATATTTTCTTTTTGATAACACGCTTTAGCCATTGATCTAATAGCTAACTTCATGATTATTTCTTTTTCTTCACCTTCAGCATCTATTTGCTCAATTAATTTCTTAAACATTTTTGGATTATCTACATTTTTAAATTTACCAACTATTTGATGCCCTGACGAATTACAATAATCTATAAATTGTTGTATTCTATCAGGATTAGGAACAGCATGTACACGATAAATAGATGGTAATCCTCTTACTAAATCATCATAGTATTGGAACTTTCTTGCAACAGATTCATTAGCAACGATCATGAAGTCTTCAATAACTTTTTCATATTCTCCTCTTTCTCTTGCAACAACATCTATTGCATGATGATTTTCATCAAATACGAATACAGGCTCAACAGTATCAAAGTCTGTTGCTCCTCTTCCCCATCTTTCTTTTCTAATTAAATCATGCACATCTTTCATTTGTAATAATGTATCTACAAATGGTTCATATCCTTCTTCTATATCATTATTAAGTATTCTATTACAATCTGTATAATTCATCTTCTTATTAGATCTAATAACAGATGGGAATACTTCTGAATTTATTACTCTACCTTGATAGTTAATTTCCATCATACATGATATAGCTAATCTATCAACACCTTCATTTAATGAACATATACCATTAGAAATAATATGTGGTAATTGTGGTATTACTTTATCAGCAGGATAGTTAGAAGTAGCTCTAACTAATGCTTCTTTATCTAATGGCGAATTCTCAGTTATATAATAAGATACATCTGCAATATGAACACCTAATAAATAATTACCATCTTCAGACATCTCTAATGATATAGCATCATCTATATCCTTAGTATCTTTACCATCTATAGTAAAAATCATCTTGTCTCTTAAGTCTCTTCTTCCTTCCATATCTTTAGGAAGCACTTCTTGAGGTAATTCCTCTGCTTGTTTCATTGCATCTTCAGGAAATTCTTCAAATACATCATATTTAGCTGCTAATTCTTTAATATCCATTCCTGGATCATCTTTATGCCCTACTTTAGCTCTAATATTACCAAAGTAATTATTACCACTGTGGATATCATCTAAAGCAACAGCTATTATTTCTCCTTCAACACACTTACTTAATTCTTTATCATCTATAGTAATATTTATATTTGTATATTTTTTATCTTTAGGTACAAAACACTTACGTGATTTAACAACTTTTATTTCACCTAAGATATTCTTTTTATTTCTTTCAATTACTTTTAATACTTTACCTTCTGGTTTTGTTGGGTTTGATCCTAATACTTCAACTAATACTTTATCTCCATCTAAAGCACCAGCTAATAATCCTTTTTCAATATGAACATCTTTTTCAGAAGGATTTTCAGATAATAAGAATCCAAAACCTTTATCTTTTACATCAATGATACCTATTTTAAAGTTAGTCATTTTTGAATATAATATATATTTCTTTTTTTGAGAATAGTATACATCTAATGATTCTTCTAAACTTCTAAGAGCATCGCATACTTCTTTAGTTTTTTCTACACTTTCAGCATTTAATTCTTTAGTTAGTTGTTCAATAGTTATACCTTCGTTCTTTTGTTGTAATAATTCTAATATTTGTTCTTTCATAGATATCACCTTTCTCTAAAACAATTATAACACTTATAATATTAAATAATTAAAAAAAGGAAACGTTGTTTCCTATTACATATGTAAATATTTTAAATATAGTATTAATGATAATACAAAGAATGCTAATCCAAGGATTAAAGTTAATCTAGATAATACTAATTCAGATCCTCTTTCCTTAACATTAGAAAATAATTCAGCATTTCCTCCTGAAATAATTTGGCCACCATCTTGTGCCTTACTACTTTGTAATAATACTAATATAATTAGGATAACAGAAATTACTATTAATGCTGTTTCCATCCTCATCACCTGATTTCTTTAAATAATTTAACATAATAATTAATAATTATCAACAATTATTTGTATTATAAACTATTCGTAAATAAGTTTCAATTAAATAATTTCTTTTATTATAGTTTATGTTATAATTATTATATGGTAAAAGGGAGCGTTAGATGTGAAAATAGTTAGCTTAACAACTCAACAATTTTTAGACTTTGCAAGTTCACATCCTTTAAATAACTATATGCAAACTCAAAAGTATGCATTAGTTATGGCTGACTACGGATATGACTATGATTTTATTGGTTATGCTGATGGCGCAAATATAGTTGCAGCCACTTTAATGTTGTCTAAAACTATAACTGGTAAAACTAGATATGGATATGCTCCTAAAGGTTTCTTACTAAATTACTATGATGATAATATATTAAAAGCCTTTATAAAAGATTTAAAAGAACATTATTATAAATTAGGATATGTATTTATTAAATTTAATCCTGAAATAATAATAGGTTCTACTGATAAAGCTCATAAATATATTATGTCCTATAATGGAAATGTAAGAATAATAGATATATTAAAAGAATTAAATGTTAAAAGAAGATTAGAATTAAAAGACTTTGATTTACTTGAACCTAAAGTAAATGCATATATTAATTTAAAAGAGTTTGATCTAAAGAATATACATAGAGATTACAGAAAGAAAATTAAGAAATGTATAAACTCAGGTATGAGTCTTACATTAGGTGATGTAAGAGAGATGGATAAAATATATCCTTTTATCAAGACTAAAAGACCTATTAGTTATTTTAGAACATTCTATAATGCATTCTCAAAAGATAATTCTATAGATCTATTATTTGTTAAAGTAGATTTTGAAAAAAGATTAACTTTAATAAGAGAAAAGTATGAAAAAGAACAAGTTAAAAATGATGAATATAATCTAATAATCCAAAAAGATCCATCTCCTAGAAATTTAAATAAGAAGATGGCATCAGATAAGAGATTGGATGCATTTAAAGATAATATTATTAAAGCTACTGAAAGTTTAAAGCAACATAAAGAAGCAATTGTTGCTGGTGCATTAGTAGTTAAACATTTTAATAGAGTATCTATTGTAGCATCTGGATATTCTGAAGAATTTAAATATATGAATCCTAATCATTTCTTACATTATGCAATAATTGAAAGATATAAACCATATTTTAATTATTTAGATATGAACGGAATGACAGGCAAGTTTGAAGAAGAAACTCCTTATAAAGGATTAGATGACTTCAAAAAGAAATGGAATCCAACTATATTTGAATTCATAGGTGAATTTGATGTTATATGTTCAACAAGAACATTTAAGTCATTAATAAAAACATCATTCATTGAAGATGAATTTAATCAACATTTAGATCATCAATAATAAAAAGACACGTGTGTGTCTTTTATTTTGTATATTTCTTATGATCATTACTATATTTTGAATAACTATTAGTTATTTTATATTTCATAGTATTAACATATTTATATCTTCTATCACCATGAACAATCATTCTTGGATTCTTCTTTTCAAATCCTAAAGGTAATATAAGATTAATAAGTGATTCATCACAATAAATAATATTAGAATCAGAATCACCATATATATCTATTTTATTATCTTCACTATAATTAATATCATATATTTTCTTTGCTAACATTTCAGCATCTATATCACTTACTTTATATATGTCATCAACAGTAACATTATATATTTCACAATTAGGTGAAGTACTATTAATTGTATTAGTTTCTTTATCGTATTCAAATCCTTTAGGCATACGAAGTTTTCTTCCTCTTACAGAAGTATATATATGAGATTCATAATGAGGTTCTTCAGCAGGATCATCATATGCTATAAATACTCTATCATTATGTCTAGATAATAATTGTAGAAATTCAACAAATGTCATATACACATCTCCCTTTTTTAGGACTCTTATTATAGTTAATATAATAATATTTGTCAAAAAAATAAGAGACTATTAGTCTCTTACTTATACTTGTATTTCATCAAATCTTTTATCAGATATCTTAGTTAATCTTAACCATAGTAGTCCTGCTAGAATAGTAAATATTATTATAAATATTATTTGAACTACTCCATTTGATAATCCTGTTTGAACTAAACCAACAAGAATACCAATAGATATCGTAGCTAAGAACATACCACCAAATACTGATACCATAGAACTAGTACTTTGCTTAACTACTTCAGTATCATTAGTAGCATCCATCTTAGGATATTTTAAATTAGCCATTATACCAATTAATTCAGCAATAAATGGAAGTAATATAGTAGCATATAATATGCATATAATACTTACTATATCAAAATTAAATACTATAAATACTATAATATCACCTAATAATAGACAAGGTATCATAATAACCATAGCAGTTATTACTTTATATAATACAATCATAGATGATTTAATAGGTAAACTTTTTAATATATTTATTGATTTACCTTCTAAAGATATCATTGAACTAGTAATAGATGTCATGAATGCTGAGAATGCAAGTAATCCCATCAATGCAAGTGGCATATAATTCATAAATATATCAGGTGATACACCTTCCATCTTAGATGCTAATCCATTAATAATAGCATCATATTTAAAGCTTACAGCAACACATGCTGCAACAAACATAACTAAACCAAATCCAGCATTTGTAATAAATACAGGAGTAGATACAAATCTTGAAAATTCTTTCTTAACAAAAGATACTAATCTACTTCTACTCTTAATAATATATGGTTTCTTACTATGTACAACAGATACACTTTTCATCTTAGAATTTAATTTAAAATAAACTTTACCAATTATTAATATAGATATAACAAATATAACTATATTAATTAATAACCATATTAATAAAGTAATAATATTAAAGTCTTTAACTAAAGATATATATGCACCAACTGGATAATACCATTTAGTTATAAAATCTTCTATTCTTTGTGCATTATTAGTCATAACTGTCATTAAAGAACCCGCATTATATGATATATATAATACTAATAATAGAATAGACATAGTAAAAATAGTTTGTACTAAGTTCTTACCTTTAAACTTAGAAGATATATAAGTAGTAATAAATCCAAAGAATGAAGATATTACTATTGGAATAATAGGTAATATAAATAAAGCTATTATAGATAATAAATAGAATAACCATGTCATATTCATATTTATTCCATATACTATCATTGCAGGTCCTAAGAACATTCCATTGAATAAGAACTCAAATGCATAGAACTTAAACATACGAACAAATAATATAGTCTTCTTATCTACTGGTAAAGAGAATAATAATTGATCATCCTTACAATTAAATAATAAAGAACTAGCTTTATATAAGCCTTCAAATATAACTACAATAGAAAACATAAATGCAAATAAAGATAAAGCAACTGATTGTTGATTCATAGGTTTAAATTGTTCCAACAAAGTATACATATATCCACCCATGTAACCAGCAAGTACTAATGCAAGAATTATAGGAACAAATACTTTAGTCTTATGATTTACCTTATTAGATTGAATCTTAAATAGACTCATATCTTGAGATAAACAGACTTTTAATAATCTTAAAGTCTTATTCATATTAACCCTCTAATTCAAGGAATACTTTCTCTAATGATTTATCCCCTTTAACTTCTTTCATGCTACCAGTCTTAACTAATTTACCTTTCTTAATAATAGCTACTTTTGAACATAGTTTTTCAGCTACATCAAGAATATGAGTAGAATAGAATACTATCTTACCTTCTTTAACCATTTCATTCATAACTTTTTTAAAATCAAATATAGCTTTAGGATCTAAACCAACGAATGGTTCATCCATGATTAATATTTTAGGATCATGTGCAAGTGCAGCAATTAATGCTATCTTTTGTTTCATACCATGTGAGAATGATAATATTTGATCATTTAGTACATTTTCTACTTCAAATAATTCAGCATACTTATGAATATTATCTTCTCTAGTTTTCTGATCAACATCATACATATCACATATAAAATTAATAAAATCAATAGCTTTCATATTTTCATATAATTCAGGATTATCTGGAACAAATGCCATATCCATCTTACATGCTATAGGATCATCCTTGATAGACTTACCATTTATTAAGATTTCTCCTTCATCAAAATCATGAATACCTACTATAGCTTTAATTAATGTAGTTTTACCTGCTCCATTATGACCTATGAAAGCAAATATTTCACCATCTTCAACAGTAAATGATACATTATCTACTGCTACTTTATCACCATATTTTTTAGTTACATTTTTAATCTCTATCATATTAATCTCTCCTTGATATAATTATAACAAAAAAAGAGACTATCAGTCTCTTATTTATTTCTATTAGCTCTAATTCTTTCAGATGGATCAAGAATAGCTTTTCTTAATCTTATATCATCTGGAGTAACTTCAACATATTCATCATCAGCAATAAACTCTAAAGCTTCTTCTAATGAGAATGTTTTATATGGAACTAATGCTATAGCATCATCTGAACCAGATGCTCTTGTATTAGTTAATTGTTTATTCTTACATGGATTAACATCAAGATCATTATCTCTATTATGGATACCTACAATCATACCAACATATACATCAGTAGCAGGACCAACAATTAATTGACCTCTTTCTTGTAAGTTAAATAATGAGAATCCTAATGTTTTACCTTGTTCCATAGAAACAAGTACACCATTTTTTCTTGTAGTCATTTCACCAGCATAATCTTTATATTCATCAAAAGATCTTACCATGATACCTTCACCACGAGTATTAGTTATGAATGAAGATCTATAACCAATTAATCCTCTTGTAGGTGCTGAGAACTCAAGATGATTATAACCATCTTCAGTGGTAGTCATTCCCATAAGAATACCTTTTCTTTCTTGGATATCAGATATAACTGTTGATGCATAATCTGATGGAACATTTATTAATACCTTTTCATATGGTTCCATCTTTTTACCATCTATTTCTTTAATTAATACTTGAGGTTTAGATACACATAATTCATATCCTTCTCTTCTCATATTCTCTAAAAGAATAGATAAGTGTAATTCACCTCTACCTGATACCTTATAACCATCAGATGAAGGCAATTCTTCAACCTTTAATCCTACATTAGTTTCTAATTCTTTATCTAATCTTTCTTTAATATGTCTTGTAGTTAAGAACTTACCAGATCTTCCTACAAAAGGTCCATTATTAACTAAGAAGTTCATAGATAATGTAGGTTCTTCTATATGAATAGGTGGAAGTGGATTTGGTTTACCATGTTCACATATAGTGTCTCCGATAGATATAGTTGAACAACCAGCAACAGTAACTATATCGCCATAATATGCTTCTTGTTTTTCTACTCTATTTAAACCTTCATTAACAAATAACTTAGATACTTTAAATGACGATTCTTTACCTGAGTTATCAACTAGAGTTACTAATTCACCTGATTTAATCTTACCTTTAGTTATTCTACCAATACCTAATCTACCAATATATTCATCATAAGCTAATGTAGATACTTGTAATTGTAAGTCATCATTTTCATTACCTTCATAAGGTTTAACTTGATTAATTATAGTATCTAATAAAGGAGCTATATTATTATTAGATAAATCATCTTTATCTAATGATGCAATACCATCTCTTGCTATACCATATAAAGTAGTAAAGTCTAATTGTTCATCTGTAGCATTTAGTTCTACAAATAAATCAAATACTTCATCTATAACTTCAACTGGTCTAGCATCTTTCTTATCTATCTTATTAATAAATAATATAGGTTTTAAGTTTTGTTCTAATGCCTTACTAAGCACGAATCTTGTTTGAGGCATTACTCCTTCAGCTGAATCTACAATTAGAATAACTGTATCTACAGTTCTAATAATTCTTTCAACTTCTGATGAGAAATCAGCGTGTCCTGGAGTATCAACTATATTAATTTTATAATCCTTATATTTAATAGCACAGTTTTTAGAATAAATAGTTATTCCACGTTCTCTTTCAATATTATCTGAGTCCATTACTTGATCTATTAATTCATCATGTTCATTAAAAACACCATTTTGTCTTAATAGAGCATCAACTAATGTAGACTTACCAGCATCAACGTGTGCAACTACTGCTACATTTATGATTTTATCCATAAAAATCCCTTTTCTTTCATAACTATTAAATAATATAACTTTTTATTCCTTTTTGCAAGAAAAATATACATCTCATTTTAATAATAATGTATAATAAAGTAAGGTGAATAAAATGAAGAAGATATTAAATATATTATCTAACTCAAAATTATATGTGATAACATTCATGTTATCATTATTTATAATATCTTTAATCTTTATTTTAAATGATGTAACTCCTTTTGGTGAGAAATCATTATTATGTGTAGATTTTTATCATCAATATGGTCCTATGTTAGGAGAGTTATATGATAAATTGCATTCAGGTGGTAACCTTATTTATTCATTTAATATGGGGTTAGGATTACCATTCTTTAGAAACTTCTTTAATTATTTATCATCACCTTTTAATATATTAATAATGTTATTCTCAAGAAATAATCTTGTTACATCATATACATTTATAATTGGTTTAAAAGCTGTAATAGCATCATGTACTTTTGTATATTTCTTATCACATAAATTTAATACAAAGGAATTATTCTTAATACCTTTAGGAATAATATATGCATTCTCAGCTTACTATTCAGCTTACTATTGGAATATGATGTGGCTAGATGGATTAGTATTCCTACCAATTATAGCATTAGGTATTGAATATTTAGTTAAGGATGGTAAATGGAAACTATACACCATATCACTTGCTTTGATGCTTGTATCTAATTATTTTATAGGATATATGATATGTTTCTTCTCTGTATGTTATTTCATAATATTTAATATACATGAATTACATTTTAAAAAAGGAGAAATAAAGAAAGCTTTAAAGAAGTTCTTTATTAATATAGTTAAATTTGGTTTTGCATCATTACTTGCTGGTGCATTAGTTGCTGTAGTATTAATACCTTTATTTAAATCTATTGCTTCTATATCCGCATCACATGGAACAATACCACTAACACAGTATTATAAATTTACTGTAGAAGATTATTTAAAGTTCCACTTAACTGGTGTACCAACAACAACATTTGCATCTGATAGTATTACAGCTCCTAATATATCTGCAGGTATATTATCAGTAGCATTATTACTAGCATTTATACTTAACTTTGAAATACCTATTAAGACTAAGATATGTTATTTATTATTATTAGGAGTATTTATAATCGCATTCTTTAATCCAACACTAGATTACATACTTCATGGTATGCATGTACCAAATGATTTACCTTATAGATATTCATTTATATATACATTTATATTTGTAACTATAGGATCATATGCAGCTGTTAATATGAAGAAACTTCCTTACATATTATCAATAGGAGGTTATGTATTCTTAATGGTACTTCTACTATCAATAACAACAGATAGTTGGACAGGATTAAATAGTAATATGATATATATAAATATGATACTACTTACTTTATATTTTATATTCTATTCAGGTACTAAGTTTATTAGTTCATTAAAGAATGTATTCTTCTTAGCATTAGCTGCAGTAGCAGCTATAGATGTAGTAGTATCTATTAATTATAATTGGAATATTACTCAAGTATTAGAAACATTCTATCAAGACTATAACGAAACAGAAGAATTACTACAATATGTAGATAACTATGATAATTCAGAATTTTATAGAATAGAGAATGTACAAATGATGACTTTAAACGACCCATCATGGTACAACTATCATGGTATGACTACATTCACATCAATGGCTTATGAAGATATGGCAATACTACAACATAAATTAGGTTTACCTGGAAATCATATTAATTCATACTATTATGTTCAAACAACACCAATATATGATTTGATGTTTGATATGAAGTACTTCATAGGTAATACTAATGATGATAAAAGATATACACCAATTAAAACTATAGCTGAAACAGCTAATCAATTTAACTATAATGTATCTTTAGGATATGGTACTAATAAAGAATTAAAAGATTGGTATTATAATTCAAGTAATCCTTTTGATAATCAAAACGATTATATAGAAAAAGCTACTGGTATAAATAATGTATTAGAAAAGATGAGTCCTACTAGTACAAATGAAATATATAATGATGGTTCATTCTATATAGTAGAATATGAATATGATAATCCTGGAGATAATATGTATTTCTATACTGAATCATATGCTGTAGATTATTTCATAATTGGAACTTGCTTATATTATAGAAATGATAATTATACTAACTATGAAGGAGTATCAGATAAGATATATTATTCAATGTTAGATAACTATGATGAAACTAAAATAATAAATATTAAATCTGAAGATAAAAAAGTATATGTATATGTTGGATATAATTCTTATATACCTAACGCATTTAATATGTATACTATAAATCAAGATAAGTTTAAAGATGCTTTTAATTATTTCAATAATAATAAAATGAATATAACTAAGTTTAGAGAAAGTTATATAGAAGCATATATTAATACTGATTTAGATTATGTATATACATCTATTCCTTATGATGAAGGTTGGAGTGTATATGTTGATGGTAAAAAAGTAGAAACATATAAACTTGCTAATGCATTACTTACATTCGATATTACTCCTGGAACTCATAAGATAGAATTTAAATATAGACCTAAATTCTTCTTACTAGGATTAATAATATCAATTATAAGTATAATTATATTAATAATTAGTTTTAAATTAGATAAAAAGAAAAAGCATAAATAATATGCTTTTTTAATTTAAGAATAATTTACTAATATTTTTCTTTGGTAGTAATAGTTTGATTGTATGACAATTTTCAATATTATAAGTCATAGTATGTATTTCTAGTTTTTCGCCATCAATACACCAACTCTTTTTTAATCTATTTTTGAACTTTATCTTAATATTATTAGTTCTAAAAGATATAACATTCTTAACATCATTAGGATCTTTAATAACGGATAATCCTAAAGCTCCAATTATATCCAATCTCTTAGATGCAGTAACAATATATACTTCAAACTTATCATCATCTAATTTAACATCTTTAAAGAATGAATCAAATCCTGCTACTCTAGTAGCTGAACATATCATCATCATAGAACATGATATATCATGTGATTCACCATCTACTGTATAAGTTATATCATGCATCTTAGTATCACCAAATAAGTCTTTAGCTCCATTTATAATATATGCAAGATATCCAAACTTCTTTTTTTCTTCTCTTGTTGTATCATATGCAATATTTAAGAATTTACCAAATCCTCCAACATATACAAATGGTCTTTTATTTATAGTTGGTATATCAATACTTTTGATTTCACCTGATAAACAATCTTTAATATTTTTATCTATATTATCAGAATAACCAAACATCTTACCAACATCATTTGTAGTACCAACTGGTATATGAGCAAGTATTAATTTGTTTTGTCTTAAAGAATTACCATATACTATTTCATTGAAAGTTCCATCTCCACCCATAGACATAACTAAGTCTACATATCCTATGTGATGAACAATCTCTTTTGCATGTCCTTTGTATTGAGTTGCAATAAACTTTACTGAATAATCAAACTTTTCTATAAGCTTCTTATAATGAGGTATCATACTCTTCTTCAATGTGTGACCAGAATTCGGGTTATAAATAACAACACATGACTTCATAATAATACCTCCTAACTAGCATATATTATAGTTAATTTTCATAAAAAAGCAAATATTAATATATATATGTTATAATTATTTTACAGGGTGGTAATATGGACAATAAGTATAAAGAAGATGTTAAAAAGTTATTATTAATATATAAATACAATCCTGATTATAGAGATGAACTATATGATAGGTTGTTTTCAAGAAATAGAAATAAACTATTAATTGCTATGTTAGATTCG
This sequence comes from uncultured bacterium, assembly GCA_946611605.1. Lineage (GTDB taxonomy): Bacteria > Bacillota_I > Bacilli_A > RF39 > UBA660 > UBA6985. The sequence continues at coordinate 28,838 of CAMODU010000007.1, forward strand.
TTTGAACAGGAGATATCTAACTTCTCTTATGATGGAGAAAACGATATAACATATCTTTTTACTTTATTTGAATTATTGCCTGACGTTATAAGACGTAATCAATTCTTGCAACAAACAACAATAAATAGGTTTACTGATATTCATAGAAATATAAATGATTTAATTCATACTAAACCAACTAACTTAACTAGAGATGAAACTAAAAGATATAAACTTCTTAAGAATATATTATTTAAGATGGAAGATACAATATTAAAATTCCATTATGAAATACCAGATGACTATGATCCTACAAAAGGTGATTATATATCTTATATAATATTTAAAACTAAGAATCTAAATCATTTTAGAAATGCTATAGATGAATTCCCATATATTATAAATATTAAATTAAAGGATGAAATACCTTTAATAAATAAAGTATTAGAAGAATATCTTAAAGCATTAGATAAATATGTATCTGATATTAATCTAGGCCCAATTGATGATTTAATATATTATAAGAAAGTATTTAGTATGATAATGAAATCTCCTAAATTAGCATTAAATGATGAAGATAAAGAAGTATTACTTAATATGTTAAAGGATTATACTAACAATAAAGATTTAAGTGTTGTTAGGCAAAGAGAAAAGTTATCCTACTTCGTAAACTCAATCATGTTAACTGTACTAGGAGAAGAAGAAGATAACTCTTTAACAAACCTTAACTATGAATATGAAGTACACGATAGTTTTAAAGCATCACATAATATTGAAGCAAAGAAAATATATGTATTAAATAAAGAGTTACAAGGTAAAAGAAAAAGAAGAAAAATATATACATTTGATGGTGAAGGTGCATATGAATTAGATGATGGGTTATCCATAGAAAAAAGAGATGGTATATTTCATCTAGGAGTTCATATTGCAAATCCAATGAAATACATTCCTCATAATTCAGTATTATATGATGAAGCCAAAAGAAGAACTAGATCCCTTTACTGTGGAACTGAATGTATTCCAATGTATCCATTTAATCTATCAGGAGATTTAATGAGTTTAAATCAAGGAGAATATAGATACGCTTTATCACATTACTTTGATATAGATGCAAGAACAGGTGAGTTATTAAAATATAGTATTAAGGATGAAATAATTAAAGTTACAAGGAATTGTACTTATACTAACTTCAATGAAGACATAGTTCACGGATCAGATGACAACAATTACTATGATACTTTATTACATCTATGTGAAGTAGCACCTATATTATCAAGAGTATATGATGAAAACTCAGTATATCAAGAGTACCATTCAGATAACTCAAGAACAATTGGTACATCTGTTGTTGAAAAATGTATGATATATACTAATTATAATTTAGCTAAGTTATTCTCTGATAGAGGATTACCTTACATATATAGATGTCATAAAATTAATGAAAAAGAAGTAAAAGAAATAGAAGACTTACAAGCAAGAATAAAACTTAGATCAGATGATAAATCTGTATTAAGAGATTTAGAGATGTTAAAGAATATGTTCCCAAGAGCATATTACACATTAAATAATGTAGGTCATGAAGGACTTGGTACAACATATTACTCACATGTAACATCTCCATTAAGAAGATTTGCAGATAATCTTGCAACTGAATGCGTATTTAAATTTATACTAGATGACTATACAAGTGAAGATATAAAACGTTATAATGAATATATAGAACAAGTATCTGAAGAGATAAATCAAAAAAGAAGAACATTAGATGATTATGAATTAACTAGAATTCATAGAAAATAAAAAGGTGGAGATTATATGTATAATATTGATGTATCTAATATTAAGAAAGATAATAGAATAAATTACATATTTCTTATTATAGGAATAATAGCATTTATAGTTATGGCATCCATAGCATTCATAATTGCAAATAATGAAAATAAGCTTACTGCTTCAACTCAGTCATACAAAACTGAATATGAAGAAGTAGATGGTGATGATGGTACTATGTATAAGGCAGCATATTATTACAAAGTTGATAATAAAGAATATATATGTAGTCCTGACTTTAGGTCATCAAACAAACCAAGTGATAAGAGTAATACAATATATTACAATCCTAGTGATCCTAAACAATGTAGTACAAGTTCATTAAGAATATTCTTAGTTGCCATGTCTGCATTATTCCTAGTACCAATAGTATTTACTTTAATAGGATTATTTGGAATGAGACGTGTTAGCAATAGAATTAAAAAGATGAATGAACTTGCTACATATGGAAAACTAATTAGAGGTTTAGAATTTGAAACTATACCATCAGGAACATATATAAATGGAAGAAATATTCCTCAAATAAAAGTTAAATATCAAATGCCAGATGGTACAATACACGAACTTATATCAGATAAAAGATATGATATGGTAGATGGGGCATATGGTAAAACAGTTGATTTATTAATTGATGAAAATGATCCATCAACGTATTTTATAGATTTCAATATACAATAAAAAAGAAGCGTTATGCTTCTTTTTATTTTAATTGGAGCGATTGGTTAAGTTATTTCAAACTTTTCCTCGCTGATGAGAAATTAATAACTTATATATCAATTTCTATAAACATCTTACCATAAAATTATAATAATTCAAATAGAAATGCTAAAATTTGTAAAATTAATGATATAATTGATATAGGTTGGTGATAAAATGGATTATTTTGAATTACAAGATTTTAATAAAAGAATCGGATTAAATACAGATTTAAAAAATATTTCTAAAAAAATATGTGATGTTTATAACTTGGGAGAATTTATTTCAAATGAATTAATTGCCATTGGTTATGAGGATTATAATTACTATTTAATCACTTCAAAAGGAAAATATTGTGTTAAAATTTTTAGTAATTTTAGAACTAAAGATGATATTAAAAATTATTTAGAACGAATCAAGATGGTTGCAAATAGTAGTACAAATTCACCTAAACCTTTAATTATAAATAATGATATTTCACTATCTTTAACTTATGAAAACAATCATTATGATATTTGTGTGTTTGAGTATATTGATGGAAAAAATTATTTTGAATTACATGAAAAACCTAGTAATGAAGAAATTAAAGAATTAGCAAAACAAACTGCTATAATTAATAATCTAGATATTAAACCAAAGTTTATTTATGATGCTTGGGCTATTATAAACTTCGAAGAAGAATATAAACAAAAAAGAAAATATCTTCCAGAAAAATATCAAGGTGAATTTGATAAATTGTTAAAAGAATTAAAAAATATTAATTTTGATAAATTACCCAAAGCATTTGTTCATGGTGATATTATTAACACAAATGTAATGAAAGACAATAATTCTAAAATATGGATTATAGATTTTGCAGTTTCTAATTATCTACCTCGAATAATAGATTTAGCAGTTATTTCTTGTAATATGTGTTTAGATGAAATTTCTAAGAATAAAACATATGAAAATATTAAATTGCTATTAAGTGAGTACAACAAATATAATAAATTAACGGATTATGAATTAGAAGTATTTGGTATATTTTATAAATTGGCTAATGCAATGCATATTTTGCAACCTATATTTATTGCTAAAACAGAAGGAGACTCAGAAGAAAATCAGTATTGGTTAAATGAAGGAATAGTAGGATATTCATTTAGCGATGATGAAAAGTTTTCAAAAATATTAAGCAAAAAGGAAAGCTATTAAAGAATTTGATTGTTTAGAAAATGTTTCAAAAGATAAAATTGTCGCACTAACTTAGTGTGGCATTTATTTTTTTAATAAATTAGTAATTTGATAAAAATAATCCAAAAGAAAAAGATATTCTAGATTTTTCAAAACTAAAGTATCTTTTTTATATTTCATTTTTTATGAACTCCTTTATTGGTATCATGTATAAGATTATCAGATTCATCATATAAATTATTTATCATTTTTAAATTATATCCTGCTTTTTGTAGTTGCTCTATGTATGTATTTATCTCCTCTTTTGAAGTTGTATGAGAGCTTCTTGCATTTTCATTCATTTTATCTATTATTTTTCTTATTTTTGGTAATGTTTTTTCTTTAATAGATTCTATTTGTAATATATCTTCGGTGTAACACATATCTACTAATTTAACAAGTTCTTCATATTCATCTTTTCCAACCCTTGAAACTAATTCATTTTTATTATCAGATATTCTTGAAATTTTAATATATTTTTTAAACTGTGCATAAAATTCATCTATCAAATAAAAATTATATTTATAAGGATATAGAAAGGGAATATTTAGACAAAATGAAGAAAAATCTCCTCCCTTTGATTTAAAAATTTTTTCTATTTCCTCACTGGCTTTTTCATTAAGCAATTCTTCAACATTTCTTTCTCCACTGTTTTTATGAAAAACATCTACACTAAGACCTGTTTTTTGAACAACACCAATATGATTGTTATCTTCTGTTATAAAAGCAAGGGCATCTCTTGTAATAGCATGATTAATTTCGTGAATTATTGCTCTTTCATTTAAAGCTAATATTTGAAATGAAATTAATCTGTTCATATTATTTATATTACCATAATTATAACTACGGGGAGCAGATTCACTTAACGATCTAAATAACCAATTAATAATAGAGTTATTGTTGACAATAGAGTCATTTGTCATACCGATTAAATTATCAGGTAATTTAATTGAATATTTTATTTTTTTAAGTATTTTTTCCAAAGGATGTTTTCTACGAGAATTACTAAAGTTAATAAAATCAGTATACTTATCTAAATTATCTATTTTAGGTAAATATTCATTTATTACAAAATCAATTGTGCTCCAATCTATGTAATAAATAAAAGTAATTTCATTATATCTTTTTTCAATTATATATCTAAACTCATCACCATAATACTCAACGAATGATTCTATTAATATTTTTTTATTGTTCTCTAAAGACTGTTTAATTAAATGATTATATTTTTCTTTTAGTTTGTCGTATTTAGTCATATATCCTCCATTTCAATAATTTAATTATATCATTTAAATTAATATTTTTATATGTCTTATTTAAAAATCATAATATCTACTATAATTTTATTTAGATAATCTATTTAAACAACTGGAAGTATTACACTAGATAATTCAAACTTTCAAATTCTATATATGAATAATGCAAATCCTATTATATATGATGAAGAAGGACAATAAACTTTTGAAAGATGATGGTTTAAAGTGATAAACCATCGTCTTTTTCTTTATCTTTTTTATCTTTATAAAATTCTTCAGCATATTCATCCATTTCATCATTAATATGTTTAGTTGCTTTTTCAATTTCCTTTTTATTAAATAAATTAAATCTTCTTCTTGATTCCATTTCTTTTTTTTCTTTTTTCTTAACTTCTGGATCATATTGTTGTTTGAAATAATTAAGATTAATATTATTGTAATTAAATAATCTATTAATCAAATTTTGAATAAATTCAGGAAGTTTTTTAATTATTTTATTTAAGTGATAGATAAGATAATCATTTTTTTCTTTTAAATCATTATATCTACTTTCATATTGATAATTTAATCTTTTTAAATCATCATTTTCCTCTTTTAATTTTTTATTTTCATCTAATAACTGATTTTTTGACTTAATAACAATTTTATTATTAATTTTTTTCTTTTTATCTATTTCATCTTTTATATCATCTTTATCTTTGTTAAGTTTCGTTATTTGCTTATTAATAGTTTCTTTATTATCTTCTAAATCAGACACTTTATTTTCAAGATTAGATATTTCTTGTTTAAGACCTTTTACTCTTTCATTAAAGAGTTTTCTTTCGTATGATGTAATATCTCTGTTTTTACCTTTTTCTTTTTCTTTAAGTTTGGAATCTAAACCATAGGCAATATTAAATTCATTAATACATCTTTCTCTCATTTTGTCTTGGATAACTACTAATGATTCTTTTGTGAAAATAGAAGTTTTACCAACTTGTCTTGATAAACTAGTTTTACAATTTTCTTTAACTGGAACTCCAACTATATGCATATGTGGAGAGTGTTCATCAAAATGAATAGTAGCATTTGCTATATAGAAGTCTGGAACTATTTCTTTTAAATCTTTAAGTTGTTGTTCAAATACTTGTGTCATTTGATATTTATATTCTAAACTTTTCTCATCCCAGTATTCCATATTACCAAGTTCAATAACAATTTCACAAGCAAGATCATGCTTTGTATCATTTGCAATCTTATTAAAGTAGTTATCAATAGTTCTATCATCTCTAGTTTGTTTATTATTGTATTCAATTCTTGCTTCCTCAAATAATTCTAGATATAAATCTTTAACATCTTTAACAATATCATTTGAACCTTTAATAGTTTTAATTAATTCTTGATTATTATCATATTGTCTTAAATTATGATGATTAACTTTTCCTAATTGCTTAACATTTTGAATAGCATTATTATTCTTTGATGTAGTACCTGATGGAGTATTCTTTGCTTCTTGTCTTGCTTTAATAGATTTGTTTTTATCATTACCTAAATGTAGTGAATAAGATAATTCCATACTTTTACACCTCCTAAATTATGAATATTGAAAATGGCACGAAAGTGGCTTTGTCATTATTCATAACTTCCTATATATCTTGTCAGAGACAAGATATGGAAGCTAAGGTTTACCACCTTAGAAACCGTTTATACTTTATTTCGTAATAACTATAAATAGTTAAAACTACATAAAGTATTGATAAAATAGAAAGCATTGCTTTTTATTTTATCTATGTAAATTATTCAAATAACTAAGATTATTTTCATAATTTATTTAAACAAACTTTTCCCACTTTCATTGAACAGAGTTCAACAAAACGTGTTCGTTTGTTATTACTTTTTTAGAAAAAGTAAACAAAAACTTTTTTATATGATAGGTAACATCAAAACGAAAAAGTGATTTTGTTTTGATATTGTTCCATTATTATTTATATTTTTGTTAGTCAAGAATTTCACAAGCAACTATCGTTGTTCTTGACTAACATTATCATTTCTTTTTAAAATTTCTTCTCTCATTTGTTTTGCTTTTTCAATTGATTCTAATTTTTTCTTTTTAGTTTCTTCATCTAATTCATAAACTCTACAATTAGTTTTTTCTGGAATAGTAGTAAATACTTCTTCTTTATTATCTAGTAAACATTTTTCACCATTACCAATATAGATAACTCCTAATTGTATTCTATCTATTTTATCCATCTTTTTATAATCTTCTATTGGAAATATTCTTACGATATTTCTATTTTGATAATCATTAAAGAACATTACTTTATCATCGTAGTAGTAAGTTGCTTCAAAATAACCTACATTATAGAATTGTCTTAATGTAAATACAATCTCACTAACTTTCTCAATTGGTAGATATTCACTAAATCTTAATTTAGTTCCAATATTACCAAGTATTGCATAGTCTTTTTTATCTAGGAAACCAGAATCATATAAATCATTACATGGCTTACATATACTTTCTCTAAAAAATACTTCTCCAAGTCTTACTTTATTATTTCCATAATATTCAAGTTCTACATTATCTACATATCTCATAATTAAATCACATTTTTTTGATCGAGTATAATCTTTCCACATATAAGTATGTTCTTCATATTCCTCTGGGTAAACTATTTGATTTATATAATCTATATCTCGTTTAATTAATATATCTTCTGGTGTGAATTTTAAATTATCACATATATCACAATCTCTAATCTTTGACTCAATATGCTTAATTGTATTATCTACAATTTCTTTTTCAGTATCATATTCTTCAATAGTAAATGAACCATTAATATATGCTTTTCTAATTCTTTCAGCTTTATCATTTTGTTCTTTTAATTCTTTTATTAATTTATCTTTAGGATTATCTAATTTAGTCTTAATCATAGGAAGTAGTGTTTGATTAACAATTGAATCATATTCTTGTATTTCATTGATAAAGTTATCAAATTCTTTTTCAATATCAGTTTCTTTTATTGATACTTTACAATCATGGCATTGATAGTAATAATAAACATTTCCATTTTTCTTTCTAGTAGCATTACCACCTAATATTCTTCCACATTTAGGACATTTAAGTTTCTGTAAGAATAAGTATTCTTTATCTCTTTTATAATTGCGAGAATTCTTTTTCTTTTGAACTTGGCATTCTTCCCATAACTCTTTACTAACTAGTGGTTCAACTACATCAGAGTAGTAAGTAGGATTTTTAGTTCTTTTACCATGAATAAAATCTCCCTTATATATTTCATTTTCAATTATCTTTAAAATAGTTCCATCACACCAATTTGTTTTACCAAATACTTTTTCTTTGTTATATAGATTACTAATTGTTTGATATGAATTACCTTGATAATATAAATTAAATATTCTTATAACTTGATCTTTAGTTGATTCATCTGGAACAAGTTTTTTATTCTCATGTTTATACCCAAATGGTGCTTTATGTGGAATATGTCCTTCTTTAATTGCTCCAGCCATACCAAATTTAGTTCTTTCACTTGTTCTTTCTATTTCGTTTTGTGATACAGTTGTTAAAAGTCTAGCAACCATTCTACCATTTGCACTTGTTGTATTTATATCATCATTAGCACAATCTAAATAAGCATCGTTTTCTTCTAGAAATTTCATTATAAATTCCATATCATAAACTGAACGAGTAAGTCTATCTAACTTCAATACAACAATAGTATTACATTTCTTTTCTCTAACATCTTGTAGTAATTCCTCAAATGCTGGTCTTGTATTACCAGTTTTAGCACTAATTCCAGCATCTTTGTATAATTTATATATCTCATAACCTTTGAACTCACATAAAGCCCTTAAACGCTTTTCTTGTTCTGGTAAACTAAATCCTTCACGAGCCTGATCTTCAGTAGATACACGAATATAAAGACCAGCAACTTTCTTTTCATTATTCATAATCCTCAACTCCTTATTACTAAAAAAGAGGAGACAATAGTATTTAATAAAGTCTAAATACTACTGACTCCTCAAAATCTTCAATATTATAAATTTTCGATAAATTGTGTTTATATTTCATAGATGTCCCTCCATTTCTAGAGAAGATACCTCTTTCATTGGTTATTTATAATATCACTTTTTTTAGATTTGTCAATTCCCTGATTAGGGAATAGTAGTATCTTAAGAAGTTGGTATATAAATATTAATTTAGTTGTTTGATAAATGATTCTAAATCTTTAAGTTCAAGTTTATTTGATAAATTACCAACAAATAAAGTTTTAGAATAGTTAAAAGCAAGAAATGTAATACCTTTAATAATTATTCTATGTGGTTCAATGTAAGAGAGATTAGTCTTATCAATATTTCTAATATTACCATTTATAATTGTTGGAGTAGTATTACAAAAATTACATATAAACTCAATTCGTTTTTTTAGTTCTTTATCAAATTCTAATTCTTTCGTTACAATATTAATCATATAAACCTGTCCTTTCTTAACAACAAAAAAATACCAACTTCTTTTAGAAATTGATATTTTCTATATTAAGTCTAAACTATAAAAGTTCGGACAGATTTCCCAATGGAGGAGCCAGCAGGATTTGAACCAGCGCTCGGGGAGTTGCAGTCCCATGCCTTACCACTTGGCTATGGCTCCATCACAAAAAAGATTATACCATAATAGATATAATCTTTTCAACAACTATTTTAAATTAATATTATATGTAGTATTTCTAAATCTAAATGTTAGTTTTATACTAGTAGCTTTAATAACCCTTCTATCAATAAGCAAGAATACTTTACCTTCTGCTTCACCAGTTCTAACCATTTCAACAGGTTCAGTATATTCTCTATTATTTTCAACATATGTTATTGTTGCATAGTTCTCTACTACCTTACTAAACGTATCAAATGTCTTAGTAAACTTAGAATCTTCATATATATTACCTTCAACATCAAGAACCATCATTGTTTTACTATCAACATTATTAGCAGTAATTAATGTATTATATTTCTTACACTTTAACGCTTTATCACATATTACATATTTAGTATTAAAGTTTTCTTGTATTCCATATCCTTTAATCTTTAATTGGAATCTATTCTCATTTAATACATCAGGAGCCATAGTTTGATCTAATGTCATATCCATCGTATCATCATCTACATCTGCATTAATACATGCTACTTGGAATTTAATATAATTAGATATAACTTTCTTCTTCTTGTTAGAAACACTATATTCTACTCTTAATGTGAAATCAGTTGTATTTGTAGATTCAGGTATTTCAAATACAATATACTTATTTAGCATATTAGCACTAGGTATTCTAGTATTTTCAACATATGGTTGTCCCATATCTATAAAACGATCATTATATACTAATGTACCAGTCCATACTAATTGTTTATAATTTAATTTAATTCTTTCAAAATCTAATACCTTTTCTTCATTTGTTGTATTATTAAATGACATATCTATTACGACAAATTTAGATCCAGGTTTAATCTTTCTACCATTAAAATCCTCAGTTGTTATATATGCTTTATTAACAACATATGTAATACCATTTATAGTTGATACTTGTTGAGCCTTTAATCTCTTTAAGTATTGGTTATAATATCTAATACCTAATATAACTAATACTATAAGTAATAATAAACCTATTATAGTTAATGCAACTGCATTCTCTTTAATATAATATTTAGTTTCACGAATAGTTCTTCTAGCAAATCTTTCATACTTATAATTATTTTGACCTACCATTAACTCGAACTCTTCCGAATCCTTTTCAGCTATCTTAAGTTCTGCTATGTCTTTTGAGAAATTAAATTGCTTTAAATTAAATCCTATACCTCTTATAAAACAGAAGGCCAAGAACACATATCCAGGGAATCTTACAAGAACAAGTAAGTCTCTTAAGAAACTAAGAGTATCAACAGTTACTTCTTCGGTAATCATCTTACCCAAAATATTATATATATACATATATGCAGCAAGTGATCCTACACTATATATAATCAAACCTAAATATAAATTAGTAGGTTTTTTCTTTTGAGTAAGTAACCAATAAACAACTCCACTTAATGCACCAGCAACAAATAAATAAGTATAAATACTTTTATTAATATATATATCTGCTCCCGCATAAGTATAGATTCTAGAAGTAATTAAAGTATTAATAAATCCAGATAAACTAGATATGTTATATATACTATAAGCTAAACATGCAAGTATGATTAAGTGTATTAATCTAAAGTGTTTTATGATAAATGCATATGGTTTTCTTAATATCACTTTAATCAACTCCTATTCTATATTAATTATATCATAAAAAAAGATAAAATATATTAACTATATTCTATCTTCTAAATACAAATATTTTGTTTATATAATCAAAGTTCCATTCAAATGATTGAGCTAGTTTTTTCTCACCTTCATGAATTTTATAAGAGTACAATGTATTACCTGACATGTAATAAACTATATCATTGTTAGAATATAATATATTATCTATCTTTAAATCACTTACTCTAATACCTATATCAGATTTATAAAACTTATAATACAATGTATCATTTAATTTATAATAACTATAAATATTATCATATATAAACTCTGCTTGGTTATATATTAAATTATTTATATTAATATTAGTTCTACCATTCTCATAGAATAGAACCATATCACCCTTATTAATCTTTTTAATTCTTTTCTTCTCAATATTTATTCTAAACTCTCTTTGATTAGATACATCAAATAAATATATATCATCATCAATATAACCCAAGAAGTATGAATCAAATGATATATCAAATTTCAAATCCCACGAACTAATAGTTTTCTTATTATTATCATATATATAGAATTTATTAAATTCTCTTTTTTGATCATAGTCTGCAAATATAATATAGTTTTTAAATTGATATACTAATTCATTAGTATATGATTCATTGGATAATACATTATAATCTTTATTATCAATTAAACTAGTATAACCGTATCCATTCCAAATAAGATAATCAAAGCTATTATTATAAATAGATACATTTCTTTCTTCTTTAATTAAATTATCTTCTTTATTCAAAGTAATATCATTATCATAATAATCATTATCTTTATTACATATAGTAGGACTATCTTCATTAAATACATTAATAGAAAATAATTTATAATTATCTCTATCAAATGAATTTATTGAATTAATTATCTTTCTTTTCTTAGTATAATTATGAGTTATATCAAAATCATATTTAAAAC
>CAMODU010000008.1 GCA_946611605.1 uncultured bacterium
ATTAGATATGCTTATACTAAATATTTAGATATAGATTCTATTATTAAAGCATTAACATTATATATAAATGGTACACCTAATAGTATTACTAGAGATAATAACTATAGGGGATTATTTGAAGATAATTTATCTAGAGAAGATATTAATAGTATTATTAATGGATATCCTAATGATTATATAGAAAGCGTATTAGGTTTATCATATTCTAATACAGAAGTAATTAAAGAATCACATGATGAAGATTTAAGAATGTTTATATTAGGATGTAAAAGAACATATCAAAAACATGGATATGATCAATTAAGATTAGCTATAAATGAATTTATTAAAGGTAATATTCAACCTATGAGTAATGATCAAGATAATTGTCGTACATACTTTAAAAATAAATATAGTCCTGAAGAATTAACAGTTATCATGAAAATGTGTATATCATCTATCATGGGAAGTAGAACTGAATATTTAGATATACCTATAGGTGACCAAATAGCTAATATATTAATAAATGAATATGATTTAGGAAGTAATAGTAGAGCAATCTAATACTTGCAAAAATAAATAATTATGTTAAAATTATAAATGTAAATGCGAAGAACAAGAGGAGTAAGTTATGATGCTTATTAGGAAGGAATACTCATCGACTGAAAGGTATTCTTAAGATAATTAACTGAAGGTAGCTTGGGAGCAGTTATATTGAACTAATAGTAGATATAAACGAGTTATACACGTTAAGTATATTGAGAAGTAATTAAAGTGGTACCACGATCTAATCGTCTTTATGATGATTAGGTCTTTTTTTATTATAGGAGATGAGAATATGAAAGAGGCATTAGAATTATTCAACAATTATTATGATAAATTTGATAAGACACTTTGGGGTGTATATATGAAATATGATCATACTTTTCGAGTGGTCGACTATGCTAAGAAAATAGCAAGAAGTATAAATTTAAATGATGAAGATTATGATTTAGCTTGTAAATGTGCATTATTTCATGATATAGCTAGATTTAAACAATGGCAAGAATATAATACATTCGAAGATAAATTATCATTTGATCATGGGGATGAAGGATATAATATCTTAAAAGAATTAGGAGTAGATGATGAAATAATACTTACTAGTACTAAGTATCATAATAAATATGCTGTTGAAACAAATGATGAAAGAACATTAATGTTCTGTAATATTACAAGAGATGCAGATAAGTTAGATATAATGATGAAACAAAACAAAGAATGTAATGATGAAGAATTTATATTACCTGAAGATATTATTGAATCATTTAGAAATAATAAACTAACTTATAATAAAATAGAAACAGAATCATCAGATGTATGTAATATTTTAAGATGTGTTGCTTTTATATTTGATATAAATTTTAAAGAATCATTTAAGATTATTAAAGAAACCGATATAGTTAATAAAAAGTTTGATGTTATTTTAGAAAAATTTGATAATGAAATAATTAGAGAACTAAAACAAATTTGTAATGAATACATAGATGAAAGGGTAAGTGATTAATATGTTAGAAACTAAATATGATCATTTAAAAGTTGAAGAAGGTAAATATAATAATTGGAAAGATAAAGGATACTTCAATGCAGGTGATAAATCTAAAGATCCTTATTGTATAGTTATTCCACCTCCAAATGTAACTGGTGTTCTACATTTAGGACATGCATGGGATACTGCCTTACAAGATATTATTATTAGATATAAAAGAATGCAAGGATATGATGCTTTATGGTTACCAGGAATGGACCATGCTGCTATTGCAACAGAAGCTAAAGTAGTACAAAAGTTAAAAGGTGAAGGAATAGATAAGTATGAATATGGAAGAGAAAAATTCTTAGATGCTTGTTGGGATTGGACTCATGATCATGCTGATACTATTAGAAAACAATGGGGTAAATTAGGTTTATCTGTTGATTATAATAGAGAAAGATTTACATTAGATGAAGGATTAAATAAAGCAGTTACTAAAGTATTTGTTGATTTCTATAATAAAGGATTAATATATCGTGGTGAAAAGATTATTAACTGGGATCCAGAAGCTTTAACAGCTTTATCTAATGAAGAAGTATTATATCAAGATGATGAAGGTGCTTTCTATCATTTAAAATATGTAATAGCAGGTACTGATGAATATCTAGATGTAGCAACTACTAGACCTGAAACATTATTTGGTGATACTGCAGTTGCTGTTAATCCTGATGATAAGAGATATAAACATTTAATAGGTAAGAATGTAATACTTCCAATAGTTAATAAAGAAATACCTATTATAGGTGATGAACATGCCGATCCTGAATTTGGAACAGGTATAGTTAAAATAACTCCTGCACATGATCCTAATGACTTTGAAGTAGGAGAAAGACATAATTTAGAAAGAATAGTAGTAATGAATCCTGATGCTACTATGAATGAAAATGCTCTTCAGTATGAAGGACAAACTAGAGAAGAATGTAGAGAAAACTTACTTAAAGATTTAAAAGAACAAGGCTTATTATTAGATATTGAACCAATGGTTCACTCAGTAGGACATTCCGAAAGAACTGGTGTAATGGTTGAACCATATCTATCTAAACAATGGTTTGTTAAGATGGATGAATTATCTAATAGAGTATTAGAATTCCAAAAAGACAAGAACAAGAAAGTTAACTTTGTACCTTCTAGATATGAAAAAACATTAAATCACTGGATGGAAATACAACATGACTGGTGTATATCTAGACAATTATGGTGGGGACATAGAATTCCTGCTTGGTATAAAGGTGATGAAGTATATGTAGGTATGGAAGCACCAGAAGGTGATGGATGGGTACAAGATAATGATGTACTTGATACATGGTTCTCATCTGCTTTATGGCCATTCTCAACATTAGGTTGGCCTGATAAAACTGATGACTTAGAAAGATATTTCCCAACTAATTGTTTAGTAACTGGATATGATATTATCTTCTTCTGGGTTGCTAGAATGGTATTCCAATCAGAAGAAATAAATGGAGTAGCTCCATTTAAAGATTGTTTAATCCATGGTCTTATTAGAGATAAACAAGGTAGAAAGATGTCTAAGTCTTTAGGTAATGGTGTAGATCCTATGGATATGATCAAATTATATGGTGCTGATGCTTTAAGATATTATTTAACTACTGATGTTGCTCCAGGAACAGATCTTAGATTTGATGAAGAAAAGATTAAATCTACATGGAACTATATTAATAAGATATGGAATGCATCTAGATTTGTTCTTATGAATATTGAAAACTTAAAAGAAATTAAATTAGATAATCTTAAACCTGAAGATAAATGGATATTATCTAAATATAATAAAGTATTAAAGAATGTTACTAAACATATGGATAAATATGATTTCAATATTGTAGGATCTGAATTATATTCATTTATATATGATGACTTCTGTTCTAACTATATTGAAATGGCTAAGTATTCTATTGAAGATGAAACAACTAAGTCAGTTTTATGTTATGTATTAACTGGTATATTAAAGATGTTACATCCTCTTATGCCATTTGTTACAGAAGAAATATATCAAATGTTACCAATTAAAGATGCTGAATCTATCATGATTTCTTCTTATCCTAAATATGATAAGAATCAAATATTTGAAGTAGAAGAAGAAATAGTAGAAGATGAAATAACATTCATTAAAAACTTTAGAAATATTAAAGCAGAAAATAATATATCTAAAGATATGAAGATAATGTTTGATACTGATGATGATAATTCATTAATAGTTAAGTTATTAAAATTATCTGAGAATGTTATTAAAGAACCATTAGGAATGAATGCATATAAAGTATTCTCTCAAAGAGTTAAAGCAACTATCTTCTTTGAAAAACAAATGACTGAAGTAGATAAACAAATAAAAGCAACTCAAATTAAAGTTTTAGAAGATTCAATAGCAAGAAGAGAAAAACTATTATCTAATGAAAACTATGTTAATAAAGCTCCAGCTAATGTTGTTGCTATGGATAGACAAAAGCTAGAAGAAGAGAAGAAAAAACTAGAAGAACTAAAAAAATAATTGTTTGACTATTCAAAATATATTATATATAATGAAATTGTAATAGTTATTTATTACTAAAAAAAAGAGGTGAAGCCTACCGTAAGTGGCAACTAATAAAGAGGTGAAGCCTACCTTAAGTGGCAACTAATAAAGAGGTGAAGCCTACCTTTAAGTGGCAACGAAAAAAGTAGAATTAGGGTATATTACTCTAATTCTTTTATTTTGCAAAAAAATGTTTGATATAATCATCTTGCTATGCTATATTTAAATTGTAATCATTCAAGGGGGAATATAATATGGATATTAAAGAATTTACAATTATTATAGTAAATCATGATTATTGTGATTATCTAAGAAGGTTTGATAATAAAGTTTCATATAATTCTGGTTTGAAGAAATTAAGACCTTTTATAGGTGTATTATTCAAAATAGATAATATGGAGTATTATGCACCGTTATCTAGTCCCAAACCAAAACACATGAAATTACGTAATAACATGGATCTAATTAAGATTAAAAATGGTTTGTTGGGAGTAATTAATTTAAATAATATGATTCCGGTTACAAAGAATAATTATATATTGTTTGATATGGATAAAAGAAATAAGAGTTTAGATGAAATAAAACGAATAGTATTGATTAGAAAACAATTAAACTGGTTAAATAGTAAATCTGATATGATAATGGAAAAGGCGTTCACGCTTCATTTTAGATACTGCGAAAATCTTCTTCCTTCAGGAATTAAAGATAGATGTTGTAATTATCCATTACTAGAAGAAAAATGTTTAGAATATAATAAAGAACTAAAGAAATAGTTCTTCTTTTTATTTACTATATATGATATAATTTTTATTAGAATAGGAAGGTAATTGATATGCTTGAATATGATGAATTAACTGTTAAATTATATCAAGAAAATATTAATTGGATATATTCAATCATAAAGAAGTTAGATATCAAAGGAATAGAGAAAAAAGAAAAGTTTATCGCTGATCCTTATATCTTTAATGAAATGATATCCTTAGGTTATTATTTTATGAATCTTTATGTAATAAGTAATATATCATCTTATTCAACTGATGATAAAGATTTAATCATGACTTCAATTATAAAAGGAGCATCTACTTATAATCAATATAAATTAGAGGCTGTATATAAAAGAGGTATTAACTTATCTAAGTTAGTTGAATCTTATAATTCAATAGTAAGAAAAACTAAAGCTTATTCTCCTAATGATGGTCTTAAGGCCAGAGTAGTAGCTGTAGATGAAGTATATAGAAGAATATATGATAAGTTTAATAAACAACATTTTAATATTTTTATTAAAATATTCTTATCATCATATTTTGAATTTGAAAAACAAATAGAAGAAACTATAAATAATTATCTTAATAAGGACGTGTAAGAATGGTAGATCAAAACAAGATAAATCAAGTATATGCTGCTATCATTGAAAATGGAATGGATGCTTTCTCTGATAATGATCTAATTAAATTATTATCTATGCTTAATAAATATGAATTAGATGAAGCAGAGAATGTTGCATATGATAAATTCTATGATAAATCTAAAAGTGATACAGTAGCATATCAACACAGCAAAAGAATTCAATCACTTATACCATTAGTAAAACTAATAATAAATGATAAGATGTATAAGATAAGAACATCTAATATAATTGAATATATGAACGAATCATTACTTAGACATGAATATCAAGAGTTCTTAACTAAATGTGAAACTAATGAATTGATGGATATTAAATATTATTTATCTAATAATGTTAATATGAGTGATGAGGTAAATATTAAAGCAACTAAGAAGTTAATATCAATTATTTTAAAAGAATTGAACTCTAGAGTAGGAAAATTTAATTAAAAGTATTGATATAATTTTACAAATTATTATATAATGTCATTGAGGGTAATACCTGGTGGGGAAAAGGTTGATATTTTAATACAACATTGAATTGACATAATATTTTCAACGATAAAAAACACACAATGAACTTAACAACAGATATTACAACATGATCATACATTATATATTGTTACAACAAGATTATACAACAGATGAACATCGTGTTACCCTTTACAAAGACTTAAGTATTCTTAAGTCTTTTCTTTATTGCTAAATATATTTATATGTGTTATATTATTGTCGTTAAGCAGTGAAGGAAAGAAGCTAACAGAATAAGCTTTATTAGAGAGTCTGGTTAGGTGAAAGCAGATAAGTGGTAAAAGTTAGTCGAATGGGTCTGGAGTTTAAATCGTATATACGCGTTAAGTATTAAAGGTGATTTTATGATCATGAAGTAGGATGGTACCACGGGATTATCTCGTTCCTACATCATGGTCTTTTTTATTTAGAAAGAGGGAATAAAAATGGAAAAGTATTATATTTCTACAGCTATTGCTTATGCATCTGGTAAACCTCATATAGGAAATACTTATGAGATTGTATTAGCTGATGCAATAGCAAGAAACAAAAGATTAGAAGGATATGATGTATACTTACAAACTGGTACAGATGAACATGGTGAAAAGATTCAAAATAAAGCTAAGGAAAAAGGTATTACTCCTCAACAATATGTTGATGAAGCATCAGCTGAAATTAAAAGAATCTGGGATTTAATGAATACTACTTATGATAAGTTTGTTAGAACTACAGATAAGGAACATGAAGAAATAGTTCAACATATATTCAAGAAGATGTATGAACAAGATGATATATATCTAGATAAATATGAAGGATGGTACTGTGTACCTGATGAATCATTTTGGACTGAATCTCAAGTTGTTGAAAATGAAGATGGTGTTAAAGTTTGTCCTGACTGTGGAAGACCAGTTGAAAAGAAGAGTGAAGAATCATATTTCTTTAGATTATCTAAATATCAAAAACAATTAGAAGAATATATTGAAACACATCCTGATTTCATTCAACCTGAATCTAGAAAGAATGAGATGTTAAATAATTTCATTAAACCAGGATTACAAGATTTATGTGTATCACGTACAGCATTTGATTGGGGTATTCCAGTAGACTTTGATCCTAAACATGTTGTATATGTTTGGTTAGATGCATTAACTAACTATATTACATTCTTAGGATATGATGTAGATGGTGGTAATGAGAACTTCAAGAAGTTCTGGCCTGCTGACTTACATCTAATTGGTAAAGATATTATAAGATTTCATACTATTTATTGGCCATGTTTCTTATTTAGTTTAGGTATTGAATTACCTAAGAAAGTATTTGGACATCCATGGCTAATCATGGCTGATGGAAAGATGAGTAAATCTTTAGGTAATGTTGTATATGCTGATGATTTAGTTGAAAAATATGGTGTAGATGCTGTTAGATATTATTTCTTACATGAAATACCATTTACTAATGATGGAGTATTTACTGAAGATTTACTTATTGAAAGAATAAATGGTGATTTAGCTAATATCTTAGGTAACTTAGTTAATAGAACTATATCAATGAGTAATAAATATTTTGATGGAGTAGTTGAAAATACTAATGTAGAAGATATTATGGATAAACCATTAAAGGATTTAGCTACATCATTAGGTGATAAGGTAAAGAATCATATGGATGAATTAAGAATTCAAGATGCAATAGATGATGTATTTGAATTATTAAGAGCATCTAATAAATATATAGATGAAACGCTTCCTTGGGTTTTAGCTAAAGAAGAAGATAAACAAGATAGATTAAAAACAGTTTTATATAACTTAATTGAATCTATTAGAATAGCTGCAGTTTATCTACAAGCATTCTTACCTGAAACAGCAGAGAAGATATTCAATCAAATTAATACTGATTTAACTACATATGAATCAACTAAAGAATTTGGTGGATATTTATCAGGAACTAAAGTAAATAATCCTGAAATATTATTTGCTAGAATAGATGTTAATAAAGATGATAAGTAATTATCATCTTTTATATTGTATAGTTTACAATTTTGACCTTTAATGTCCTTGTATTTAATTGATATAATAAAATTGATAATAAGGATGGTAATATGAATAGAAATAGTAAGATAGGTATAGTTGCATTAATACTATTATTATCAATAGGTTTTGCAGCTGTAGCAACAAGTTTAATTATTAATGGAGTAGCAAATGTCAGTATTAATCCTGCTGACTTTGATATATATTTTTCATTTGCTAAAGCTGAATATGGTGGAACAGCAACTATAAGTGATGATAAAAAAACAATAACTTATTCTACTAAAACATTAACAACTGTAGGTGAAAAAGCTATATTAGATTATACTGTTACTAATAACTCATCTAATTATGATGCTGATGTTACAGTTATTTGGAATGCAGTTGATAATATAAGTGGAAAAGATTATTCTGAATACTATACTGTTACAAGAACAGGATTCGATACAGGAATTCCAACAACTGTAGAAGCTAAAACATCAGTAGATGGTTCAATAGTTATAACTTTGATTAAACCAATTTTAGAGGAAGTAGAAATAGAAACAACAATGACGTTAGATGCTACTCCTCAAGAAAGAACATTAAAAGGAGAAGGATCTCCATTAAAAAGAAGAACATTAGCTGAAATGATAATGAGGGATAATGCTATAAGAACTGACACTCCTGATTTTACAACTATTGAGCCTCATGTTGGATCTTATGCTCCAGAGTTTGGCGATTATTCATCAAGTAAAGACATGTCTTATTCTGGTCAAGAATCAAAGTATTTTACATATGCAGATAGTTATACTTTTGATTCTACTTCTTATAAATTCACATTAGTTAATCCTTCTACATGTAGATGGGGAGATTGTTATAATGATTTAATAGGTAAGTATATAGTTAATACTGATGGTTCTTCATCGGATTCTCTTGAAAATTATACTGACATAAATAATATATATTTAGTAACTGATGCAACTAATATAAATACATTATATACTAGAACTGGTTATGCTGGTGATGTATATACTTATGAAAAATCTGGATTCTATAGTATGAATGTAACAAATGGTTTTGGTGGTCAAAGTGAAGAAGGAACTACATATTATTTCAGAGGTAAAGTTGAAAATAATTATGTAGCATTTGGAGAATGGCCTACAGGTGTTTATATAGGTCGTTTCGATGACTATCCAGATTATGTGGTTGGTAAATATTCGACATTAGAAGAATGTCAAAATGGATCAGCATATGGTAAAGGCGTAGACTATTGTGAAACTGAACGTGAACCTGGTGCACCTATGTTATGGCGTGTAGTAAGAATTAATGAAGATGGAACTGTTAGATTAATATTTGATTATAGAATAAGTGAAAATAAAATTAATGATAGTAATAAATTTACTAATGATAGTAATGATCAAATGGGTGTTTACTACTCAAATAGTATTCTTAAAAATACTATTGAAGAATGGTATAACAATACAATAACTGGAGCTGCAGCTGATAGAGTAGCATCTGGCAATTATTTCTGTGAATCAGCTAGAGTTAAGTCTAGTGAAGAATATAATAATGTTGTTAATACATCCATGGTTCCTTACGAAGATTATACACCTGATTTAACATGTCCTACTGATGGAAATGGTAAAGGATTAGTTAATTCTAATGTAGCTTTAGCTACTTATGATGAAGTAGTAATGGCTGGTGGATATGTTCAACAACATAATGAAGAATATTATATTAATGATTATAAATTAGAATGGTGGACAATGTCTCCTGCTGGTGAACGTGTAGTATGGCGTATAGATGATGGAACTGGACATATATCTCAAATGGGTATGTTAAATTATCATGATCTTCGTCCCGTTATAAATATAAAAGCTGATACATATGCACATGGAACTGGTACTAAAGATGATCCATATGTAATTGAATTAGATTAATTAAACACATATTAAACAATATGTGTTTTTCTTTTATTAATTGAAAAAAACATATCAATATGTTATACTTATATCAGTTTTGAAGCCTTTATTTCTTTATGAAAGGAAATGAATTAAATGAGTAAAATAAGAATATTTGGACTTGGTGGCTTAAATGAATCAGGTAAGAATACATATATTGTTGAAGTAGATGATAAGATATTCGTACTTGATTGTGGATTAAAATATGCCACTGATAATGAATATGGTATTGATTATATATTACCTGATTATTCATATTTAAAAGATAATAAAGATAAAATAGTAGGAGTATTTTTAACTCATGCACACTTGGAAAATATGGGTGGTGTAGGAGATTTATTAACTAGTATTCCTAATTTAAAAATTTATTGTACAAAATATACAAGAGAATATTTATTACTAGAAGGAATTAATGATAAAAATATAGTTGAAATAAAGGTTAATAAGAAGATTACTTTTGGTGATGTAGGAATATTCCCTATAAATGTATCTCATTCTGTTCCTGATGCTTGTATGTATGCTATATATACTAAAGATGGAATAATATGTTATACAGGTGATTTTATAATTGATCCAACTATGAGTGATGCTTATGCTATGGATTTAGGTAAGATTGCATATGTAGGTAAACAAGGAGTATTATGTTTACTATCTGAATCAACATTCTCAGAAGTACCAGGACATATATCTCCTAAACATAGATTAACTAATTGGTTTAAAGATCAAATTAATCATGCTGATGGTAGAATGATTATATCTACTTTACCTGTACACTTACATACAATTCAAGAAATCTTTAATGCATCAGCTAATATGCATAGAAAAGTAGTAATCATGGGTAAAAAACTTCAAAACATAGTTAATATGGCTATGAAAGAAGGATACTTAAAAGTTAAAGAAGGATTACTAGGAGATTTAAATGATATTAATTCTGATAGAGCTATTCTATTAGTATGTGATGATCGTGAAAAACCTTATGCAACTATTAATAAGATAGTAACTGACAATGATAAGTTTATAACCATTAAAGATACTGATACTTTCTTATTTGCTGAACCATCATATGATTCGTGTGAAAAGATACTTGTTAAGTTACAAGATTTAATAGCACAAAAAGGAGCACGTAGTATTACTATACCTAAAGATAAATCAATACTACATCATGCTGCTCAAGAAGATTTAATGATTATGTTAGATTTAATTAAACCAAAATACTATATGCCTGTTAAAGGTGAATATAGATCAATGGTTAACAATGCAGATTTAGCTTATTCATTAGGTATGCCTAAAGAAAATATATTATTAAAACAAAATGGTGATATAGTTGAATTTATCGATGGTAAATTACAAGATAAGTTTGAATCAATTAAAATAGAAACTACTTTAATAGATGGAGATTCATCTGAAGATGTAGGTGAATTAGTAATTAAAGATAGAGAAATGTTAGCTGAAAATGGAATTATGTTAATATCAGCGACATTAGATAAACAAACTAAGAAAGTTTTAGTTGGCCCTGAAATCATGACAAGAGGATTTATCTATGTTAAAGATTCAGTAGAAATGTTAGATAAAATTAAGGAAATATCATTAAATATAATTGAAAAGAATACTACACCTAAATATGTAGATTATAATCAAATTAAAAATGAAATAAGAGAACAATTATCTAAATACTTCTATAATGAAACTGAAACTAAACCAATGATAATAGCAGTAATACAAGAGGTGTAATATGGCAATTAAAATGAAAAAAGAAATAGTTGATTTAGAAACTGAATTAAATGCTGAATTAACTGCATTAGGATTTGAAATAGTATATAATCCTGATGGAGATAAAAAAGAGGAAAAAGAAACTAAAGAAACTATTAAGAAGGATAAAAAGACTACTAAAAAGAAGTAGTCTTTTTGCCTATAACAAATGGAAAAAACGCATAAAATATGGTATAATAAACATATACTGAGGTGATATAAATGTTAGATAATAGATTAAATATTACTAATGAAGTTGAACTAGCCAAAGAAGAAGAACGTTTAACTAAAATAAGAGCTTTAGAATTGTATGATACAGGTGATATTAACACTTTTGAAGTTGGTACTTTTAAAGGTTTATCTAGTATTCATAAATATTTATTCCAAGATATATATGATTTTGCTGGTGAGATAAGAAAAGAAAATATATCTAAGAGTAATTTTAGATTTGCCGCTTCATTATATCTAGAAGATGTACTAAATAAAATTGATAGTATGCCACAAAGATCGTTTGAAGATATAGTTAAAAAATATATTGAAATGAATATTGCTCATCCTTTTAGAGAAGGAAATGGAAGATCGACTCGTATATGGTTAGACATGATATTAAAAAAAGAATTAAATAAAGTAATTGATTGGAGTAAAATAGATAAAGAAGAATATCTATTAGCTATGGAAAGAAGTCCAATTAAAGATACTGAGATAATGTTATTATTAAAAAATGCATTAACAGATGACATTAATAATAGAGAAGTATATATGAAGGGTATTGATATAAGTTATCAATATGAAGGATATAATACTTATACTATGGATGAATTAGATAATGATTAGAACTATTAATAATAGTTCTTTTATTATAGTTTTCAACAGTATTAACAAATTTAGTTTATAAGTGATGTTTTAATAGATATTAAGTTTGATATATTTTATAATATTATGTAGGAGAGGTTTATATGAAGAATAGTATTACACAAGCAGATATTTATACAGTTATTAATCAAACTATTTTAACAGAAGTAGATAAGAAGATACTTATTAATTTATATGAACCTATAATTGGTACTTTATCTTTAAGTTTATATTTTACTTTATGGGAAGATTTAGGTAAGAATGAAATAATATCTAGAGATTTAAATCATCACCATTTAATGGTTATTCTTAAAACTGATTTAGAAAAAATAGTATTAGCTAGAGAATCTTTAGAAGCTGTAGGATTATTAAAATCTTATGTTAAAGAAAATGATAATTTAAATGAATATCTATATGAATTATATTCACCTTTATCAGCATATGAATTTTTTAATCATCCTGTATTATCTATACTATTATTAAATAATATAGGTGAAAGTGAATATAGATCATTGATAGAATACTATAAGAGAATAACTGTATCTAAAAAAGAATATAAAGAAATAACTTCTTCTATGAATGATACATTTAAGATAGTTACACCATATGAAAAAGAAAATGAAGAAATAAGAAGAAAGAATAAATTAAATATAAATATATCTAATCTTATTGATTTTGATTTATTATCTGATTCATTACCTAAAGGATTATTAAATGATAAGACATTTAATAAACGTAATAAAGAATTAATAAATCAATTAGCATTTGTATATAATGTTGATTCAATTAAGATGTCTGAGTTTATTAGAATGGTAATAGATAATGTAGGTATTATTGATAAAGATAAACTTATAGATATAGTAAGACGTAATTATGAATTTAATAATAATGGATCGTTACCGACAATTGTATATAGAACTCAACCAGAGCATCTTAAGACTCCTGTTGGAACATCTAATAGAGATAAAATGATACAAGTATTTGAAAATACTAAACCATATGATTTCTTAAAATTTAAGAATAATAATATGAAGCCTACATCTACAGATCTTAAAAAGTTAGAACATTTAGCTGTAGATTTAGGATTAACTCCAGGAGTTATAAATGTATTAATAGATTATGTAATACGTGTTAATAATGGAAAATTAAATGCTAATTACTTAGATACTATTGCATCTTCATGGGTAAGAAAAGGTGTTAAGACTGTTCCTCAAGCCATGGATGCAGTAACTAAGAATCATAAGACGGTTACTAAGAAGATTATTCCTAATACTAAGAAGGAAATAGCTATTCCTACTTGGATGAATAAAGAAAACTCATCAGAAGAGTTAACTGATGCTGAATTAGAAGAATTAGAAAAAGAAATGGAAATATTTAATTAAAGGAGGATATCATGAAAATAGAAAAATATAATAATAACAACATAGATAAAGATTTACTTAAAGCTTATCATGAAGCTACTAAAGATCCTTCTTTTGTTAAATTAGTAACTAAGATTAAATTAAAAGAAGAAAGAGCAATGAAATATACATCTAAGTTAGAAAGATGTGTATGTGAATTAAATAATTGTAAGAATTGTCCTGGATTACATGCTTGTAAGAATCCTTCAAATGGATATGTATATTATCCAAGAGTTGAAGATGATAGAGTATACTTTGATGCTATAGCATGTAAATATATGCAAGAAAAGAATAGAATAGAAGCTAATTCATCTAAGATGTATTATCAACCTTATCAAATTAAACTTGCTAATATGAAAGATATAGATAAGAAAGATAAGAAAAGATTAGATGCTATTAAATGGATAGTTAATTTCTATAAAGAATATAAGAAAGATAAACATATTAAAGGATTATATTTACATGGTTCATTTGGATCTGGTAAAACATATTTACTTGCATCTTTATTTAATGAATTAACTAAAGAAGGAGCTAAAGCAGTAATATGCTATTATCCTGAAATGTTAAGACATCTTAAAGAATCATTTGGTTCTACATTTGATGTTGATATGGATGAATTAAAGACATGTGATTTATTATTAATTGATGATATAGGTGCTGAAAACTTAACATCTTGGGCAAGAGATGAAGTATTATCTACAATATTACAATATAGAATGGATGCATCATTACCAACATTCTTTACATCTAATTTGAATATAGAAGAATTAGAAGCACACTTATCTGAAACAAAAGAAAGTGTAGATAAAGTTAAAGCTAGAAGAATAATTGAAAGAATTAAACAATTAACTGATGACATTGAGATAATTAGTGTTAATAGAAGACAGTAATAACTTGAATTATATACGTATATAAATTATAATTTAATTATAAAATAGGTGATAATATGAAGAGATTAAAATATTTATTATTAGTATTATTATGTATGCCATTTGTTGCTGGTGCTGTTACTGGTTCATCTGGTATGGATTATAATGCATGTAGGGCTTTTGCTGATATCGGACAATTAATTAAAGGTTCATATGAGTATAAATATTGTTATAGAGCTATGTGTTCTACAACTGGTAAATGGAATTTAGGTAACATGGTTTCATCATCTGGTTATAGATGTGTTAATGGAAACCCAACTCCATATACTAAGTTTACTAGTGATGGTTGTACATCATTTAGTGGAAGTTGTAAGGCTAATAGTGGTTCTTATTGTACTAAAGTACAATTAATTGATTGTGATAAAAATCCTGATGGATCAGCTTATAATGCTCCAACACAACCAACACCAACTCAAGGTGGACCTAAACCAACTGCTACAGCTAAGACTAATACAACATCTACAACAACAACTTCTAGAAAACCTGGAAGTAGAAAGACTATTATTCCTTTAACTACAAAGGAAACTACAACTGAGGCTACTAGACCATCTGTTTCAACTGAACCGGTTAAATCAGGTAATTTAAATATTAATTATATAACTATCAACGGAACTGATATTAAATATCGTAATGGATATGATTATTATAATATTCAATTACCATATGGTGTAAGAGATGTAGATATTATAGTTGATACTGAAGATGAAAAGACAATTACTTATATTGAAGGCGCTTATGATATGCCTGATGAAGATACTACAATTAAGGTAAAAGTAATTGCTGAAGATGGTAGTGAAAAGGTAATAACTATTGATGTAACTAGATATTCTGGTGAATCAAAAGACTGTACTATTGCTAATATAGCTTTAACAGATTATGAATTACCTAATTTTGATAAGAATAATTATAATTATATGTTGAAAGTTAATAGAAAGACTAAGTCTTTATATATGGAAATTATTCCATCAGATCCATTACATGCAACTGTTGAAGTATTAGGTAATAATAACTTACAAAACAATTCAGTAGTTACTATTAATGTTAAATCTGAAAGTGGCGCTTTATGTACTTATAACATAAATGTTAAGAAATCATCTGGACTATGGATACCTGTATTAATTACAGTTATAGTATTAGCTGTATTAATAGTTGCTGGTGTATTTATTTATAGATACATTAAACGTAGTAAAGATATGTATAAATATGAATAAGAGATATGTAAATATCTCTTTTTTATTTACATATAGAATTGTTAATAAAAGTTATAATTAGTATAATTTAAATAGAATAGGGTGAGTGTGATGAAGAACGCTATTGCAGGTTCATGGGTATATGTAATTGTATTAATATTTATGGTTATATTAATAGCATATGTAGCTATATCTATTAATTATTCACGTGCCTTTGAAACTAGTGAATTAATGATAAAAATGCTAGAACAAAATGAAGGATTTAATCCTACAAGTAGAAAGAAAATAAGCGAAGTTATAACAGGTAATAATGCAACTGTTAAACATGGATGCGGAAATAATGAAGGAAAGAGAAGTTCTGACGGTGTATTCTATTATGGAGTTAAGGGCGAATATGTAGATCAAAATCCTAAAAAGAATGATTATGATTACTGTATTACAAGAACACATAAAGATGTTCAAGGAGTTAGAAAATATTATTATTCTACAACTATATTTTTCTCATTTTCACTTCCTGTATTAGGAGATTTATATGCATTCTCAATTCCTGGTGAAACAGCAGCAATTATTTATATTTACGATGATAAGTTTGATGATACTTTTTAATGTGTAAACATACATAAATATCATTGAATAGTATTTAATTAATATTGTATAATTTAATTATAATAAAGGAGAGATGTTTGGATGAAAGACGCGACTGGCGAATTAAGTATGACTGCAGTAGCAGTAGTTGCAATAGCAGCTATAGGTGTAGTTTTCTCTACAATGGTATGGCCACAAATCAGAACTAATATCTTAAGAAGTTCTTATTGTGCTAATGCGTTCGATTGTGATGAAGGTGACGGATCTGTTAGAACTTGTCATTATTGCAAGAACAACGACGACAATGTAGAAACTTGTGACCAAGGAACAATCACTTGTTCATCAAATGATAGTAAAGGTAGATAGTTTAACTACATATAATTTATAAAATATTAAGGAGAATAGAATATGAGGGAATCGATTGGTTCTGCATGGCTAATGATAATAGTTATGACATTCATAGTATTATTCTCTAGTTATCTCGCATTCTCTATCAATTATTCTAAGTCATTTAGAGTTAAAGATGGAATTGTTGAAAGAATTCAGAAACACAACGGTATTGTATTAGGTAGTGGTAACGAAAATACATTAAAACAAATTGATGAATTTCTTGCAGAAATTGGATATAACGTAAAAGGTGACTGCTATCAATTTGGTGAAGATGATGGTACTTCTTTAGCGGGTATAAATGGTACAATGTATAAGATTAACCCACAAAAAGGAGAAACATATAATTATTGTATTATTAAGGTCGCTTCATATCAATCTGAAGCTACAGTTATGAATGCCTCTTATTACAAAGTAATTGTGTTTTTTTCTTTGCAAATTGGTAATATAAGATTATTATCTAGATTCCATACACAAGGAACAACTCAAACACTGTATTATGCTACAGATGATTTATTTAAAAGGTGATAATATATGAATATAGTAACAGCTAATGAAAATAAAAGTATAATTGATAGACTAGAAATAGACGTAATTAAGCGTGTTGATGGTGAATTTGAATTAAGAGAATTATTAAGTAAATTTGTTAATTTATATTTTAATAAGATTATATTAGATATAACATCTATTAAAGGATATGAAGATGTAAATACTATAGTAGATTTATCTAAAGCAATAGACCCATCTAGAATAATATTATTACTTAATAGTAATCCTACTGTTAATTCAAAACTATATTTATCTACATTAGTTAAAAATGGAATATATAATTTCACTCGTAATTATGAAGGTATAACATATTTATATGAACATCCATCTAAGTTAGAAGATGTTAAATACTTAATGTTATCTGAACAAGCAGAGGACGAGGAATTACTTAGACAACAACGCGAAAGAGAACAGTATGAGATTAAACGAGATAATAAGAGAATGATAATTGGATTATCTAATTTAACTAATCATGCAGGTGCTTCAAGTTTAACTAATATGATGGTTAGACAATTAAATAACCATGGATATAAAGCTGTTGGTTTTGAAATGTTTAGACAAGATTTAATCTTCTATCATGATGATGAACACTTTATATCAATAATGTCTAAGATAGAATTAGAAAGCAAATTAAAATTATATGAAAATGTAGATTGTATAGTAATAGATGTAAATGATTTCTTCGAGGCTAATAAAATATGTGATACAATTTTATACCTTGTTGAACCATCATATATCATGCTTACCAAATTATTAAAGAAGAATAAAAATGCGTTTTTAGATCATAAAGATGATTATATAGTATTAAATAAGAGTTTTGTTAATGAGCAAGAAATAGCAGATTTTGAATATGAAACTAAATCAAAGGTATTTGCTAATATACCTCCATTAAATGATAGAAATAATGATTTAGAGGAAATAAATCAATTCCTAACACAATTAGGCTATGATTGCGTAAATAATCAGTAAAATCGTTGACAACTAACATATATATTCATTATAATTAAGGTATAAATGAAAAGGAGAGAAACTTATGGATTCAAATTTTATTGGAGGATTTTGTACTCAAACTGCTGATATTTTAAATTTTGTAGGATGGGTTATTACATTAATAAAAATAGCTATGCCAATCTTAATCATCGTATTTGGTGTATTAGATTTTGGTAAAGCAGTTGTTGGTGCTGATGAAAAGGTTATTAAGAAATCAGTAACTACATTAGGAATTAGAGTTGTAGCTGGTTTAGTTATCTTCTTTATTCCATCAATTATTGTATGGTTATTTGGATTAGTTAATGCATACAATAACATGGTAGGAGACTTTGGTATTTGCCAAACATGTTTATTAGCTCCATGGAATTGTAAAGTAACTTCTGATGCTAACTCAGCATACTAGAATATAAAACGTAAAAAGGCTTTAATGCCTTTTTTTATTGTCTTAATATATGATATAATTTAATTATCAAAATGAGGGATTGTTATGAAGAAAAATAGTTTTGTTGAAGGAACTATGATAGCAACTATATCTATTGTATTAGTTAAAATATTAGGTATGTTATATGTAATACCTTTCTATGGAATTGTAGGTTCTAAAGGTGGAGCATTATATTCATATGCATATATTATATATTTATTATTCTTAAATATATCATCTGCTGGCTTACCTAATGCAATTAGTAAAATAATATCTGAATATGATACTAAAGGTTATCATAATACCAAGAATAGAACTTTTAAAATAGCTCAAAAGATAATTACTGCAATATCAATAGTAACATTCTTAATATTATTTGTATTTGCCGAAGAAATTGGAATGTTTATCATAGGTGATTTGAAAGATGGTAATACATATCAAGATGTTGCATTTGTTATTAGATGTGTAGCTCCTGCAGTATTAATAGTTCCTTTCTTATCTATTACTAAAGGATATTTACAAGGACATAATATAGTTGGTCCTTCTAGTATGGCTCAAATAATTGAACAAGTATTTAGGGTATTAATTATTATATGTGGATCATATCTAGTTATAAACGTCTTTAATGGGTCTTTAACACTTGCTGTAGGTGTTGCAACAGCATCTGCTGGTGTAAGTGCTTTGATGGCTTATTTATATATTAGGAAGAAGTTTAAACAAGCTTCACTTATGGATCCTAACATAAAGATGCAAAAAGAAGAAGAAAAGATTACTAATAAAATGATTGCTAAAAAAATAGCTAAATATGCTATTCCATTTATTATTATTTCTATTATTACTGATATATATAATTTTACTGATCAAATATTAGTATTAAGAACAGTATCTAAAATGGGATATTCAACTGAGAATGTTGAGTTTATAGCATCAGCTATTGCTACATGGTCTCCTAAAATATGTATGACTATAAATGCTTTAGCTATGGGCATGACAGTTCCTTTAATACCTACTATAGTATCAGCATTTACAAAGAAAGATAAAACTGAAGTAAATGATAAGATTAATAGATCTATAGCATTAGTATTCTATTTATCATTACCAATTGCCTTTGGGATAGCAACAATATCTCAAAGTGTATGGAGAGTATTCTATAATACTAATCCATATGGTGGTATGATTCTAGGACTTGCAGTTATATCTGCTTTATGTGCAAATATATATATGATTATAAGTATAATCTTACAATCATTAGGTAAATATAAACTAGTTTATTTAGTAGCCATATCAGGTTTCTTACTAAATGCTTTATTTGATGTACCTTGGATGCTTTTATTACATTATATAGGATTAGAAGGTTTCTTAGGATCAATCATATCATCAATATTTGGATTTAGTATATCTGTAATAATTGGATTAGTAGGATTAAAGAAATTAGATAAAGATATCCATTATGGAAAACTATTTAAATGGTTTACTAAAACATTATTATGTGGATTAATCATGATAGTACCATTAGTAATATTAAATATAGTATTACCAGTAGATGTTACATCATTTGGAAATGCTATATTAAAGATAATATTATATGTATTAATATCAGCTCCTATTTATTTAGGATTATCATTTAAACTAGGTTTATTAACTGATTTATTAGGTGAAGATGAAGTAGAAAAGATATTAATTAAATTACATCTTAGAAAGGCAAAATAATATGAGACCTAGAAGAATTAAGAATCAAGATGAAATTATTAATGAATCTTCATATATAATTGAAGTATCAGATAAATATAAAGGTAAATTACATGAATTATTTGGTAATAATAACCCAATACATTTAGAAATAGGTGTAGGTAAGGGAGACTTTATAATTGGTATGGCTAAGAAATATCCTAATATCAATTTTATAGGTATTGAAGTACAAGATTCAGTAATTGTAAGAGCTGTTAAGAAACTAAATCAAGAAGAATTAACTAATGTTAAATTAATGAATGTAGATGCTAAGAAATTAAATGATATAGTAGATCATGAAATAGAAGTATTATATTTAAACTTCTCAGATCCATGGCCTAAGAAAAGACATGCTAAAAGAAGATTAACAAGTGAGGAATTCTTAAAAATCTATGATAATATTTTTATTAAGGATGCTCATATAATTCAAAAAACAGATAACATAGGTTTATTTGCATATAGTATTGAAGAATTAGTTAAACATGGATATATATTTAATAAAGTATCATTAGATTTAGCTAATGAAGATATAGATAACGTATTAACTGAATATGAACAAAAATTCATGAAAAAAGGTGAAAGAATTAATTATTTAGACGCTGTAAAGTTTAAAGATAAGTAATTAATTCTTTTTTTATTAATGATATAATGTAAATAATAGGAATAGTATGTTATTTTATTTAATTTGGTTCGTATTAATGATATAATATATATGTTATAAAGGTGGAATACCAAATGAAGAATAAAGTATTAAAATTATTTGTTTTATTCCTATCTCTATTTGTATTAACTGGATGTGTTAACATGCAGAAAGATTCATTAGAGGATATTACTAAATATGTAGTAACTAGTAAAAGAGAACTATATAATAACTTTAATCGTGGATATAAATACTATATTCCTAGAACTTTAACTACTAAACTAGTAGATGATTTAAATGTTATTATTAAAAGTGATAAATACAATTACTATTTATATGTAGATTTAGTAAGTTATTATAATAAAGTGGAATTTAAATATGATGTAGATAAATCTATTTATTATTCTAAAAATATTAAAGATAAAGATGGATTAATAAATATAACTAAATTATCTGATGGATATTTAATAAATATTCAATATAAATATGCCAAGATAGAAGTAGTTGTAGATGAAAAAGATATTAAAGAAGCTGTAACTAATTCTTTAATAATTGTTAATTCAATTAAATATAATGATGAAACTATAAGAGCTATGTTGGATGAAGGAATATTATCAGCTAATGAAAGAGTTGTTGATGTGTTCAAGAATGCAACTAATAAAGGTGATATACAAGAAATAGAAGATGAATATGTTGATGAAGATGACATCGATAATGATTACATTAATTAGGAGGAATACTCATGGGTCTATTTGATAAAGTAAAGAAGATTCTCTTTGATGAAGAAGAAATAGAAGACTTACCTGTAAGAAATGATAAAAAACAAGATGATGAAGAAAGTGCAGCTCAAGCATCAGGTGGAGTTATTATTCATAATGAAGAAGATACTATAACAGAAGTTAAAGTACCTGAAGAAAAACCATCTTCATTAATCTTCCCAGTTAAAGATGAAGACTTTGAAGATACTGAAGAACAAGAAATAGAAGAAATAAATAGTAGATTAGAAGAAGATGATATTAATAGAACTCAAGAAATAGAAAGAGTTCAAGAACAACAATTATCTAGATCTAAAGAAGATTTTATTAATGAATATAACGAAACAAGAAGACTACAAAAAGAAACATATGAACCAAGAAGAGAAGTAGTTAATACACCTCCAAGAAAAGAAAATGGTCCTTATAGAGTGCCACCAGTAATTTCTCCAGTATTTGGTGTATTAGATAAAAATTATGATCCTGATGCATATGAAGAAACAAGACAAAAGATAACAATGGTTAATTCAGGTAATAAATCATTATTAAGTGAAAGACAATTTGGTCCTGTTTCATTCAATGATCAAGGTATACCAGTACCTAAGTATCATAAGGAAACTACTGTAATAATTACAACAAATGATTCTACTAAAGAAATGCATGAAGAACTAAAGAAAGAAGCTGAAGCTATTAAAGAAGCTAAGAAAATAGAAGATGAAATCATTAATACAATTATTAATGAAGAAACAACTTCAAAAGATATAGAAGATGCATTTGATACTAAAGAGGTTGAACCGGTAGTTGAGGAACCAACTGTTAAAGAAGAAATAATTGATGAAGAACCAGTTATTGAAGAAAGTAAACCAGAAGTAGTTGAAGAAGTAGAAGAACCAACTGTAGAATTTAAAGAACCAGAAGAAATTGATGAAGATGATGATAAAGTAATTGAAGGTTCTCCATATGATGAAATGTTAGATTCGATGAATGAGGAAAAAGAACCAACTGTTGATATAAATGAATTAATTAAAGATGTTGATGAAGAAGAAGCAAATGTTCCAGTTGATAAACCTAAGAATATTGAAGAAAATGAAGCATTAGATGATACAATTGAAACTGATCTTTATAATTTAATTGATTCAATGTATAAAGATGAAGATTAGGAGGATTTAGATGACATTTGTAGAAACATTACCAATTATAATTAATATCCTATTATGTATCTTATTAGTTGCTTTAATAGTATTAGTTATTAAATGTATTATAGTTGTTGATAAAGCTGATAAAATATGTGATAACGTAGAAAGAAAACTAAATATATTAAATGGTTTCTTTAATACTATTAGTGCTATAGATGGTAAGATAGCTTCATTAATGGGTATGATTATAGGTGGATTTGAGAATCTATTATCAAAAGTATTTACTAAAAAAAACAAGAAAGAAAAAGGAGATAAGTAATATGGCAAGACATGGATTTTTTGATTTCGTATTAGGAGTAGGTATTGGTGTAGGATTAGGTATGTTATTCTCTCCAAATACTGGTGAAGAAAATAGAAGAATTGTTAAAGAAAAAGCTAAAGATGTAGCTGATAAGATTAAAAATATTGATTTAAATGAAGTTAAAGATAACTTAGTTAATCAATATGAAAAGTTAAAAGAAGAATTAAAAGACATGGATACTGAAAAAGCTAAAGCATTAGTTAAAAGAAAAGCTACTGAATTAAGTGAAAAAGCTAATGAATTATTAGCTGCTGCAAAAGAAAAAGCTGATCCAGTTATTGAATCAGAAACTAAGAAACTTAAGAAGAATTTATCAAACTTACTTAATACTTGGGCAGATAAATTAGAGGATTAATTTCCTCTTTTTATATGTTATAATATTTATTGAGGTGGGTTAAATGAAAAGACTTATATTTAGAATCTTAGCATTTATATTCGATTTATTCTTAATAAATATAGTATTATTTGCTGTAAGTAATATTTCTTTAATAAATCATCATAAAGATGAAATGGCAATGAACTCAAAAGCAATAAATGAAATATCACGTCAATATAATGAATTATCAGGTAAATTAGATAAGATGTTATATGATAAGTATATTGATTTATCTGAAGCAATAGAAATAAAAGATCAATATGATTACTTTGAACAATCTATATATGATATACCTATTAATTCAGAGTTAAGTGATGAAGATATAAATAGATTTAAATCTAATTTATTTGAAGATTATAAAGAATATGTATATTCATATAATTATAAAGTTAATAAGACTGAAATAGTTATAAATATAATAGGTGTAGTTATATCTATCTTATACTTTGGTGTATTTGAATGGTTTAAGAAGGGTAAAACTATAGGTAAGATGATATTTAGACTTAAGACTGTTGATAACACTGATGCAAAGAAGAGTATTCCTTTATGGAAATATCTAATTAAAGCATTATTAATAAGTGGAGTAGTATTTACTATAAGTAATATTATAATTACTTTAATATCAACTGGAACTAATGAAGGATCATTTGGTTTAGAATGGTATAATACCTTCTATAAGAGAATATATGATGTACAATACGTATATAATACATTATTTATGTTATTTATATTTATTAGAAGAGATGAAAGAAGTATTCATGATATTTTACTTAATATAAGAGTATTATTACATGATAAAGAAGGTAAAGAAGTAACTAGTAGGATATTTAATGAAGAAGTTAATAATAAAGCTAATTAGAGCATATCAAAGAGCTCCATTACCAACTCATTCGGCATGCAAGTATTATCCTACTTGTTCTGAATACATGATTGAAGCTATTGAGTTTCATGGATTATTTAAAGGTATATGTTTAGGAATATGGAGAATATTAAGATGTAATCCTTTTTCTAAAGGTGGATATGACCCTGTAAAGAAATAGTTATACTATTTCTTTTTTTATTATTTAATAATACAATTAATATAGGTGATAATATGCATAAATTATTGTTATTAGTGTTTATAGTAGCATTTATAGATTCACTTATTATTATTGTATGTAAATCATATAATAACTTAGTTAAGTTAAGAAATGTATTAGAATCTAATTATGCTGATATTAATAAAGAATTATCTTATAGAGTAGAGTTAGTAAGACAATTTATACCTATTATTACTCCATATATAGATGCAGCTAAGATAAGTGAATTAAATACTTATGTAGCTCAATTTAATATTAAAGTTGGTATAACTGAATTAGCAGAGTATTATTATAAGTTTAATTATGCTATATCATCAGTTAATTTATCTTTAAAAGATAGAGGTTTTAATGCTCCTGAATGGACTAAAGCATTTGATGATTCTTTAAGCAGATTAGAAGCATTAAAGTTAATATATGATGATAATGTACTTAAAATGAATAATATAGTAGATATGCCAGGTACATCAATTGTTGCTAAATTATTTGGATTTGTTAAATGGCCATATTTTAGAAATGCATAATATGATATAATATTCATGAGGGATCGATATGAAGAGATATAGAAATAGAATTCTATTAGGTATATTATTCTTAGTATTTGGAATAATTCTTATTGGATTTTCTGCAATAGATGCTATAAGAGAATATGATACTTATAATAATCGCGTAAGAGTAATTGGTACTGTTGAAGATACTAATTATAAAACAAGAACAACATTAATCAAATATACTGCAGAAGATGGAACTACTGTTAATAAAGAATTAAATATAATTGATACATCTATGAATAAAGGTGATGAAGTAGTAGTTTATTATCATAAAGATAATCCTACTCAATCATTTATTAAGACTCAAATAATATATGTAGCAACATTCTTTGGATTAGGTATATTATTTATAATAGTATTTATAATAATATCTTGTTTTGTACTTAAACATATCTTAAATGATATTAAATTAATCAAGACAGGTAAAAAGATAAATGCTAAGATAGAAAGTATTACAATAAATAGAACTATTACTAGATGTCCTTATAAAGTAGTATTAAGTTATACAGAAGGTAAGAAAACATATAAGTTTAAATATAATTCTGTATGGTTTAATATAAAGGATGTAGTAGATGTATATAAGGTTAAAACAATACCTGTATATGTAGCTAATAACTATAAGAAATATTATATAGATTTCACTAAATTAGAAACATTAAATAACTAGTAAAGTACTAGTTATTTTATTTACAAAACTTTTTTGTCAAATAAACGTATATTTTTAGTGTAAATTGTTATTTTATTTACAATTATATAATATACTTAAAATGTAATATAAAGGAGTGATTATATATGATATATCCATCAATAGATAAAATCTTACAAATAGTTGGATCAAAATATGTATTAATACAAGTTGCTGCTGAGAGATCTAAGCAAATGAATGAAACAGGACATTTACAAATGAAAGAAAATGAATATGTTTCTAAAAGAGGAATCGGTAGAACTTTAGAAGAAATAGAAAAAGGCTTAATTAAAATTAATATAGAAGAAGAATAATACTTGACATATTATACTAATATGATATAATTTTAATTGTTTTAAGAAGGAAAGCGATGTATCCACATCCACCTGAGCGAGGAAATTGCTAGGTATAAAAGCCAAGAAATTATATCAATATAATTAGGTTTTTAAGTGGATACGTATGTATTCACTTTTTAATTTAAGAAAGGGTGTATTAACATAGGAAAGTTTGATAGACAACCAAATAAGAAAAATGATGATTTACCTATTAATGAAAGAATTCAAGTTCCTGAATTAATGGTAATAGGTCCAAATGGAGAACAAATGGGTACTAAGAAGATAGCTGATGCAATGACAATAGCTAACTTTGCTGGTCTAGATTTAGTATTAATGAATCCAGGAGCAGATATGCCTGTTGGTAAAATAATGG
Organism: uncultured bacterium; assembly: GCA_946611605.1. Classification (GTDB taxonomy): domain Bacteria; phylum Bacillota_I; class Bacilli_A; order RF39; family UBA660; genus UBA6985. The sequence continues at coordinate 26,999 of CAMODU010000008.1, forward strand.
ACTACAATAAGTTTAAGTATGAGAAGAATAAGAAGCAAAAGGATGCTTTAAAGAAGCAAAGAGAATCTAATAAGGAAACTAAAGAATATCAATTAAGTGCAACTATTGATATCCATGATTTTGAGACTAGAAGAAAGAATTCTGAGAAATACTTACTAGATGGTCATAAGATCAAAGTAACTATTAGATTTAAAGGTAGACAAATGGCTCATACTGAAGTAGGAGAAGAAGTTATGTTAAGATTTGCAGATGCTTTAAAAGATGTATCTGATATAGAATCTAAACCTAATTTAGAAGGTAGAACAATGACTATGATGTTAGCACCTAAGAAAGAGGAAAGGAAGTAATATATATGGCTAAGAATAAAATGAAAACACATAAAGCTACTAAGAAAGTATTAAAAGAACATAAAAGTGGTTTAATCACTTATAAATTAAGTGGTGGAAATCATCAAACTTCAAAAGATTCAGCTAAAGAAGTTAGACAAAGAAGAATGAAAGGTAAATTAGCTAAAGGAATAGCTAAAAGATTAAAGAAAGCAATCTAATAAGGAGGGAAATGTAATATGGCAAGAGTTAAAGGCGGAAACGTAGCAAAGAATAGACGTAGAAAAGTATTAAAGCAAGCTAAAGGATACTTTGGTTCTAAACATAGATTATTCAAGACAGCTCAAGAGCAAACATTCCATTCATTAGAATATGCTTATAGAGATAGAAAGAATAACAAGAGAAACTTCAGAAAGTTATGGATTACAAGAATTAATGCTGCTTGTAGATTAAATGATATATCTTATTCAAGATTCATCAATGGTTTAGCTAAAGCTGGTGTTGAAATCAACAGAAAGATGTTATCTGAAGTAGCTATCGATAATCCAAAATTATTTGCATCATATGTAACAATCGCTAAAGATGCATTAGCTGGAAAAGTAGCTAAGAAAGAAGTAGAAAAAGTTAATAAAGAAGTAGAAAAGGCTGCTCCAGAAGCTGAAGCAACTGATATTTCTAAATTAACAGTAGCTGAATTAAAAGAAATGGCTGAAGCACAAGGTATTGAAGGTGCTAAGTCTATGAAAAAAGCTGAATTAGTTAGTGCTTTAAGCAAGTAATATAAGTAAGTCAACTAAAATATGTTGACTTATTTTTATTTATATATTATTATATATATTGTTATTTGAAGGAGGAAACAAAATGGCAGTTAAATTAAGATTAAAAAGAATGGGTGCTAAACAAAAACCATTCTATAGAATTATAGTTGCTGATTCAAGATCTCCAAGAGATGGAAGATTTATTGAAACAGTTGGTACTTATGATCCAATTAAGGCTACTGATAATATTACTGTTAAAGAAGATAGAGTTACATATTGGTTAGACAATGGTGCTCAACCAACTGATACAGTTAAGAATTTATTATCTAAGTCAGGTGTATGGGCAACTTATAAAAATTCAAAAGTAAAGAAAGCTTCTAATAAAGCTACTAAAGAAGAAAAAGAGGAAAAAACTTCTACTAAAAAAACTACAAAGAAAACTACTAAGAAAGAAGCATAATTAAGATGCACGAAGATTTAGTAAGATTTACTGAAAACTTAGTTAAATCACTTGTAGAAGACCCTGAAATGGTTAAAGTCCAAGAATTCTTAGGTGATGATGAAGTTATTCAATTAGAAATAATGGTAGAAGAAAGTGATATGGGAACTGTAATTGGAAGAGGTGGAAAGATGGCATCAGCTATCAGAACACTTGTACAAGCAGTTGCTTATAATCAAGGAATTTATAGAGTAAGAATTAATATTGATTCTTTTTAAGATAGGTTATCCTATCTTTTTTTATTATTTAATGTTATATTAAGCATGGAAGTGATTATTATGATCATAGTTGTATGTGGACCTACTGGTGTAGGCAAAACAAAGATGTCTGTAGAATTAGCTAAGAAATATGATGCTGTTATATTAAACGCTGATTCTATGCAAGTATATAAAGAATTAAACATTGGAACTGCTAAAGTTACTGAAGAAGAAAAACAAGGTGTACCTCATTATTTATTTGATATTAAAGAACCTGATGAAATGTATACTGTATATGATTATCAAAAAGATTTAAGAAATAAATTAGAAGAGTTTAAAGACAAGAATATAGTTATAGTAGGTGGAACAGGTTTATATATTAAAGCAGCTTTATATAACTATGAATTTAATATAGAAGAAGAAAATAATACATATGATGATTTAACTAATGAAGAATTATATGAACGTGTTCATGAAATAGACCCTAATTCTGAAACACATATTAATAATCGTAAAAGATTAATAAGAGAATTAAATAGAAAAGGAACTCCTACGAATAAAGATGAATTATTATATCCTGCTATATTTATAGGATTAACAACTGATCGTGATACTTTATATGAAAGGATAAATAAAAGAGTAGATATCATGGTGAGTGATGGTTTAATAGACGAAGTTAAATCATTATATGATAGAAATATAAGATCAAAGGCTATCATGACAGGAATTGGATATAAAGAATTATATGATTACTTTGATGGTAATATTACATTAGATGAAGCATTAGAACTAATAAAACAAAGAAGTAGAAAATATGCTAAAAGACAATACACATGGTTTAATAATCAAATGGATGTTAAATGGTTTGATGTAGACTTTAATGATTTTAATAATACTATAAATGAATGTATTAATTATATAGAAGAAAAGAAGCAATAACATTGCTTTTTTTATTAAATAAATATATTATATTGTTGTTGGTGATTTATATGGCATCATTTACTAAAGAGATAAAAGATGAAGTAACTAAAATTGAAACAAATAAGTTAGAATCCATTGCTGAAGTAAATGGATATCTTTTATTAACTAGTAATATTATAGATAATAAACTATGTTTATATATTGAAAATAATTCAGTAGCTAGAAGATTATTTAGTTTACTTAAAAGAATATATAACATCAATATTAATTTAACTATTAGAACATATAAAAGATTTAATATTAAAACTATATATATACTAGAAATTAAAGAAAAAGTTGATTTCATTCTTAAAGATATAAATGATATGAAAAATCATATATTAGATTATTCTGATGAAGAAAGAGCATCTTTCTTAAAAGGATGTTTCTTAGCAAATGGTTCTATAAATGATCCTTCTAAGTCTAAATATCACTTAGAGATATTTGCTAAAGATGAAGACATTGCTAATATAATTAATAAAGTATTACATTCATTTGATTTATCTTCTAAAATTATTAAAAGAGAAAAAGAATATATGGTATATATTAAATCAGCAGAAGAAATATCTGATTTTATTAAACTATTAGGTGCTGTTAATTCTTTATTCTATTATGAAGATATAAGAATCTATAGAGACCATAAAAATATGGTTAATAGATTAAATAACTGTGAACAAGCTAATGTTGAAAAGAGTATGAAGACATGTCGTGAACAAATAGATAATATCAATTATTTAATTGAACATGATATGATGATGCTTCTAGATGATAAAATAAAACTAGTAGCAGACTATAGACTTAAGTATCCTGAGACTACTTTACAAGAATTATCAGATATAATTTCTATGGAAACAGACTATGAAATAACTAAGTCAGGTATCAATCATCATTTTAGAAAAATAAAGGATTTAGTAACAAAGGACAAGGAAAAGTAAACCTTGTCTTTTTTATATTCATTCTTATTGAAAAATAATATACTAAATAATATAATTATATATAGAATAGGAAGGTATAATATGAAGAAGAATAAAGGTTTTACATTGGTTGAATTACTTGCTGTTATTGTGGTATTAGCATTAATAATGATTATAGCTATTCCAGCCATTCTAGAAGCTATGGAAAACGCAAGAAAACAATCATTCTATTTATATGCTAATAGTGTATATCAAAAAGCAATGAACAAATACGTTAATGATGTATCTACAAAAGGTTCATTAGATTGTTCAGTATTTAAATTACCTAGTGATTTAGATATATCTAACGGTGGAGACTATGTTGGATGGGTAATGGTTAGAAGAAAACCAGTTAACTCAGGTAATGTAGTATTTAATCAAACAATTAGTAATCCTAATGGAGTATTCTCAATTAAGTATTGTACTAAATATGGTGGTAATTGTAATCCTGATGTACAAGAAGATGATTCAACATATCAATCTGCTACATGGGATGCAGGAGAAGATGATAAGGGTAGACCTAATACATCTACTACTATTAAATTATCTAAACCTGCAGGTTACAAATTATGTTATAAATACCAATATCCAGATGACAGTGGAAAATTACAAAAATATCCAGCTGGTGGAGGAGTAGAATGCGTTGATGGAACTGCTCAAACATGTAATCCTAATACTGGTGCTGGATGTGATAACTATGAATTTGAAGTTATTCTTACAATGAAAGATAAGAATAGAGCAGTTGAAGGCGTAATGATGAAAGATGCTGAAACTGATGAATCATTTAAGAAAACTTTCTATGATAAGATGGATGAATATGCAAATATTCATAAAACAGAATTGTCTAAACTTCCAATTACTGAATTAACTTGTTCAGGAGTAGGTAGTCAAATATCTGATCCTGGAGTTGATCCAAATAAGACAACTCAAATAGGAACAACTGAAACAACAACAACTCAAGTTCAAGTTACTGTAGCAACTACTACAGAAAGAGTTACAACAGAAGCTCAAACAACAAGAATTGAAGATATTGATGATAGTATATTATTACAAAGTTTAAGTGTATCTGGATATAATATCAACTATACTCCAACTCAATTATCTTATGATTTAACAGTACCATATAATACTGAAGCATTATCAATTAGTTATCAAACTAAACATGCTGATTCACAAGTTCAATTATTAGGTGCTGATAATATTAATGTAGGTAGAAATACAATTACAGTTCATGTGTTTAATGATACAACTGGTAAATCAATTGATTATCATTTATATGTAATGAGATTAGGAGATCCTAACCAATCAGCTGGTGATCCTGGAACAACTCAACCTGTATATGATCCTTCAAGTGGTCTTCCAGATCCATCATTAGCATCATCTAATGCTAAGTTAGCTAATATTACAATTTCTAGATATCAATTAGCTGATGTATTTAATCCTGATGTATTCAATTATGATATTGAAATAGATGAAGGTGTTACTGAATTAACAATGAGTCCAATTACTCAAAGTACTGAAGCAACATATACAATTGATGGAAATAGTAACTTAACAGATGGTTCTAAGGTTAGAATAGTAGTTAGATCTGGAAACGGATATTATACTAATATGTATGAAATAACAGTTCATATTAAGAAGAAAACTAAAACATCAACAGTAGTTCTAAGAACTATTGCAGTTGGTCTAGCAGTAGTACTTGCAGCATTAATGTTTATCATGAGAAAACAAAAACTTGCTGAAAATCTACTTAATAAAAAGAATGAACAAAATAACCAACAAAACGTTAATCAAGGTGGATATGTTCAACCAACTCAAATAAATAATAATAACAATAATCAAGGTAATGTATAATACATTTCCTTGGTTATTAAAATAACGTCAAATCTGTTGACTACAAAAAAATATATGTAATATAATTAAGGTATAATAGAAAGAGGTATAACAATGAAGAAAAGAAACGGTTTTACATTAGTTGAATTATTAGCAGTTATCGTAGTATTAGCAATTATCATGATTATTGCAATACCAGCAGTATTAGAGATCATGAATAATGCTAGAAAGAAAACATTCTCAATGGCAGTAGATAAATATGTTACAGCAGTACAACAACAATATATATCAGATGCTAACTTTGGAGTAATTCCTGGAGCTGGTTTATATGTTTATAACATTGAAAACAACTTAGGTTTAACTTCAACAGGAGATAATAAAGGTTATGTAGTAGTTAATGCATATAATGTTGATAATGTTAAATACTTTGTATTCTTACATGATAATAACTATATGATAACTAACTATGATGTAACTACATATAAGATGCCTGATAAAGATAATTCAAATATTCAACCATATTCTTCTGGTGCTTGGTCTTCTGCAGCAGCTAATGAATATTATGCTTGTATATCTGTAGACCCAGCTGTACAAAGTGGAACTGCTCAATGTTTAAGTCCACAAGGATATGTAATAACTGGTTAATAAATATAAATAAAACACGTTTAATACGTGTTTTTTTATGCTATAATATTTATGGTGATATATATGCTATATATAGGTTCTCATGTATCTTATAAAAAAGATACTCAATTACTAGGATCATTAAATGAAGCATTATCTTATGGTTCTAATGCTTTTATGTTTTACACAGGTGCTCCTCAAAATACATTAAGAGATAAGATTAATGATATGCTTACTATTGAAGCACTTAATAAAATGAAGGAAAATGATTTATTACTTGAAAATGTAATAGTACATGCTCCATATATAGTTAATCTTGCAAATAATAAAGAACAAGATAAATATGAATTTGCTCAAAACTTTTTAAGACAAGAAATAGATAGATGTGAATTATTAGGTATTAAATATATGGTATTACATCCTGGTTCTGCAGTAGGATTAGATGATAAAGTAGCTTTAAACAATATTATTAAGGGTTTAAATAATATATTATTAAAAGAAGATACAACTATGATACTACTTGAAACAATGGCTGGAAAAGGTACTGAATTGGGTAAAACAATAGATGAATTAAAATATATTATTGATAATATAGAATATAAAGATAAGATAGGTGTATGTTTAGATACGTGTCATTTAAATGATTCGGGTATAGATCTTAAATCATTTGATTCTTATTTAGATGAATTTGATAATAAAATAGGTATAGATAAGATTCATTGTGTACATATAAATGATTCTAAGAATGAATTAGGTTCTCATAAAGATAGACATGAGAATATTGGTTTAGGTACAATTGGATTTGATACTTTATTAGGAGTTATTTATAATCCTAGATTAGATAATATACCTAAGATATTAGAAACTCCTTATGTAGATAAGACATATGCTCCTTATAAAGAAGAAATAAAAATGATTAGAGATAAATCATTTAATGCTAATTTGTATCATGATATAATTAATAATTAAGAAGGTGAGTAATCATGAAGAATATAAAAAACAACATTAAAGATGCTACTATTCATGATTTTCTTAATCCTGAGTTTATTTATATTCCTATTTTAGATGGATATAAGATAAGTGTTAAAGAAAAAGATCATGTATTAAAAGAAGATGTATTAATGTCTAAGGATGGTATTAATATATATTCTCCTATATCTGGTACTATAGTTGGTAAATCAGATAGTTTATTACTTAATAATAAGAAAAAGGATTTCTTAGTTATTGAAAATGATTATAAAGAAGAAATTAAGAAACCTCATGGAGTTATAAGATATATATCTGACTATGATAAAGATGAAATGATAAAACTAATAAATGATTATCAAGCATCCAAAGTAAAGTTAGATACTAAAGCTAAAAGATTAATAATAAATGGTATAGATAAAGATCCTTATGAGAAAACTAGATCATTTTTAATTAATTCATCATCTGATAAGATATTAGAAACAGTTGATGCTTTAATAAATGTTTTAGATATAAAAGAAACTATATTTGCTATCAATAATAACGATACTAATAATGTACTTAATTTATCTTCTCATATAGGTACATATCCTAATATTAGATTAAAATTAATGCCTGATATATATCCAATTGGATATAAAACTATATTACTTAGAAATCTATTAAGCAAAAGACAAATAGATGAAGGAGTAATAGTATTAAATGTTGAAGATGTATATAACATTTATACTGTACTTAAAAGAAAGAAACCTATACTAGAAAAACTAGTTACTATATCTGGTAAATCAATAGACAATAGTATGGTTGTTAATGTTAAAATAGGTACATCTATGGCAGATTTAATAAAGAATGCATGTAAGGTTAATAATGATAAATATTATGTTATTATTAATGGTTTAATATCAGGTATGACATTAGAAAACTTAAATACAATTATTACTACAGATGTAAGATCTATATTCTTAAATCCTATAGATGATCAAGAAGAAGTACCATGTATTAACTGTGGTTTATGTAATCTTAAATGTCCTATGCATTTAAATCCTAAATATATTAAGGAACATAAAAATGCAGATACATCTAAGTGTATAGAATGTGGACTATGTACTTATATATGTCCTTCAAAGATTAATTTCAAACCTTATGTAGGAGGTAATCATGAAGAATAATGTATATGTAAGAAGTAAAAAGTCTATTAAGAATATTTCATTAACAAGAATAGTATTATTATTACCATTAATAGTATTTGGTGTATATAAAAATGGTGTATATCTATATATGAATGGTTATACAAATATAATAGGTTTATTTAAACCAATTATATTTATACTATCTGGTGCCTTTATAGGTGCATCAATAAATTTATTATTTGAAAAAGTAATAAAAAGAAGAAAAGATAAACTAATTAATTTATTATTTTCATCATTTCATATTGAATATGGTATATTACTTGGATGTTTAGTTAGTATTAATACTAATATATATGTATTCTTAGGTGTAGTATTTGTTATGTTATTTATATCTAAGTTATTTAAGAATAGAATTAATATTATGGCTGTATCGTATATTATTATATATTTAATACATATGTATACATTAGGTGGTTATTCTTTCTTAAATCTATATGATACATCTAGAATATTCTCACTTGATTTCATGGATTACATGATTGGAAGAGGACATGGTGGTATTGCTACAACACATATAATATTATTAATAATAAGTTTAATAGGTATTAATATTACTAATAATAATAAAAGTAATATAAGTTATTCATCTATTATTACTTTAATAATATTATTCTCAATATATTCAGTAATGAGTAATATTCCAATAGCTACATTATTATTGAATAATAATTATATGTTTATATTAGTATATGTTGCAACAGACTATGTTACATCATCATATACTTTATCAGGAGAGATTATATTTGGTATATTAGTAAGTGCATTAACATTTGGATTCTATTTTATTAATCCTATTCTTGCACCGTTTATAGCTATAACAATAGTAAGTTTATTAAACAATTTAATTGATAGATTATGTAATAAATTTATTACTAATCATCAAATGTAAATATTTATATTTTATTTACGTTTAATTAACGTTTTTAGAAGAGCATATCAAAGTGATATGCTTTTTTAATGGTATAATTATTATAGGAAGATAGTAATGAAAAAGACAAGTAAATTAAGAAGTACAATGAAAGATATTAAGTATAATATCAAGAATATGGATAAGATGTTATTACTTATGATTATTATATTTGCAGCATTTGGACTTGTTGTAGTTTTTTCATCGTCTAATATTACTGCAGTATTGTTTTATCATTATGAATCTACTTACTTTTTTAAGAAACAATTATTCTTTACAATTATAGGAATAATTGCTATGTTTGGTATTGCTACAGTATTCCCTGAGAAGAAATACTTTGGTTTATCTATAGCAGGTATAATTGGTTTAATATTTGTATTTATAATGTTAAGAGCTATGGGTTCTGTTAATGATTCTCAATCATGGTATACTCTTGGATCTACTACCTTCCAACCATCAGAATTTGCTAAGCCTGTTATTATAGCATTTTTAGCTGGATGGTATTATAACTTTACAAGATATGATAAGTTTTGGAAATCACTTATTCCTGTTGGAATAGTTGCATTCTTATGTATATTCATTGCATTAGAACCAGATGTTGGTACTGCTGGTGTAATTGCATTAATAACTATGCTAATATATTTTACTTTACCAACTAGAAATAAAACATTATCAATACTTAGAATACTTGCTATTTTAGGTGTAATTGGATGTATTGTAGGTTTATATATATTACAACCATATTTTATTAATAGAGAAGCAACATCAAGACAAGAATCAAGATTAGCTTTTACTAATCCTTGTTCAAGAAGTTTAGCTAAAACAGGATATCAAGTATGTAATGCTTATATAGCTATTAATAATGGTGGATTATTTGGTAGAGGATTTGGACAAAGTACTCAAAAGTTCTTGTATTTGCCTGAAGCTTATACAGACTTTGTATTTCCAATTGTAGTAGAAGAAATAGGAGTAGTTGGATCTAGTGCTGTACTGCTTGCATATTTATTGTTACTATTTAGAATACTAATAATTGCAAGGAATGCTACTAATCTACAAGATAGTATTGTAGCATTTGGTACATTCTCATATTTCTTAGTTCATATAGTAGTAAATTTAGCTGGAGTATTAGCTTTAACTCCAATGACAGGTATACCTTTACCATTCTTATCTTATGGTGGTTCATTCTTACTTAATGCATTTATATTATTAGGAATGACATTAAAGGTATCAGTTAATAATAAAAAATATAAGAAAGAAGTAGTGTAATATGTCTTCAAACTTTAGAGACTTTACAATTGAAAGTGTAGGTGGAAAGATACAAAATGTATCTTCTTTATGCAGTTTCATAAAAAGTACTTTAATAGAAGAAGATGATATACCATACTTAGAAACATTAAGAAATAAATTAGCTAATGATGATAATTATAATAATTCATATACAAATGAATATCCTATTGTTGAAGTATTAAATGAAGAATTATTAAAATACTATATTAAGCATGATAACTGTGATATGGATTATATATTAGAAATATTAGAAGTATATAATAAATCTTTTATATATTTAGATAAGATTAAATATGATGGATTAGTATATTTAATATATGATCAAGAAGATGATATAGATGTTATATCTGTAGACAATGAAAAAAAGTTTATTGACTTAGTATTAACTAATACTAATACGTTTGTAAGTAAGAGTTTAAAAGAAGTATTTAATTTAATGAAGAGTTCATTATATAAAATAGATTTTAAAGAAACAACTGATGATATAGTTCAAGAATATGTAGATAAGTTTAATATTGAATATCCTATGTATTCTGGTAAAGATCAAAAAAATAATAAATTATATAAAGTTAAAAATGGATTATTTGTAAGACATAAAGAAGAATTAACTACCTTAATAACTCCAACATTAGTAGAAAAAGATAAACATGAAGAGTTAAGAGTTATTAAGAAAAATAAAAAATATGCATCATTTGATTTAAATGAATTTATTGATTTAAGAGATAGAGTATTAGATTCAGAAGTAACTGATGAATCTGAATTAGAAAAATTCTATTTCCAAGTAAGATATTTAATTAATACAATGAGTAGAAGACAAGATGGAGAAGATATAGAATATACTGATGCTTTAGATGTATATATGAATAGATTATTACAAATATATAAGAATAATCCTTCTTTATTAAGTAAAGAGAATATTATTAATGTAGAAACTTATTTAGTTAATAGAGATAAAATATCTAGCAAAGTAAAACATATTTGATATAATAAGGATATAAGGAGAAAGAAAAAATGGATTATATAGAAGAAGCAGAATTAGAATTTATTGAAGCATTAGAAACATTAGATAAGAGATTAATTACTATAAGAGCAGGACGTGCTAATCCTGCTATGGTTGCAAATATAAAAGTAGATTACTATGGTAATTTAACTCCTATTAAAGAATTAGCTAATATAACTGTTCCAGAAGCAAGAGAACTATTTATTAAACCATTTGATAAGACTTGCTTAAAAGATATGGAAAGAGCTATAAATGAAGCTAATTTAGGTATTAATCCAACTAATAATGGAGAAGTTATCATCATGACTGTTCCTCAATTAACAGAAGATACAAGAAGAAAATATGTTAAGGATGCAAATGTCATGGGAGAAGATGCTAAAGTAGCATTAAGAAAAGTTAGACAATCAGCTAATGAAAAGATTAAAAAAGATGAATCTATAACTGAAGATGAAGAAAAAAGATTATTAGATGAAGTTCAAAAGTTAATAGATAAATATAATAAAGAAGTAGATGAAAAAATTGATGAAAAAGAAAAAGAATTAATGCAAGTTTAATTCTTTTTTTATTCTTCTATAATTGGTTTATTATTATTTTCAAATGTTAATACATTATCATTAGTTAATTGTTTATATATAGATGCTGCTATATCTTCATAATCTTTAATCTTACTATTTATATCTCTATATTTAGTT
>CAMODU010000009.1 GCA_946611605.1 uncultured bacterium
GTGATATCCTTCATAATCATATTCAGTAGAATAATTTACTTCTCTATTAATAAACATATTAAAAAGAGTAATTACAATAATAATTACCAATAAGAATAGTATTATTTTTAAATTACTCTTTATAAACTTCATATTATAAACCTTCTCTATCAGGATAATTCTTCTTCATTTCTTGCATGAATGTAGTAACAATAGTTTCTACTTCAGGCATAGATTTCTTAGCAACATCAGAAACCCATACAGTTTCTTTAATAGTATCAATACCAATTGTTCCCCATAAAATACCTGATTTAATTGTCATATCATTATACATATCTGGAGTTATAGATACAAACTTATATCCAGGCCATATATAATTTTGAGCAACAATTAATCTTTCAGATGTAACTACTATTACACCTGTATCAAATATCTTAAGTGGATTATCATTTAATTGCCCAGCAAATGCATATAATAGTTCTTCGTTTGGATTAATGTGTTTATCAACAACATTACAATGCTTCTTAATTCTCCAAGTAATAGTACCTGGGTATTTTTCTTTAAACGCTTTTACCTTATCGTATGTTTTCATATTATCCCTCCAATATAGATTTTAAATATGATAGATATACATCATGATCAAAATAACCTTTAATACATCCAACAACTTTACCACCTTTACTTACTAAAGTCATTGGTTTAGCAAAGTCAGTCTTAAATGAAGTATTTGGTTTAGATGCACATTCATCAGGAATCTTAACATCCATGCTCATAATTGTTGTATATTCATCTTCATTCATTCTATCTTTATTATAATAATAAATATCTTCTTTAATTTCTTTAGCTACATCATTTATAACTGGTTCTAACATATTACAATAGGAACAATCATCTTCAGCAAATACTGCAATAGTAGTATCTTTAGAATTATACATTGAAATATATTGAGCACCAGTTGATAATTTATAATGTCTTTCAGGAGTAGGAACGTAATTATATATTACCTTTTTAATATATTCTCCTACATATTCTAATTTACTATCAGCAATTACTTCTTTATTATTATTTTCATCATACATTATATATATTTGATTGGAAGTAATATTTTTATCATATTTATTTTTAACATCATCAATGCTATTACTTATATAATATACTTTTACTTTATAATCATCTCTATAGTATTTAAGTAGCTTTTCAACTTCTTCTGATCTATCTCCTGCATAGAATAATGTGTATACGTTCTTTGATGCAATTGATTCAATTCTATCTACAGAAACACTTTTAATCTTTTTACTATCAATTCTATAGAATACAAATCCAGCAATTAATAGTATAAAAATTGCTATACCAATTAAAAATTTCTTAGATCCCATAAATACCCTCCTATGTATATTATATAATAATTAACGCTAAAATACCAAAGAAAAAGAACTATTATTAGTTCTTCTTAAAAATACTTAAAATTCTTTCTTTAATAGATAAAACATCATCTATCCAACATACTAACCAACTCTCTTTATACTTAGGTATTCTAATACCTAATGGAAACATATGAGTAAGTATTATATTCTCTTCTAGTTTAGTTAATTTAAAATACTTCCTGGATGTTTCAAGAGCAGTTCTTGGATGAGTAAATAATACACTTATCCTTTTAATAATACTGATTTCTTGATTATTAATTAAAAAGAAATCATGTAATATAGCAGCTCTAGTTACTTCTTTATATGTTTTATATTTATGTTTAATAGCATGTTTATATGACGCATATGATACATTGATACAATGATCATACCTATTTATACCATGATGTTTATAATTCTTTAAAGATTTAAACTCATCATTAGATAATATATCATCTACTATTTCTAAATACTTATTATCTTCTTTATAATTCATACAAATCACATATTAATTATATATATCTGCCTTCTTTGTCATTTGCATACAACTCAAAGTATTCATCAAACAATTCTTTATATTGTTCATGTTGTTGTTGTAGGTATTGTTGACCAACAGTTTTAGCTGTTAAAATCTTATTTTTAATCTCTTCAATTGGTTGTAATGCAAATTTCTTAGCTATATCAGCATCAACACTTAATAATACATCATCACATATATCTATACATAAAGGACTATTTAAAAATACTGAATAATTATATTCATATGCTTCCTTACTAGTTGTATCATCTAACGAATCCCAATGACTAGCCATGCTTTCATATTCATTTTTACTTTCATCAGACATTGTATCATAAATATCACCACCAAAGTCATCAGAATTAATTAAAAGACCAGTTATTAATTGCTCTGAAACTAAATCCATAAATAAACCATTTCCAAGATATTTTAATAAAGTAATTTCTTCACCCTCTGATGCTTTTACACCAGTACCGAAGAAATGGAAATTTTTATATACTTCATCAACTGAAATACAAGCAGCATGTATGTCTTTCAATTTAACAGCACATACTTCTCCAATTCCAACTGCTCTTCTTTCATCTATTATAATTTTTCCCATAAATATCGCTCCTAAATAAATTATACAATTTTATATATAACAAATCAAAAAATTATAAATTGTAATGTAAATATTAATGTGTTATTATAAGAAACGTTCGAGGGGATAAATGTGAATAAAATAAGCGTTTTATATACAGTTGATCATAATTATTCTAAATATATGCTAGTATCTTTATTATCATTATTTGAAACAAATAAAGATAAAAATATAATTGTTCATATTGTTACTGATGGATTCACTACAAGTGATTATCAAAATGTAATAAATATAGCAGATAAGTATAATAATATTAATATTCATTTTCACCACTATGAAAATATAAAGAAGATGATTAAAGAATTTAATATTCCTGATTGGAGAGGTACTTCAATATCTAATGCTAGATTATTCTTTAATCACATAGTTAAAGATGTTGATAAATTATTATATTTAGATTCAGATACAATTGTTGTTGATAAATTAGATGATTTAAACAATTACACAGGTCCTATATGTATGGTAGAAGATACAATGAATAGAAATCATATAAATGAATTGGATAGTTCAATAGAACACTACTATAACTCAGGAGTTATCTGGATAGATATGAATGAATGGAATAAAAAAGGATATGATAAATTATTAATTGATACTTTAGAATCAGAAATCAAATATGAATTTCCAGATCAAGATTTAATTAATTTAGCTTATAAAGGAATAATTAATCCATTACATCCAAGATATAATTTATTTTCTACAGAAGCATACTTCAATAATAAAGACTTAGAAAGATATTATAAAATTAATAATATTAGAAGATACAATCCATCTATTATTAAAGAAGCTAAGAAAAAACCAACAATATTACACTGTACTCCTTTATATCAATATAGACCTTGGGATAATACTAAAGGTATTCATCCATATGAAAAAATATATAACTATTATTCAAGTATATTATTTGGTTCACCAGTAGTTAATGATATAGAAGTTCCTAACAAACACTTATATAAAATAATAACTACAGCTAAATTATATACACCTAAATCTATTAAAGATGGTATCAAATCAATTATAAGGAAATAATAAAAGGCACTTTAGAAAGTGTCTTTTTGATTAATTAAATTAAATATTTTATTTTAAACCATGCAATGATTTCATTGTTTTTTGCATCGCTTCATTTAATTCATTATTAACTTCTTCTTCATCGTATTGAATTAATGATATATAATCATTTAATTCATCAATAAATTCCTGATTGCCTGTATTTTGTGCTATTCCCATAATTAAAGGTATTGTCAAAGATAATTCTATTCTTTTCTTGCCATATGGTTTAAAATCATCAATAGTTGTATTCTTAATATCATTATAAACTTCTTGGCATTCACTTGTGGAACAATATTCTTCTTTAGTGCATTTAGATACATTTGTTGGGTTATATATTTCATAATATAAATCTTTATCAAATCTCATCATTAACGATGGATCATATACATAATTATCCATCTCTATCCAACCATGACCTGCTTCATCTTTTCCATATCTTAATTCTAAATCTTTATTATCTCCACGAACTAAGATTGCATCATCAAAACAAAAAAACATATATAAACTTCTATCATAACATCTACCTGGTACAACTATTGGCTTTAAATACTTAATATGAATAGATACTGGTAATCCACTTATATAAGTATGATTTAATTTTTCATAGAATTCATCATCAAACGGAATAATTCTTTTATTAGCAACACCTTTATTAAATAGTAATTTCATTTTACTAAAATATAAACTATTTTTAATATTATCAATCATATTATCTTTTAAACCCCAATCTTTTCATATCATCATCTATTTCTTTACATACATCTTCATAATTAATGACTTTTTTAAAATGTTCTATTTCTCTTTGTAATAATTCTATTCCAAGATGAGAATACATTTCAGTTGGTCTTCCATAAGTCATTTCAATAAATGGTAATATTAATGGTGATGCATATTTATCTCTTTCAATATCTTCAGGATGATAATATTCATCAGATTCAACAAATTCCATTATAGAACTTTTATTGTTTATTTTTCTTATTTTAGGGTGTTCCATTAGGCAATATAATTTCTTGTCATAAACGAATCCAGATGAAGTATCATAAATAAGATGTTTTCCTTCTTTCGTAATTCTTTCTACAATACAATGATCTGCAAATAAAGGATCATCTCTATCAGCAAATTGTGGATTTAATTTTAAACTATCAACTGTTGCATAAACTAATTGGACATCATCTTCTTCATCTAAAAATGCTCTAGACATAAGTAATGCTCTATCATAACAATGACCATTTGACATACCATTAGATAATAATATTATTGATGCAGGAATACCACCATAATAAATATTTCTTAATTTTTCTATTAACTCATCATCATATGGTGCAATATGACCAGTTTTTAATCCCCATAATAGTAATTGTCTTGATTTATAATTATGCAAATTCCATTTCATTTCTTGTAATTTTGTAACCATCCAAAACACCCCTTTTTGAATTGTTGTATATAATACCACAAAATTGTGATTTTTGCATATTCAAGTTTATTTTGCTTTTCTGTTAGTGTAGGAACAATATATTTTTGTCATTCTTTAATTAACAAAAAATACCAATTTCTTTTAGAAATTGATATTTTCTATATTAAATCCAAAACTTTAATAGTTTGGACAGATTTTCAAATGGTGGAGTCGGCGAGACTTGAACTCGCGTCCAAATTACTCTTCAATACAGCGTCTACAGGTTTATTTAGATCAGAATTTCATAAACACTAGGAATCTAACAACCATATGTTTACTATCCTAATAAGTATTCATCTATATCATCTAGGAAAATAATATAAACATATTCTATATATATGAACCAATTAATAAACTATAGAAAATCTATTAATCAGTGCCTCAATGCCAAATTTTAGGCAAAAGCTAAGGCAGTATTATAATTAGTATTGTCAGTTATATTTAACTGTGTTGGAAGTTTAGGACTTACCTTACCACCTGCAACCATACTAAGACCATAATCTGTCGAAACCAGAAAACGACCCCATATATAAGTTGTGTACTAAATATAACACAAATAAGATAGTTTAGCAAATAAAAAGGTGTATATTACACCTAATTATTAGATACATCTATAATTATTTCTCCATCCTTTGTATATAAGTATTTTTCTCTTGCATACTTAGCTACATATTCAGGATCTTGAAGTTTATTTACTTCATCATTTAAATCATCTTGTTTATCAACTAATTGATCATATTTATCTTCTAAACTTTTTTTAGTGGAGATATTATTGTAGATTTCTACCCAACTATTAAAACAAGTAAGCCATACAAAACCTACTATACCTAATAGCAATATAACATAAATTGTCATTCTTAAATGAAACTTAGTCATACATATACACTCCTACTATTATTATATAACCAAAATGTCAACAGAATAATAATTTACAATAATTATATACTACATTTACATCAATTTTTACATAATAAAAAGAACCGTTAAGGTTCTTATTCTTCTTCAGCTTCTTCTTCGTCTCTGTCTTCTCTTGCTAATTCTTTTTCATACTCAGCAAGTATTGCGTCAGTGAAAATTTGTCTTGCTTCAGCATTAATTGGATGAGCAATATCTCTGTATTCGCCTGGTGCAACTTGTTTTGAAGGCATAGCTAGGAATAATCCATTTGTTCCTTCTAATATTCTAATATCATGAACAACAAATTGATCATCTATAGTAACATTAGCAAATCCTCTCATTTTAGAATTGTCTTTTTCAACAATGCGAACACGTACATTTGTAATCTCCATCATGTCACCTTCCTACTATTCTATTATTATTATAAATCAATTTTATATCAAAAATCAATAAATTACTAAAAAATTGATTTAACAATGTCAACAAAGACTTCGTAAGGAATATCCTCTGCACGATTGTTTAAAGTATAATTATATCTACTCAGTACTAACTCTATATCTGTTAAATTATAATTTTTCAAATTATTTCTTAGATTCTTTCTTTTAAATTGGAAAGCATCTCTTACAAATTGCTTATATATCTTACTATCAATTACTTCTTTATCTTTTGAACTAAACGATAATATTACAGAATCTACTTTAGGTTTAGGATTAAATATTTCTTTTGGTACTTTAATTTCTTGTTTAATATCATAATAATAGTTTAATAATACTGTTATAGAACCATATTCTCTATTACCTGGTTTAGATGATAATCTATCTCCAAATTCTTTTTGTACCATAAAAACATTCTTAGATGATTCTATATCTTCATCTATAAATTTTAATAAAATAGGTGTAGTTATATAGTAAGGCAAATTACCAACTACAAATAGTCTTTTATATGGAATGTTTTTAATATCTTCTTTTATATTTCTTTTTAAGAAATCATCATATTTAATGTTAAACTTACTACTTTCAAATCTAGATAAATACTTATCTAAATCAGGATCTATTTCATAAGCTAAATAATATGAATTTAATTTAGTTAATTCTTGAGTTATAGCTCCAGCACCTGGACCTATTTCTATAATTAAATCATCTTCATTAGCATTTATTAAGGAACAAATCTTCTTAATCAAATTCTTATCTGATATAAAATTTTGACCATATTTTTTCTTAAATACAAATTCCATATAACCACCTAGATATATTATAACATAAAAAAAGAAGGTTTAACCCTTCTATCTAGACCATCCAAATCTCAATACATCATAAGTTATCTTATGTCTTCCAACAAATTGAGATGCATAAGCTTCGCTTTCAGTTAATAGATCGATATCAGTACCAAGTACTCCACGATCTAATACAATAGCAGTCATCTTCTTACCATAGTTATCCCATGTAATAACAGATCCACATGCTAAGTTCTTTGATGAAGCTACAATATTAACTTCTCCATATGTTGGATCATTATACATTGTAGTTCTATCTCTAACATCTTGACCAGTACATCCTAACTTACCAGAACATAAAGGACAATCTGCAGCATAACCAGTTAAATCACCAGTAAATCTATCTAGAGGATACCACATATCAGTATAATGTATTTCTTCGTACTTTGTTGCCATAGCTGTTAAATCTAATGTCTTATTCATTGAATCATTAGATATTTTACCATTTGTTGTGAATGTATTTACTTTAGTCATTGAAAATATTAAAGCTAACAATAATAAAATTTTTGATGCTTTAACAAATCTAGAAAAAACCTTTTTCATTATTCTCACCCTACATGTCTAATTATAACATATAAGTGTCAAATGTGAAATATTTTTGTTGCATTTTTAGAAGTTTTATCCTTTATCTCTTCTAAATCTATTCCTTTTAAGTTTGATATAAAATCAGCAATATATTTAACATTAGCTGGTTCATTTGGTTTTCCACGATTTGGTTCAGGAGATAAGTAAGGAGAATCAGTTTCTAATAATAAGTTATCTAATGGAATATCCTTAATTACATTTTTAATATTAGCATTCTTAAAAGTAATTACTCCTCCAACACCTAAGTAATAACCACGTTTGATATAAATATCTGCTGTTTCCTTAGAACCTGAGAAACAGTGAATATCAACTACTAAATCATATTCGCCTAATATATCAGTTATATCTTTAGTAGCTTCTCTTGAATGTACAACAACAGGTTTATTATATTTCTTAGCTAATTCTAATTGATATCTAAATACTTCTATTTGTTTTTCTTTATTTTCTTTTGTGTAATAATAATCTAATCCTATTTCACCTATAGCTACAAACTTAGGATCATCTTTATTATCATAAATTATTCTTTCTAATTCAGATAAATCATCATCTAAATCCTCTGGATGAATACCTAAACAATAATAGTAATTATCATACTTTTTACTGTTTTCTATTACCTCATAACAAGAAGAAATATTATCAGCAGCAACAACTACCTTATCTATACCATTTTCTTTAGCACGTAATAATACTTCTTCTATATTATCATAGTATTCATTAAATAAATGAGCATGTGTATCTATCATATTAATTGCTCCAATCTATCATATTTATTATTTCATCTAGTAATCTAACTTCATAATAAATAAAATGTTTATCTAAATTAATAGTAGGTAATGTTATATATATTCTTTTATTTTGATATTTTAACCTATATTTAGGATGAATATTATATGTCACTAAGAATAGTTTTTCTCCATCTATTCTATCTGATATTTCAGGTGGTAATTCTATAGTAATAATATTGTCTCTTTTATCAACACGTTTAATAGATAACTTATTAGCTAACTTTTCAAACCACTCTTCATACATATATATTTCCATATTATTATCTATCTTACCAAATCTATCTTCAATTTGATGTTTAATCATATCTAATGATTCTTGATCCTTTATCTCATTTATCATCTTATGTATCTCAATTTTAATTGATTCTTCAGATACATAATCATCTGATATATGATTACTTAATTCTATCAACGGATTACCTGTTTCCTCAGATTCTTCAATTACTTCTTCACCATTTAATTTCTTTATTTCTTCATTTACCATTTGAGTATATAAATCTATTCCTATTGAATCGATAAAACCTGCTTGTTCAGATCCTAATATATCTCCAGCGCCTCTTATAGATAAATCTCTCATTGCTATTTTATAACCTGATCCTAATTCAGTAAAATCTTTAATAGATTGTAATCTTTTGATTGCTGTATCAGTTAATACTTTTGCTGGTTTATACATAAGATATGCATATGCAATCTTATTAGATCTACCAACTCTACCTCTTAATTGATATAACTGAGCAAGTCCAAATGTATCAGCATCTATAACAATTAATGTATTAACGTTAGGTATATCTATACCCGTTTCAATTATCGTAGTACATACTAACACATTAAACTTATTATCAACAAAGTCAGAAACGACTTCTTCTAAATCATTTTTATCCATCTTACCATGAGCAATATTTATAGTTGCTTCAGGTACTAATAACTTAATTCTATTTCTAAAATCTTCTATATCTTGTACTCTGTTATATAGAATAAATACTTGTCCATCTCTAGATAGTTCTTTATAGATAGCATCTTTTATAAGAACATCATTTTCTTCTAATACATAAGTTTGAACAGGATATCTATCTACAGGTGCAGTATCAATTATAGATAAATCTCTTAAACCTGACATGGCCATTTTAAGAGTTCTTGGTATTGGTGTAGCTGATAATGTTAATACATTAACATCATTTCTTAATTCTTTTATCTTTTCTTTATGAGTTACACCAAATCTTTGCTCTTCATCTATTACTAATAATCCTAGATTCTTATATTTAACTTTTTCATTAAATAATTTATGAGTACCAAATACTATATCAATCTTTCCTTCTTCTAATTCCTTATAGATTCTATTTTGTTCTTTAACAGAAGTAAATCTATTAAGTAATGCAATATTAATAGGAAAATCTTTAAATCTTTCTAATGCGTTATAGTATTGTTGTCTAGATAATAAAGTAGTAGGACATAGATAAGCTACTTGATATCCATTTATAACTGCTTTAAACATACCTCTAAATGCTACTTCAGTCTTACCAAATCCAACATCACCACATAATAATCTATCCATTGGTATAGATGATCTTAAATCTTTATCAACTTCATTAATACTTTTAATTTGATCAGACGTTTCATCATATTCAAAATAATCACCAAATATTACCTCATCTTCATAAGTATTAAATACAGGTCCTTTAACACTAGCACGAGCAGCATATAACTTAATAAGTTCTTCAGATATATCATGAATTCTATTCTTAACTCTTAACTTAGTTTTAGCCCAAGTAGTTGAATTAAGTTTGTTTATATGAGGTGCTACACCATCTTGATCTGCATATTTGTATATAGTATTTATTCTTTCAACAGGTATATATACTTTATCATTACCTTGATAGTTTATAAGAATGTAATCTCTTATTAAATCACCTTTTGTAATTGCAGTTATACCACCATATATACCTATACCATGAGCTGAATGAACAACATAATCACCAACATGTAATTCATTATAATCATTTATTTTTTTACCCATTTTATATGAGTTCTTATAATTGGTATAAACATGTTGGTCATCTATATCATATTCAGAAATATAAATATAATTATTAATTATAAATCCTTCATTAATCTTTTTCTTTAAAATATTTATTTTACCTTGTTTTATGGAATCTATATTAATATCACTGAAGTATTCTTTAATTCTATCTATTTGTTTATCTTTAGATAAACAAATAACTAATGTGTTTTTCTTACAATTATCTAAACAATAATCCTTTAAACGCTCATAGTCACCTTTAAATTTTATAATAGGTTTAGAATTATAATTAGTTGAATACTCAAGGTTATTAATAGTTTCAATTTTAATATAATCTTCTACTTTTATTTCATCAAAATCATACATATATTTATATTCATTTTCTATATGTTTAGATTCTTTAAATGATTTAATATCATCTACTATTTTATTATAACCATTTAATATTTGATTATAATCAACATAGAATACCTCAGGATTACTTAAATAATCATATAAACTATTATGATTATCACTTAATACTTCTTGGAAAGGTTTAATAGAATACTCATTAATCTCATTAATACTTAATTGAGTATTTTCATCAAACCATCTTATATTATCAATTTCATCTCCAAACAATTCTATTCTAATTGGATGTTCCTCTTCTATTGGGAATATATCAATTATATATCCTCTTAATGCATATTCACCTGTGGCTGTGACTAAAGAAGTTTGTTTATAACCTAATACTTCTAATCTATCAATTAAAGAATCTCGATTAATCTCTATTCCTTTAGATAAATTAATAGTTAAACTATCTTGTTCTTTAATAGATGGTAAATATCTTAGATAACCCATTAAGTTAGTAACAATTATAGATTTCTTGTTTTCCTTTATTCTTTCTAATACTTCCAATCTTTTAACTTTTAAGTCCGGAGATAAAGCAACAGCAACTGATGCTAAAAAGTCGTCCATAGGAAAAAGAAAAACATCGTCAGTATATGTTTTTAACTTTTGAAAAATCTTATTAGAATCATATAAACTGTTAGTAACTATTAATACATTCTTATCATATCTATTATAATAAGTTAGATAGTATAGTATTTGTAATTCATCACACAATCCACATACAGTTTCATGATCCTTGAAGTTGAATATATCATTCAAGAAATCCATATAAACCCCTTAGTTATATTTGCCCATCAATTCATTAATTTGTGAATAATCAAATTCTTCAATAATTTTGTTAATATCACTAAACTTATCAACAATAGTTTTCATATCTTCTTTACCTATTTTACCTAATACATAATCTTTAGTATCAATAGATCTATCTTGTGATACTCCTACTTTAATTCGTGCAAAAGCATCAGTTCCTAAGTTAGCAATAATATCTTTAATTCCATTATGACCACCAGCAGTTGAGTTAACTTTTAATCTAATCTTACCAACTGGTAAGTCTAAATCATCTTGAATAACTAAAATATCTTTAATATCGATATCAAAATAATTCTTGTATTGTCTTACTACTCCACCGGATAAATTCATATATGATTGAGGTTTAACAAATATATATTTTTCTCCATGAATATTAGTTTCATAATATAAACCATTAAACTTAGAAGACCATTTAACATCTCCTAAATAGTTATCTAAACACATAAAACCAATATTATGTCTAGTTTTTTCGTATTCCTTACCAGGATTACCTAATCCAACTATTAATTTCATATTATCCCTCCTTAAAAATATCTTTATATGATTTATCGTCATGGTGAAGAATAATAGGATTTAATACTTTAACATAATCTTCACCTTTAAACATTGCTTCAAATAATATATAAACGCATCTAGATTGATCATCATTATAAACAGGACAGATTCTTTTAAGACCGAATCCATATTTATTTAGTTCTATAATTACATCTGATAATCTTTCAGGTCTATGAACCATATATAAATATCCACCTGTGTTTAATAGTTTAGAAGATATCTTTAAAATATCTTCTAATTTTAATTTGATTTCATGTCTAGCTATTGCTTTAATTTCTTCATCGTTTAATCTTGTTTCATCATATTTAAAATATGGTGGATTACAAGTTATTACATCGAAATGTTTATTCTTAAATAACTTAGTACAATTTTTAACATCATCATTGATAATATCTATATTAGTTAGCTTATTATACTCTAATGATTCAATAGCTAAGTCATATATTTCTTTTTGAATTTCTACACCTGTAATATGTATATTGTCACCATATCTTTTAGTTAATATCATAGGTATAGGTGCATTACCAGTGCATAAATCTAGTATCTCTTTATCTTTCTTCTTTAACTTAACAAACTCAGATAATAACACTGAGTCTGATGCAAATTTAAAATAATCTTTTATTTGATATATCTTATAATCATAATCAAATAAATCATTTATCTCTTTTTGGACATTTGGCTTCATATTGTTTAATTTCTCCATCTATATCAACTGAGTACTTCTTATTTAATATATCTAATGAAACTACTTTACCTTCACCATCTGGTGTTTTAATCTTTTGTCCAATAGAAGGAAGTTCTTTTCTATGACATGTATATACTTCATCTTCATATGATAAGCAGCATAATAATCTACCACATAAACCATTTATCTTTGTAGGATTTAATGCTAATCCTTGATTCTTTGCCATGTTTATAGATATTGTTTCAATACCATTTAAGAATGATCCGCAACAAAGTGGTCTGCCACATTGTCCTAAACCACCTACAAGTTTAGATTTATCTCTTACACCTATTTGATGTAATTCAATTCTAGTCTTAAATGAAGCAGCTAAACTCTTAACTAATTCTCTAAAATCTACTCTGTCATCTGCAGTAAAATTAAATGTTAATTGTTTTCTATCTAAAGTATAAGATGCATCTAATAATCTCATGTCTAAGCCTAATTCTTTAGCTTCTTTTCTCGCAAACTCCAATGCGTCTTTAGCTTTAGTTACATTCATTTCATATTGTTTAACATCCTTATCAGTTGCTATTCTAAGTATATGTTTCATCTTATCAACATCTAAATTCTTTGTATTTTCTACATCTAATTCAGTTACTTTGGCATATTGTTCACCATTTTCAGTATCAACAACTACATAATCATTTAAATGTAACTCTAAATCATCATTTATAAAAAAATATGTATTACCAAAACTTTTAAATCTAATTCCTACTATATTCATAATATCTACTCCCATACCATAAATAATTTGTTAACAAATAAGTCTTTATTAACATTTAATCTATAATCATTTAAGAACTCTTCTAATAATTTAATTCTTTTAGTCAAAATAGACACATCCTCAGTTTTAATTAAACCGAGTAATTCCTGTGCATATTCGAGATTATTATAATTATTATTAACAATATTTTCAAACTTTATTACATATATTTTATAAACTAATTTAAATATCTTTAAGATATCTTCACGTTCTTTTGCTGTAATTGAACTTACTTTAGCTAATCTTTCATATGATTGATCACTATTTAAACATTCAATTATATTCTTAGTAAAATTATAATATGAATCATATTCTTCCTCATTTATATCTAATAAATCAAGTATAGAATTATTGCCATATCTCATTATAATATGTTCACATCTTGACGATATTGTAGGTAACATAGATGAATATCTATTAGTTATAAAGAAACCAACTATACCTTCCTCAGGCTCTTCGAGAAACTTTAGTATACTATTAGCTGCAGTTTGATTTAATAAATCAGCTTCACATATAACATACATAGAATATTTACTAATTAATGGTTGTGTCATAAATTGAGCTAATATATTATCAATAGGTTCAACATTTATTTCTTTTTTCTCTGGTCTAACAGTAATTATATCTGGATTAGTACCAGCATCTATTGTATGACATACATTACAGTCATCTATAGTTCCATTCTTACAATTCACTTTTTTAATAATATTAATTATATCTTGATAACATGCATTAATATTATTTGTCTCAATTAAAAATGCATGAGAATTATTATTCTCATGGAATGAATTAATAATAGAATTTATTATTTCTTCATTGTTCATTTTTAACTCCTATAATTCTATTCTATCTAATAAAGCCCTATCTAATGTTATTGAATCTAGGTAATCTATATCAACACCCATAGGTATACCATATGATAATCTAGATACTTTAACACCTTTACCATCTAGTATTTTCTTAATATACATAGTAGTTGTTTCGCCTTCAATTGTTGGCTTTAAAGCTAGGATGATTTCAACATCTTCCTTACCTTCAATTCTAGTTATTAAACTACTTATATTAACATCTTCAGGTAATATTCCTTCCATAGGAGAAATTAATCCATTAAGTACATGATATTTTCCTTGAAAAGAACCTGACTTTTCAAACATAAATACAGACTTATAATCTTCAACAACGCATATAATATTGTCTTTTCTAGATTTATCAGTGCATATAGAACATTCATCTTTATCAGTTAAATGCCCACAAGTCTTACATCTATGTAATTGTTCCTTGCATGTCTTTATACTCTTAGAAAATTCCTCTATTTCTTCTTCATCTAAATCTAAAATAGATAAAGCAAATCTTTCAGCACTTTTTTCTCCTATACCAGGAAGTCTTTTAAATGAATTAATTGCATTATTTAATGACTCTGGATACATATTACATCAATCCGCCTAATTGTTTAGAATAAGCCCCTAATTTGGCTTCTGTATCTTTATCTACCTTGCTAATAGCGTCATTCATAGCAATTTTAATCATATCTTCTAATACTTCAATATCTTCTTCATCTAATGATTTAACCTTTAAGTTAACTGATTTAATCTTCTTAGATCCATAGATAGTAATATCTATCATTTCGGAAGTACCAGTATATTCAGAACTATTAATTTGTTCTTGTTTTGCTTGAATGTCTTTTTGCATTCTTTGTGCTTGTTGTAACATTGCTTGCATATTCATATAAATCTCTCCTATTCCACATTAACATCTTCACCAAATAATTCTTCAGCTAGTCCTTGAGAACCACTTGTATTAATATATTCAGTGTCATCCATTATTTTATATTCTTTATCCTTATTAAATGATTTTTTTATTATATCCCACTCGTTTGATGTAATAACAATCATTTTATAAGTACTATTATTTTGTTGATTAAACTTGTTTTCTAAAATATCAAGCTTATTATTTGATAATACCTTAACTGAATCTCTTTTAGTTGTAAAAATAACATTAGAATCAGATACTACCATTGGTTCTATGTCTTTAGTTATACTAAATAATTCTTTTATATCTTCTTTTTTAACATAATCTTTAAATAATTTCCATTTACCTATGAAAGCTTCTTTATTTTCTTTAGAAGCTCCAACAAAAGAATTATTAACTCTTATATTTATGAACTCTTCACATAAATTATAGTAATGATTATTATCATCTTCTAATATATCTTTTGGTATTATTTCTTGGGACATTACTTGATCAATTTCCCTACTACTCATCTTATTATCATCTGAATTTATAAATGACAATAAATTTAATTGAAGCATCAAGTATCCGTTAGTAGTATTATTAATACCAACTAAAAGATTATTTAGTATACTTATAATCTCTTTTATATGATTAAACGTTACATTACTCATATTTTTCTTTTTCATTTCAACTGCTTTATCAATGTAATTTTCAATCATCTTGTTAATAAATATTTTAATATCAACACCAGATTCTTTAACTGCGTTAATATCATTTATTAAAGCATCCAAATCATTGTGTAATAAATCATAATAAATCTTATTTATATCTTCATCAGTAACAGTTCCATAGTTTTGTTTAAGTACATCCATATCAATATTATCTGATACTTTAGATAATTGATCTAATATACTTAGAGCATCTCTCATACATCCATCAGATAAATAAGATATTTCTACTACAGCATCATCTGAAATTTTAATTGATTCTTGCTTACATATATCTTTAATTTGTTTTTGAATTAGTTCTCTATCAATTCTACTAAAATCAAATCTTTGGCATCTAGATAGTACTGTTATAGGTACTTTTTGTATTTCAGTAGTAGCAAGAATAAATATTACATTTTGAGGTGGTTCCTCTAAAGTTTTAAGGAATGCATTCCATGCACTCGAAGAAAGCATATGTACCTCATCTATAATATAAATCTTATATTTAGAAGAAGTAGGAGCAATTGTAACATTTTCCTTAATCTCTCTAATATAATCTACTCCATTATTGGAAGCAGCATCTAATTCAATAATGTCAGGTGATGTATTAAAATTAATACAATTATCACATTCTTCACACGGAATACCATTTTTAGCATTAGGACAATTCAATGCCTTAGCAAAAATCTTAGCTGTACTAGTTTTACCTGTACCTCTTGGCCCAGTAAAGATATAAGCATGAGCTATTTTGTCTTCAATAATTGAGTTTTTTAATATTCTGACTATACTATCTTGACCAATTAATTGATCAAAATTAGATGGTCTATATTTTCTATATAATACCTTATAGTTCATACCTCTCACCTACTTATAATTATACCATATATATGCTATCTATTTAAGTTTTTATCAAAGAAATTACTTAATTTTTCTTTATAATTATTTACTACGGATTCGTCACATACTAACGTACTTTTGTTCGTTCTATTGTATTTATGTTTATCCTTGTTTTCTAATAAAAAATATATATTATCAATACGTGATTCTTTTATCACTTCAATACACATATCACAAGGTTCTAAAGTAACATATAGATCACATCCATTTAATCTCCAATCTCCAAGATTGGTCGAAGCATCTTTAATAGCATTAATTTCTGCATGACCTGTAGGGTCTTTTGTTAATACTCTATTATTAAAACCTCTACCAATAATAGTATTATCTTTAACTACAATAGCTCCAACAGGGATATCGTTAATTTTTTCAGCTTTATTTGCTAACATTATTATTTCATCAATATATTCATTCATAAAATCATCTCACTAAAAAAGCGCACACGATTAGGGATTAATGTGGCTGCTACATTCCTGTCCTGACCAGTTTATAATATAATCGTTGCGCAATATAATTATATTATATTTATTTATTATTAACAAGTTATATCAATGTTTCACGTGAAACATTGATATTAATATATAAATAATTATTTCCCGGGAAATATTTTTATATGTTTCACGTGAAACATATATTCAAAAAAATGTTACTTCAATGTTTCACGTGAAACATTGAAATAAAAAAGAAGAGATTATTCAGTCTCTTCTTCTTTGTTTTCATCAATTACTTCGTCAGATGATTCTTCATCTTTAGCAATAATACTTACTGTAGATACGAATTGTTCATCTTTTAAGTTAATTAATCTTACACCTTGAGTAACTCTATTTAATTGAGAAATAGAACTTACAGGTATTCTTATAATCATTCCTTGTTCAGTAACAATTAATAATGATTTATCATCATCAACAATCTTATGTGCTATCATTCCACCAGTTTTATCTGTGGCTTTGATACTTAATACACCCTTAGATCCACGTTTAGTCTTTCTATAGTCTTTAACGAATGTTCTCTTACCATATCCATTTCTAGAAATTACTAGTAAGTTATCTTCATCAGTACCAACTTCCATACCAGTACATTCACCACCATCAAGGTTGATACCCTTAACACCAGTAGCTGTTCTACCCATTGGTCTAATTTCAGATTCATCGAATACTACTATCTTACCAGATGTAGATCCAAGAATAATATTCATATTACCATCAGTTAATCTAACATCAATTAGTTCATCATCATCATGTAATGTAATAGCTATCTTACCTGATTTTCTAATATTTTCGTATTCTTCATTAGGTGTTTTCTTAATAATACCTTGTTTAGTAGCAAATACTGTGTATTTCATTGATGTTTCACGTGAAACATTGATTATAGAATTTACCTTTTCATCTTTTTCTATTTGAATTAAGTTGATTATTGGTAATCCCTTAGCATTTCTACCATATTCAGGTATTTCATAACCTTTTAATCTATATACTCTACCTTTATTTGTGAAGATACATACATAATCATGTGTAGATGAATTAATTAAGAATTTAACGTAATCATCTTCATTAGTAGTCATTCCTTTAACTCCTACACCACCACGATTTTGTTCACGGTATGTATCAGCAGATAAACGTTTAATATAACCCTTATCAGTTAATGTAATAATAATATTTTCTTCAGGAATTAATGATTCGTCTTCAATGAAATCAATTGCAGTCATATCAATATGAGTACGTCTTTCATCACCGAATCTATTAGCAACATCTAATAATTCCTTCTTAACTATATCTCTAACCATTTCATCAGAATTTAATATAGCATTATAGTTTTCGATATCCTTTAATAAGCCATCTCTTTCTTCATTTAACTTATCTAATTCAAGACCAGTTAACTTTCTTAATCTCATTTGTAAGATGTCTTCTGATTGAATATCATCTAAACCATATTTTTCTTCTAATTTAGATTTAGCTTCTTGATCTGTTCTTGATCCTCTAATAATCTTAACGAAATCATCAATATTATTAATAGCAATAATTTCTCCATCCAAGATATGTACTCTATTTTCAGCTTGTCCAAGATCATATCTAGTACGTCTTATTACTACTTCTTTTTGGAAGTCAGTATACTTACGTAATACATCTTTTAAGCCTAAAGTACGAGGAATTCCATTGTCTAACATTAATAAATTAATACTATATGTCATTTGTAATGGAGTTGATTTATATAAGTTATTTAATATAACATTTGGATTTGCATCTTTCTTACAAGTAACTACTATTTTAATACCATTTTCAATATTAGTTTCTTCATGTAAGTCTGATATTCCATCTATAACTTTATCTCTAACTAATTCAGCAATCTTAGTTTGTAATTCTTTCTTATTAACTCCATATGGAATTTCAGTAATTACTATTAAACTATGATTTTGTTTTTCTTGAATTTCAACTTTACCTCTTATTGTAATAGTACCTTTACCAGTTGCATATGCTTGTCTAATACCTGAATTTCCAAGGATTATAGCACCTGTAGGAAAATCTGGACCCTTAACATGAGTCATTAATTCATCTAACTCAATTTCAGGATTATCTAATACAGCAACACATCCATTTACTACTTCTCTTAAGTTATGTGGAGGTATATTAGTTGCCATACCAACAGCAATACCCATAGTACCATTTACTAAGATATTTGGATATCTTGAAGGTAAAACACTTGGTTCTTTTCTAGTAGCATCAAAGTTATCTACGAAATCAATAGTATCTTTCTTAATATCTCTGATCATTTCAAGTGACATTTTAGATAAACGTGCTTCAGTATAACGCATTGCTGCAGCTCCGTCACCATCCATTGAACCAAAGTTACCATGTCCATCAATAAGTGGATATCTATACGAGAAATCTTGTGCCATTCTTACCATAGCATCATAGATTGCAGTATCACCATGTGGATGGTAAACACCCATAACATTACCAACAGTTGTAGCTGATTTTCTATGAGGTTTATCAGGAGTAATACCATTTTCATACATAGAATAAATAATTCTTCTATGAACTGGTTTTAAACCATCTCTTAAATCAGGTAAAGCACGAGCAACAATAACAGACATTGAATAGTCTAGGAATGAATCTTTAATTTCTTTAACTATATCATTATCTACCATTGAATCTGCTCCACTACCTTCTGTAGAAGATACTATTTCAGCAGTATCGCCATCAGTTGATTCTTCTTCATCATCAACTTCTTCGACTTCTTCTTCAATTATTTCTAATTCTTTATCATCCATAAGTACCCTCCTTCTATATATCTAGATTCTTAACATATCCAGCATTTTCAACTATAAAATTACGTCTAGGTTCAACATTATCTGACATTAATAAGCTGAATGCTTCATCTGCAGCCATTGCATCTTCTACTGTAATTCTTCTTAATACTCTATTATTCTTGTTCATAGTAGTATCTCTTAATTCTACAGCATCCATTTCTCCTAAACCTTTGAATCTGTTAATAATCTTACTGTTTTGATATTTTTCAGGTATTTGTTCTAATACCTTTGGTAGATCTTCTTCAGATTGTACTAATACAGTCTTTTTACCATAAGTAACTTTATATAAAGGAGGTTGAGCAGCATATACAAATCCACCTTCTACTATAGGTTTAAAGAATCTATAGAATAAAGTTAATAATAATGTTCTAATGTGTGATCCATCAACATCGGCATCAGTCATGATAATTATCTTATGATATCTTAGTTTTTCTAGATCAAAATCTTCACCAATACCAGTACCAAATGCAGTAATCATAGACTTAATTTCTTCATTATTTAATGCTCTATCAAGTCTAGCTTTTTCGACATTTAATATCTTACCTCTTAAAGGTAATACTGCTTGAGTCATGTAATCTCTACCCATTTTAGCAGATCCACCTGCTGAATCACCCTCGACTATGAATATTTCGCACTCTTCAGCATTTTTAGACTTACAGTCAGTTAATTTACCCATGAAATTAATATTATCTAATCCTGTTTTTCTTCTAGTATTTTCTCTAGCTTTCTTAGCAGCAAGTCTTGCTTGTGAAGCTAAAACACATTTAGAAACAATTGTTCGTGCTATGTTAGGATTTTCCATTAAATAACGTTCAAAACCTTCACTAAATATATCACTAGCAATCTTTCTTACCTCAGAATTACCTAGTTTAGTCTTAGTTTGTCCTTCAAATTGAGGATCTGGATGTTTACAAGATATAACCATTGTTACACCTTCTTGTACATCCTCTTGTTTAAGACTCTCATCTTTATCTTTAATTAACTTAGTATTTTTAGCATAATTATTGATGATTCTAGCTAAAGCAGCCTTAACACCATCTTCATGTGTACCACCTTCATGTGTACGTATGTTATTAGTAAATGAATATATAGCAGAATTATAATCTTCGTTATATTGTAATGCTACTTCAATAGAAATATCGTCCTTTGTACCTTCAAATGATACTACATCATGTAATGCAGTTTTATTTTTGTTTAAAAGTAAAACGTATTCAGCAATACCACCTTCATAATAGAAATTAGATCTTTTAACATCTTCTCCTCTTTCATCTACTAAAGCTATTCTTAAACCTTTATTAAGGAATGCTAATTCTCTTAATCTTTGTTCTAGTGTTGCATAATTATATTCAGTAGTTTCAGTAAATATAGTAGCATCTGCTTTAAATCTTACTTCTGTACCATGTATATCATTATCACAAGAAGATATAACCGCTAAATCTCCAATAGGTTTTCCACCTTTTTCAAATCTTTGGAAATATACCTTTTCATCTCTATATACTTTAACTTCTAACCAATCTGATAATGCATTAACAACAGATGCACCAACTCCGTGAAGTCCACCAGATACTTTGTATCCTCCTCCACCAAATTTTCCACCTGCATGTAATACAGTAAATATAGTTTCAATAGTAGATTTACCAGTTTTATCATTCATACCAGTAGGCATTCCACGTCCATTATCTCTAACAGATATGACATTACCCTTTTCAATTGTTACTTGAATATCAGTACAAAAACCAGCTAAAGCTTCATCTATTGAATTATCAACTATTTCCCATACTAAATGATGTAGACCTCTTTCACTTGTAGTACCAATATACATACCAGGTCTTTTACGAACAGCTTCGAGTCCTTCAAGAACTTGAATCTCACTATCATCGTATTCATCAATTTTAGCATTTAGTTCAGCTAATTCCTTATCATTCATAATTTACCTCCTTGATGTTTCCGCTCTTTATTTTGAATATCTTACTACCTATTTTTAATTTTTTATCTACTTTTGCTAAATCAGTTGTTGTAACAAAAGTTTGAATATCATCAGATATAAAATCTAATATATTATTAATTTTTTTCTTATCTAATTCAGAAAATAAATCATCTAATATTAATATAGGTATTATGTTTAAATCATTTCTAAATATGTCTATTTCAGCCATTTTTAGGCTTATAATAGCATTTTTTTGTTCACCTTCAGATCCATAATCTTTTAAATTATTTTTATTTAATTCAAATATGTAATCATCATGATGAATTCCAAATGTTGTTTTGCCTTGAGTAATATCTTTATCTAAGTTTTTTTTATATATTTTTAATAAATCATCTTTATTTTTATTAGAAAAATCAGATTTATAATCAAGTACTAAACCATGTTTTTTAGCTATCTTATAGTAATTATTTTCAATATAATTAGATATATTATTAATAAAATCATTTCTATAATTAAATAATTTTAATCCTATATCAATTAATTGATTAGTTAATATATCTAAATAATCTTTTGAAGCATTACCATTGAAATATAGCATTTTAAGATAAGCATTACGTTGTTTTAATACCTTATTATAGTTAGATAATAACTTAAGATATTCATTTGAATACTGACTTAATTCAATATTAATTAGTCGCCTTCTTGTATTTGGAGTATCTTTAATAAGTTTTAAGTCTTCAGAAGTAAATAATACTATATTTATTTTAGATAAATAATCTGATATTTTATCTATTTTAGTATTATTTATGAATACTTTCTTACCATCTTTAGATAATACTAACTTATATTTATCTTTATATTGATTTTTTACTGTACCTTCAATACATGTAAATTCTTCACCACTCATGATTATTACATCTTCATGTGATCCTCTAAATGATTTAGATAAAGCTAAAACATATAAAGCTTCTACAATATTAGTCTTACCTTCTCCATTTTCACCTATAATAATGTTCTTAGAAGGATTAAAAGTTAGATTTAATTTTCTATAATTACGAAAATTAGTTAACTTAATATTAATAAATTTCATAAAAATCCCCCTAAAATTATTTTTAAGGCAAAATTAGACCTTTTATGTACTCCTATACATAACTATATTATATCACATTAATAATTGTTTAAAAACAAATATTACATAAATTGGCCAGTTTTTTTATTCAATTTATTATTCAATAAAAGGGCTTTTAGATATTGATTATTAATGATAGTTGTTGATACATGAAACAACAGCTTTAAATTATTATCAAAAGTAATTGTACTAGACTTCTTATCTTTATAAGAATCTATAAAATTAATTGAATTCAAATTTATCCAGGAACACTTCTTTAATCTAGGGGAAGAAGTGGGGAAGAATATTAGATTATCTTTAATACTTATAGGACTTTTATAACTACATCCAAGTATCTTAGATGAACCTTTATGTCTTCCATCATAAGTTGAACCATTAATTAAACAATTAAAATTAATAATTGATTGAGGACTTCTCTTAATGATTTTAATCTCATTCCTTTCATAAATTATTGAATAGATGTCTAAATAGGGGAGAATAGCATGTGTATCTTCATTTATTATATAATATCTCATACTTTTTACTCCTTTCCGCTATATAAAATAACATATATTTCAAATATTTAAAGTTTTTTTTATAAAAAAAGAAGATTTTTTATAAATCTTCTAATATGTCTTAATAGGTAATATTAATTGTATTAAAGTATCATCATCAGGTACTTTTAATATAATTGGTTTTGAATCAGTATTCATATTTATTAAAATATCTTCTGAATCAAATGTCTTTAAAGCATCCATCATATATTTAGATGAGAAACTAATATTTACTGGATTTTTTATATTTCTTTGAACAGTTATTTTATCTTCAACTTTACCTATTTCAGATGCAAATGAAGATAAAATTAATTGATCATTATCTAATTCCATTTTAACTATATTCTTTTCTTTACTTTGAGTAAGTAGGGCAGCTCTATCTAAAGATGAATAGAAATCATTTAATTTAGCTGTTACTACATGAGTAAAGTCAGTTGGAATAAAACTAGATGTATTTGGATATTCTCCATTTAATAAATTTGTTTGGAATATAATATTATTATATTTAAACATTATCTTTTTACTGAAAATATGTATTTCTACATTATCTTCTTTATCTTCTAGAATTTTATCAAATTCATTTATAGTTCTACCTGGAATTACAATATTAACAGCTTCATCATAGGCTTTAGATAAAGTAATTATTTTTTTAGCTAATCTATATGAATCTGTTGCAACACATTCCATAGTATTACCATTTACTTTAATATTTAAACCTGTTAATAAAGGTCTAGATTCTTGAGTTGATACAGCAAATGTTGTTTGATAAATCATTTTCTTTAAAGTAGCTGCATCTAAATCAATATGTTTAGTATTATCTTCTAATTGTATCTCAGGATAATCTAAACTATTTAAACAATTTAAATTATATTCTGAATTATCTGAATATATTATTATTTTTAAATCATCAACAACTTCAAAATTAATAATATCATTAGGCATCTTTTTAATAATATCTAATAAATATTTAGATTGAATAATAATAACTCCTTCTTTATCAACACTTTCAATTTTATCAGTAGGTATAAATGATTTAATTGTAAGATCAGAATCTGATGCAGTTAAATATAAACCTTCATTATTTAATTCAAACTTAATTCCATTTAATATAGGTATTATATTTCTAGCAGATATAGCTCTAGAAACATTAATTAATTCTTGTAGTATTATATTTTTATTAATTGAAAATTTCATGTTAATTCCTTCTTTCTTATTTTTTATTTATTAGTAGTTTTAATATAGGTGTTGATAATGTTGATAAGTTGTTTATTATCCACAAATACGTTTATTTTTAATACTTTTTTATTAATTAATAATTGTTAATAATTGTGATTAATTAACACATTTATCTTTTATTTCCATTATTTCTCTATTTAATTCATTATTTGTTT
Source organism: uncultured bacterium (assembly GCA_946611605.1). Lineage (GTDB taxonomy): Bacteria > Bacillota_I > Bacilli_A > RF39 > UBA660 > UBA6985. The sequence continues at coordinate 25,461 of CAMODU010000009.1, forward strand.
TCATTTCTTTTTCTACTTTATCACATCCATGTAATACAGTGGCATGGTCTCTTCCAAATTCTTGACCAATTCTTTCAATAGTTTCATTTGTTGTTATTTTAGCTATATACATAGCAACTTGTCTTGCTTTATTAATATTTGCAGTTCTTTTCTTACTTTTTAATGAATCTTCAGTTACATCATAGTATTCTGCAACTATTTTTCTTATTTTAGCTAAATCATTAGTCATATATTGTTTAGATCCAAAGAAATCAATTAATGCTTCTTCAGCAAATTTTAAATCTATTTCTTCAGGAAGTAGTAGAGAAGTGTATACTAATAATCTATTTAATGCTCCTTCTAATGATCTAACATCAGATGGAGAATTAGTAGCAATATATTCATAAACTTCTTCTTTAACTAAGTTAGCTATTTCCATACCTAATATTTTATTTTTAAGTATTTTTATTTTTAATTCCTGTTCAGGAGGTTTAATATCTATTGAAACTCCCCAGTTAAATCTTGTTTGTAATCTACTTTCAAACATATTTAAATCATTTGGTGTAGTATCAGATGATAAAATTATTTGCTTATCATTATTTTTTAAATAATCATATGTTTGGAAAAATTCATCTTTTGTTTTTTCAGCATTTTGTAACATTTGTATATCATCTATGATTAATACATCAATATTACGGTATTTTTCTTTAAAATGTTCTATTAAAGGTATATTATCTGAATTATTATGTTTTCTAGTCATTTCAGTAAAATCTTCTATAAACTGACCAGATGTTACATATAATACAGTTTTATTACTATTTTCTACTATATAATTACCTATAGCATGCATTAAATGAGTTTTACCAATTCCAGATCTACCATATATAAAGAAAGGATTATATGTTTTACCAGGATGTTTAGCTACTTCTAGAGCAGCAGTGTGGGCCATTCTATTTGAATCACCTACAATAAAGTTATCAAATCTATATTCAGGTTTAAGATTACTATTTAAGTTTTTATATTTTATATCATAATTTTCTATACTATTATCTTTATTATTAATAATAGGTGTAGTTTCATTTTCATCTTCATCATTTATATTAAAGTCAGTTACCAGTTCAAAAGAATAATCTTTATTAGTAATATCTTTTAAACATTGTTCAATTAAATCAATATAGTCAGGACAATTTAATATATGTTGTCTTTTTCTATCAGAGTTTATATATAGTGTAATAGGATTATCTGTATCTAATACTTGGATATCTTTAAACCATGTACTATATATAGCGCTGGATACTTTAGACTGTATTGATGTTAAAAAATTAGTTGTAAGTTCATCTACATTCATATAACCACCCTGTCTATCTTTGTAACACTAATAAAATATTACTCCATTTTTGTTGATAAAGTAAATATTAATAACTTATAAATTATTTTTGAACAATATTTTCAACATTTAGTTTCCTATTATAACGTTATGTATGATAGTTTTCAACGTTTTCAACAAATTTTGTTTAAAAGTTTTCAAAAAGTATTAATAACTTATAAACAATGAACGTTGATATTGTTTAAATCTCTTTAATCTACGAAAATTGGTTGACTTGAGTTTATTAATATAATATAATAACTTTGCATTTGAGATGTGGAGGTGTAATTTATGAAAAGACCATTTCAACCAAATAATCGTAAAAAAGCTAAAAAGCATGGATTCTTTGCACGTAAAAATTCTAAAGTATTAAAAACTAGAAGAGCAAAAGGAAGAAAAAACTTAATAACAAAATAATCCACTTTTTATAGTGGTTTTTATTTTATTGGAGGTGTATTAATGAAAAAATACGAAATTATTAAAGAACATAAAGATTTTGATAATATCATTAATACAGGTAAATATAATAAAGGATCATATTTTGTTATATATTATAGGAATAATAATATAAATAGAAACAGATTTGGTATAGCTGTATCTAAAAAAACTGGAACAGCTGTTATTAGAAATAGATTAAAAAGGGTAACTAGAGAGATACTTAATAAATATAAAAATATGTTTAAAAATAATTATGATTATATTATAATAGTGAAGAGAAATGCATTAAATACTTCATTTAATGTATTAGAAGATGATATTCTAAATATTATTAAGGGTGATTAAATGAAAAGAATAACTAAAGTACTAGTATTAATCCTTTCTATTTTACTATTAACAGGATGTACTCAAACTCTTGTTAATAAAGATAATCAAAGAGTTACAAATGAAAATACTGGTCAAAATTTAACAGCTAATATATTATGTTTACCTAAAGATGAAACTTTATTAAATAAATATAATGAAAATAAAGAAACAATAGCATCTAATAGCAAATATAAGACTAATTTAGATAATTTAGTTCCATGTGATGAAATGGGAGCATGGAAAAATCCATATGATGGTATTTGGGTACAATTATTTGTTCAACCATTATCATGGTTAATTATTAAAACTGGTAAATTAGTAGGTAATATTGGTGTATCAGTAATGATAATTGGTATATTAATAAGATTAGTATTATTACCATTTACTATTAAATCTACTAAACAACAAGAAATAATGAAAAAAGTTCAACCTGAATTAGATAGATTAGAAAAAAAATATGCTGGTAAAGATGATCAAGATAGTATGATGAAAAAATCACAAGAAACTATGATGATTTATAAGAAATATAATATGAATCCATTATCATCATGCTTAGTTATGTTAATACAATTACCAATATTCTTTGCTTTCTTAGAAGCAATCAATAGAACTCCTGCTATATTTGAAAATAGCTTATGGCAATTCCAATTAGGAACAACTCCATTATATGGAATTACTCATGGTAATTATTGGTATATTTTATTACTTGTATTAATTATTTTATTTACTATATTAACATTTATGCAATCTATGGGATCTATGAATGGTAATTCAGAATCTCAAAAACAATCAAAAATGATGATGTATATGATGATTGTATTTATAGGAATTGCATCATTCCAATTACCTTCAGCAATAGCTTTATATTGGGTAATTACTAATGCATTCTCTGTAGTACAAACATTAATTATAAAGAAAGTAGGTAAGTAGTATGCAAGAATATTTATATGAAGGTAAGAATAAAGAGGAGTTAATTCAACAAGCTTTAGAAGAATTAGAATGTACTGAAGATGATATTCTATATTCAGTAACTAAAGAAAAAGTTGGTTTATTAAAGAAAGAAGTAGTTAAATTAAAAGTATTTAAGATGACTGATGTATGTTCATTTATTAAGAAATACTTAGAAGATTTAACTAAAGATATGGGATTAGAAGTTTCATTTGAAACTAAAGTAAGAGAAAAACAAATTACTGTTAGAATGTTCTCAGATAATAATAACATTTTAATAGGTAAACAAGGTAAAACTCTTCAAGCTTTAACTGTTGTAGTTAAACAAGTAGTTAAGAATGTTACTGGTGTTTATCCATATGTATTATTAGATGTATCTAATTATAAAGAAAATCAAGAAAAATACTTAATTAGAGCTGCTAAAAATATTGCTAAAGAAGTAGAAGAAACTAAGAACCCAGTTACAATGGAAAATATGAATTCTTATGAAAGAAGAATAATACATAACTATATAAGTGAAAAATATAAGACTGTTTATACTGAATCTGAAGGTGAAGAACCTAATAGACATATAGTTGTTAAACCAAAAGAGGATTAGTCCTCTTTTTATTTGTTTTATTATATTAAAGTGATATAATACAATCGTTATTGGGGTGAAATTCATGAATGAAAATATATGTGCAATTTCAACTGCATTAGGAGTAGGTGCTATTAGTATTATTAGAGCATCAGGACCTGATGTATTTAATATTGTAAATGAAATATGTGATATAGATTTATTATCTAAAGCATCACATACTGTTTCGTATGCACATATATTAGATAATAAGGAAATAATAGATGAAGTATTAATAATTAAAATGAATGCACCTAAGACATTTACTAAGGAAGATGTTATAGAAATTAATTCTCATGGAGGTATATCAACAACTAATAAGATATTAGAACTATTGTTATCTCATGGTTGTAGATTAGCCTTACCTGGTGAATTTACTAAGAAAGCTTTCTTAAATGGAAGAATAGATCTAGTAGAAGCTGAATCTATAAATGATTTAATTACTTCTCAAACAGATTCTCAAAGAAAGTTTGCTATGAATAGATTAGAAGGAAATTTATCTAAATTAATTAGGAATATGAGAAATGATATATTAACATTAGAAGGTAAATTAGAAGTGGCATTTGATTATCCTGATGAAATAGAAGATGAAGAAGAATTAACATATGATGAGTTAAAGGATACTATGATGACTATTAAAGATAAATTATCTAAGTTAGTTAATACTTATCAAGATGCATCTATTATTAAAGATGGTTTAAATGTATCTATAGTAGGTAAACCTAATGTAGGTAAGAGTTCTATATTAAACCATTTATTAGATGAAGATAAAGCAATAGTAACTGATATTGCAGGTACTACAAGAGATATAGTAGAAGGTACTATTAGTTTAAATGGTATTAAATTAAACTTAACTGACACAGCAGGTATAAGAGAAACTGAAGATTTGGTTGAATCTATAGGTGTTAAAAAGAGTTTAGATATTATATCTAATTCAGATTTAGTTATATTTGTATTAAATAATTCAGAAGAATTAACAAAAGAAGAATTAGATTTAATTAATAATACTAAGGTTAATAAGATAGTATTTATTAACAAGAATGATCTAGAAACTAAATTAGATGATAGTAAATTAAAAGATATAAAAGTAATAAAAGGTAATACTAAAGATATAAATGGATTAGATGAATTAAAGAATACTATTGTAGATATGTATAATTTAGAAGAATTATCTACATCAGATTATAATTATATATCAAATGCTAGAGAATTATCCTTAGTTAAAAAGGCTGAACAAATAGTAAATGACGCTATTAATAATTTAAATGATACATTACCATTTGAAATAATAGCAGATGATTTAAGAGAGTCATATGTAGCTTTAGGTGAAATAATAGGTGAAACATATGATGAAGATATATTAAATGAGATATTTAGTAAGTTTTGTGTAGGAAAGTAGGTGATTATATGGAATATGATGTTATAGTTGTTGGAGCAGGACATGCAGGATGTGAAGCTGCTAATGCACCAGCTAAAATGGGGTTAAATGTATTATTAATAACATCTAATTTAAATAATATAGCTGATATGCCATGTAATCCATCTATAGGTGGAACTGCTAAAGGTATTGTAGTAAGAGAAATAGATGCTCTAGGTGGTTTAATGGGTAGAGTAGCTGATATATCTCATCTACAAATTAAAATGCTTAATTCAGGTAAAGGACCTGCTGTTAAGTCATTAAGAGCTCAAGGTGATAAAGTAGTATATCCAAAGAATATGGTTAAAGCATTAAAAGAATTAAAGAATTTAACTATAGAAGAGGGTATGGTAGAAGATTTAATAGTTGAAGATAATACTATTAAAGGTATTATTACAGCTGATGGTAGAGAGTTTAAATGTAAGACTTTAGTATTAACTACAGGCACATATCTTAAATCTAAAATACTTGTAGGTGATACACATAAGTTCGAAGGACCTCATGGAGAAGAATCTTCTAAACATTTATCAGATAAATTAAGAGAATTAGGTTTTGATATTATTAGACTTAAAACAGGAACTCCTCAAAGATTAGATCCTGATACAGTAGATTATTCAGTTCTAGAAAGAGAAGATGGCGATAAAACTCCATGGACTTTCTCATTTGATCTAGAACCCCAATATGATGTAGATAAACAAGTACCTTGTTATATTGTTTATACAAATGAAGAAACACATAAAATAATCATGGATAATCTTGATAGATCTGCTATGTATGGTGGATATGCTGAAGGTATAGGTCCAAGATATTGTCCTTCAATAGAAGATAAAGTAGTAAGATTTAAAGATAAAGAAAGACATCAATTATTCTTAGAACCTGAATCTGCTTATTATCCTGATTTATATCTACAAGGTTTTTCTACTTCTATGCCTATAGATGTACAAGATAAGATGGTTCATTCGTTAAAGGGTTTAGAGAATGTCAAAATATTAAAATATGCATATGCTATTGAATATGATGCTATTAATCCTTTACAAATGTATCCAAGTGAAGAATCTAAAGTAATTAAAAATTTATTTACTGCAGGACAAATAAATGGAACATCTGGATATGAAGAAGCAGCTGGACAAGGTTTAATTGCAGGTATAAATGCTGGTTTAAAAGTACAAGGTAAGGAACCATTAATACTTAAAAGAAATGAATCTTATATAGGTGTTTTACTAGATGATCTAACTACTAAAGGTACTAAAGAACCATATAGATTATTAACTTCTAGAGCAGAATATCGTCTAATCTTAAGACATGACAATGCAGATCAAAGATTAAGAAAATATGGATATGAAGTTGGTACTATATCTGATGAACAAATGAATAGATTAAATAATAAGATAGATACTATTAATCAATTAATTAATGAATTAAAAGATATAAGAGTAACACCTAAGAATACAAATGAATATATAGGTGAATTAAATAAAGGTGAATCTTTATATGATTTATTAAAAAGACCTGAAATAAAGATAGATTATTTAAAAGAGTATTTAACTAATAGTTATACTGATGAAATACTTAATATAGTAGAAATACAAGTTAAATATGAAGGTTATATTAATAAAACTAATAGGGAAGTAGAAAAACTACTAAAACTAGAAGAAAAAGAAATACCTAGGGATATAGATTATGATAAAGTACAAAACTTAGCATCAGAAGCAAGACAAAAACTAAAACAAGTACTTCCTTTAACTATAGCTCAAGCATCACGTATATCTGGAGTAAATCCTGCTGATATAGCTGTTTTATCTGTATATTTAAAGAAAGAGTATAATAAGTAATATGAATATAGAAGAATTTGTTAATAACTTAAAAGATTTAAACATAGATATAGATAATGATAAGTTAAATAAATTAGATATTTATTATAATTTCTTAGTTGAATATAATAGTCATACTAATTTAACAGCTATAACTGATAAAGAAGATGTATATTTAAAACATTTCTATGATTCATTAACAATAGTTAAAAGTATTGATTTATCAACAGTTAATACTTTAATAGATGTAGGTACAGGTGCTGGTTTTCCAGGAATGGTATTAGCAATAATGTATCCTAATATTAAAGTAACTTTATTAGATAGTAATAATAAAAGAATTAATTTCTTAAATGAATTAAGAGATAAATTAGGTATAACTAATGTAGAAACTATTCATGAAAGATCTGAAATATATGCTAAGAATCATAAAGATATGTATGATCTAGTAACTGCAAGAGCAGTTAAGAATATGAAAGAATTAACTGAATTATGTTTACCTTTAGTTAAAGCAAATGGATATTTTATACCTTTAAAAGGTAATATAGAAGATGAATTAAATAATGCAAAAGATATTATATCTAAGATAAATGGTACTATTGAAGATATTATTACATTTAATCTACCTAATGGAGATAATAGAAATATTATTAAGATTAAAAAGATGGATAAATGTCCAGATAAATATCCTAGAGAATATAAAGATATTGTTAAATAATTAAATAACTATATAAAAATATAGTTATTTTTTTTATAATTAAAATAGGTGATTATGTGAAAACAAATAAGAAGAATATAATTAAAGGCAAAGATGATAAATCAGGAAATATAGTAAGACGTATATCTTTAATACTATATTTTTGTCCTACAATTATATATGTATTCTTATTTTATTTAGATAGTTATACTAGGGATCATTTTGCATTTGCTATTGTACCTGAATTATTTTTTAAAATGTTAATTCCATTTATATTCATCCTACCTTTTATTGGATTTATTACATCTATATATGGTGCTATAAAATATCGTAATAATCGTAAATGTATAAGTTTATTCTGGTTCTTATTAGTATTTACTATACTTCTTGCAATAGCATTCTTGTTAGTATTTGATTTTTTTAGTCATATAGTATCTTTATTCACATAACTATTATGGTAGGTATATAAGAAAAATAATTAAGAAATAGGTGATGTATATGAATAATCAAACATCTGATGATATTATTAAAGCTTCATTAGGTCAAGATACTAAAGACCATGCTAGCTTTGTAATTAAACAAGAAGAAAAACAAGAAGAAACATACGAAGAAAAAACTATTAATAATGAAACAAATACATTAGAAATGTATAAAAATAGATATAAATTATATAAAACTTTGTTTGATGTATGTTTTATAGTATTTGTATTATCTATAATATCTTTCATTTTCTTATTAGTTGCAGGTATGGGAAGCATATTCTTTTTAATTGCAGGGGTGGATGTGGTTGTTCCAAATATAAATATACCAGAAATAACAACAATAGTTTCATTTGTAGCTGCAATTATCTGTAAAATAGCTGCTTTTGTTGTTAATAATAAGATTAAGAAGTTAGCACCAGAAGAATATGATAAGCCAAAGAGTTTATTAAAAAATATTATTAAACTAATTGTTGAAGTAATCTTAATTTTCTTTGTGTTATATATATTATTTATACTTGTACAATAATATTAATTATCAGTAAATATTTAGTATTATTCATTAATTAAGAACTAGCAATAGTTCTTTTATTATTGAATAAAAATACAATAAATAATATAATTATATATAGAATAGGAGAGGGTTATCATGAAGATGGAAGCTCAAATTAGAATGATAAATGCTGAAGATATCATTCCTAATAGATTTCAACCTAGATTAGAATTTGATCCAGTTGCTCTTCAAGAGTTAGCTTCTAGTATTAGAGTTCATGGTATTGTTCAACCTCTTGTAGTAAGACGTGTACAAGATAAATATGAAATTATTGCAGGCGAAAGAAGATTTAAAGCTTCTCAATTACTTGGTTTATCATCTGTTCCTTGTATTATATGTGATTTAGATGATAATGAATCAGCAGAAGTTGCTGTTATTGAAAATATACATAGAAAAGACTTATCTCCTATAGAAGAAGCTAAAAGCTTTAAAAAGATACTTGATAAGCATTATTTAACTCAAGATCAATTAGCAGCTCGTATGGGTATGGCTCAATCTACTTTAGCTAATAAATTAAGATTATTAACATTAGATGAAGCTGTTCAAGAAGCATTACAAAAGAATCAAATATCTGAAAGACATGCTAGAAGTTTATTAAGATTAACAGATAAAATGAAACAAGTTGATTTACTTAATGAAATAATTAAGAATAGATTAACTGTTAAACAATTAGATGATCAAATAGAATCTATATTAGGTACTTATAAGAAACAAGAAAATGTAACAGGTGGAATAAATGTTGATTCACGTATGGATGTAGATATATCTGATGCATTGAATCAAGATGATGAATTTAACTTATCTATTCATCCAACAGAATATCAATATAGATCTAAGATTGATGATAAAAATGATAAAAAGAGATTATTCTTTAATAATTTAGAAGATCATCCAGCAACTATGGAAGATCCTACATTATCATTTGGTTTTAATCCATTCAAAACTCAAGATATAGTAGCTCAAGAAGGTCTTGTAGATCTAGAAGAAGAAATATCTGATGTAGATGATGAAACAGATATACCTAAAGAAGGTTCAGTTGCTGCTCAAGAAGCTGAAGAGAAAAAATTCAATATGGATGTTTATACTCCTAGAGAATTAACTAGAGCAGTAAATGATTTATTACAATTAGCTATTGATAATGGATTAGATGTTAAATCAGAAGAATTTAATTTTACTGATATATATCAAATAGTTATCAAGGTACAAAAAAATCCTGAAGAAGAAAAAGAAGAGGAAAATAAATAGTTTATTTCCTCTTTTTATTATGTTATAATTCATACACGAAGAAGTGATATTATGAAAGAATTAATATTTAAATTAAATAATAATGAAGAAGAAATAGTTAATATTAAAACTAATTATTTTATGAAAGATAATGTATTAAATTTTACTATAGATAATAATATATATAGATATAATGT
>CAMODU010000010.1 GCA_946611605.1 uncultured bacterium
CATCTATGTTTAAGATTAATAATTTATATAGATTTCAAATAATTATTAAATATAAAAAAGATGATAAGATTATTAATTATTTAAAGAATATAGATGAACAATATATAAATAATAAAGATATTTATTTAGAGATTGATGTAGATCCAATTAGGTTATAGGAGGGATTATATGAAAAAATCTCATATGTCTATTATATTTAATGCTGCTACAATAATATTTGTAGTTATAGGATTAGTTATGATGTTTAATGGGATACAATTTATAGAAGCACCTAAAGGATTAGATGTATCTGGTGTAGAAATGTTAAAGTTTTATACTGTTGATACTAATATATTAGTTGCTATATCATCATTCTTTGTACTTATGTATAGAATAGATCATTTAACTGATAGAAGAAAAAGACTTCCTGTACCTTTAATGATATTCAAACAACTATCAGTTGTAGGTATAACAATTACATTTATTGTAACGCTTGTATATTTAGCTCCATTTGGACCTTATGGATTTATGAATATGTATATTAATGCTAATCTATTCTTTCATTTAATAGTACCTATTATTAGTATTGTTAATTATGTATTCTTTGAAAGATATGACAATAACTTATCTTATACATGGTGGGGATTATTAACTATGTTATTCTATTCATTATATTATGTAATTAACATATTAATTCATTTAAATAAACCTAATGTATTATCATATGATTTCTATGGATTTACAGGTGGTAACTTACATAATATGGCATTTGTTATTATTCTTATGTATGGACTTGCAGCATTTATATCTATATCATTAATACAACTAAATATTAAGTTCTCAAAATAGATGTTGAAATAATAAATAATTATGTTATAATTTACTTATTAAAGCGATGACGGGGTTGGAATCCAAGAGCTATAAGAAGAGAATAAGACCAAAGTATGGTGGAACAGCGGTAATACGCCCATACATATTTGGTCTTTTTATTTTTTAGGAGGTGTATATGAGAGTTTTTATTGCATCATCAGGAAAAGAAGGAATTCTTAATATTTATAAAGAATTAGCTTCAGGAGTTGCTACTATACTAGCAAGAAATGATTATAAGTTAGTATATGGTGGTGGTGATACTGGAATGATGGGGACTACTTACATGACATATAAATATGAAGGTAAGAAAGTAAAAGGTTTTTATGATATTACGGATGCAACAGTAGCTGAAAGATTAGAACTTGATGCTGTAGATGTATCACCTAATACATTTGAAAGAACTAAAAGATTATATGATCATGCAGACTTGATAGTTATACTTCCAGGAGGAGTTGGTACTCTTGCTGAATTATATTCAGTAATAGTAGAGAAACAAACTAAAAATGATATCAATAAAAGAATAATATTATTTAATTATAATAAATATTTTGATAATATTTTATATCATTTTAAAGATATGTTAGATGAAAGATTTATTACAGAAGATACATTACAGATGTTTGATATTATAACTAATTTAAATGACTTTGAAGAATATATTAATAAAATAAATAAGGAGGAAGAATAATATGGAAAAAAGTATGGAAAAAATAGTTAATTATTGTAAACAATATGGATATATATTCCAAGGTAGTGAAATATATGGTGGTTTAGCTAATACTTGGGATTATGGTTCATTAGGAGTTGAATTAAAGAATAATATTAGAAAAGCTTGGTGGAAGAAATTTATCCAAGAAGTACCTAATAACTACGGATTAGATTCAGCTATATTAATGAATCCTGAAACATGGGTTGCATCAGGTCATGTTGCATCTTTTACAGATCCATTAATTGATTGTAAGCAATGTAAAGCAAGACATAGAGCTGATAAATTAATAGAAGACTTTACTAATGGTAAAGAAACAGGAGATGGATGGGATAATAAAAAGTTAGAAGATTTTATTAAAAAGAATAATATTGAATGTCCTAAATGTGGATCTCATAACTTTACTGAAATCAGAAAGTTCAACTTATTATTTGAAACCCATATGGGTGTAACTGAAGATAGTAAAAATGTAGTATATTTAAGAGGAGAAACAGCACAAGGTATATTTGTTAATTTCTTAAATGTACAAAGAGCAGCACGTGCTAAAGTTCCATTTGGAATAGGACAAACTGGTAAGAGTTTTAGAAATGAAATAACTCCAGGTAATTTTATATTTAGAACTAGAGAATTTGAACAAATGGAATTAGAGTTTTTCTGTAAACCAGGAACTGATCTTGAATGGTTTAAATATTGGAAAGACTATTGTATGAACTTCTTATATACTTTAGGATTATCTGAAGGTAATTTAAGATATAGAGATCATGCTAAAGAAGAATTAGCTTTCTATTCTAAAGCTACTACTGATATTGAATATAATTTCCCAATTGGATTTGGTGAATTATGGGGTATAGCAGATAGAACTGACTATGATTTAGGTGTACATATGGAACATTCTAAAGAAGACTTAAGATATTTAGATCCTGAAACTAATGAAAAGTATTTACCATATGTAATTGAACCTTCTGTTGGTTTAGATAGATTAGTATTAGCTATTCTTACAGAAAGCATGCAAGAAGAAACATTAGAAAATGGAGATATAAGAGAAGTATTAAAATTAAAACCATTCTTAGCTCCATATAAAGTAGCTGTACTTCCTTTAATTAAGAAGAATCATGCTGATAAAGCTATGGAAGTATATAATAATTTATCTAAGTATTTTATGTGTACATATGATGAATCAGGTAATATAGGTAAACGTTATAGAAGAAATGATGCAATTGGTACACCATTCTGTATAACTATTGATGATGAAACATTAAATAATGGTACTGTAACTTTAAGAGATAGAGATACTATGGAACAAGTTACATTAAAATTAGAAGAAGTACAAAAATATATTGAAGATAAGTTAATTTATTAATTATATTATTTACTATAATTAAGATAAATGATATTATTATAAGTAGTATATTAAGATGAAAGGTGTGTTATTATGGCATTTAAAAAGTTTAAAGAAGCATTATTTCCAAACGGTAGTGATGATGAAATAGAAGATACTGAAGAAGAATCTTATGAAACATCTGCTAAAGAAGCATTTACATCTGGAAATAATATGATATTAGCTGAACCAAGAGCATATTCTGAATCTCAACAAATAGCTGATCATATTAAAAGAAGAAACTCTGTTATCGTTAATTTAAAGAGAGTTACTAATGATCAAGCTAAGAGAATTATTGATTTCTTAAGTGGTACATTATATGCATTAGGTGGACAATTACAAAGATTAGGAAATGGTATTTATTTATGTACTCCTAAAAATATTAATGTTGAAGGTCGTATGAGTGATGATGAAGACGACAAGAAATCAAAGAATAAAATAGAAGATGAGATGGACTTTTAATTATTTTTAATATATAATAATTAACCAAGGTGATTTCTATGAATAAATTTGATAGAAGTATTAATGGTTATAATATTCATCAAGTTAACGCATTTGTAGATGATTGTGTAGTTAAAGTTGATGATATGATTACTAAATTAAAAGAAAAAGATTTAGAAATCGATAGATTAAATAGAGAATTAGACCATTACAAACATATGGATGAAACTTTAAATAGAGCTGTAGTTATGGCTGAAGAAGCATCTACTAAATATAAAGAGTCATCATTAAATGAATCAGATTTAATTATAACTGAAGCTAAAAAGAATGCTAATAGAATTATAAATGATGCATTATTAAAAGCTGAATCAATTGAAGAGGAATCACAAAGATTAAGAAGAAATATTGTTACATATAAAAGAAGAATTAGAAGTTTAATTGAAGAACAAATGAATATAATAGATGATCTTGATAAAGTAGATTTAAATGATACTAATAAATAGTATCATTTTTATTTTATTAATGTTATAATTTCTATGGTGATAATAATATGGTAGGTAAAGTAAATATTGAAATGAGTATTATTAATTATGGGCATATAAAACTAGAATTAGATGCTGATAACGCACCTATAACTGTTACTAATTTTGTAGGATTAATTAATGATGGATTTTATACTAATAAAACATTTCATAGAATTATAAAAGGTTTTATGATTCAAGGTGGATCATCTGATGGAAGAGGATATGAAGGTTCTGATAAACAAATAAAGGGTGAATTTGCATCTAATGGTATAGCTAATACTATTTCACATGTAAGAGGAACTATTTCTATGGCTAGATCATCTGATCCAGATTCCGCATCTTCTCAATTCTTTATAGTTCATCAAGATTCGTTATTTTTAGATGGTAATTACGCAGCATTTGGTAAAGTAATTGAAGGAATGGATGTAGTAGATAAAATAGCTGAAACAGCTAATCCAATTGATAATAATGGTACTATTCCTCATCAAGAACAACCTATAATAGAATATATAAAAGTTATATAAGCACATAATGTGCTTTTTTAATTACTATATGTTAAAATAAAACTAATAAAGAAGGGATAAATATGAAGATTGTAATAATTGGTGGTGGAGCTGCTGGTTTATTTGCTGCTTTAAATATAAAAAATAAAGATAATGAAGTAATTATTCTTGAAAAGAATGATGAAGTAGGTAAAAAAATATTAGTAACTGGAAATGGTAGATGTAATTTATGGAATGAAGATATGAATACATCTAAATATTATTCGTCTAATAAAGAGTTATTAGATTCTTTTATTGATAAAGAAATTATCCCTAAAACATTTGAAAGATTAGATAATTATTTTGAATTTAAGATTAAAAATGGTTATTATTATCCTTATTCAAATAAAGCTACTACTGTAAGAGATGTATTAGTATATGAATGTAATAGAAAGGGTGTACAAATAATAACTAACTACGATGTTATTTCTATTAAAAAAGAGGATAAGTTTATTATAAATAATGATATTTCATGTGATAAATTAATTATTTCTACAGGTGGTAAATCATTTGAAGTAACTGGTTCAGATGGTAAGATGTTAGATATATTAAAAGATTTAGGACATGATATTATTAAACCATTGCCATCATTAGTACCTTTATATGCTGATGAGACATATTTAAATAAATGGAATGGCATAAGATGTGATGCTACTGTTACATCTATAATTGATGGTGTTAATGTTAGATCAGAACAAGGTGAATTACAATTAACTGACTATGGGGTCTCAGGTATATGTGTATTTAATATTTCAAGAGAGATAGCAGAAGCTTTAAATGAAGGTAGAAATGTATCTGTTGAAATTAATTTTATAAATAAAGAAGATATTATTTCTTATTTTAAAGAACACTATGAAAATCAAACTGTTCATGAAATACTACTTAAATATTTTGATAAGAAATTAATGAAAGTATTATTAGATAAGATGGAAATAAACGAAAGAGCTTATTTTAAATCATTAACATCTAAAGAATTAAGTAGATTAGAAAAGTATTTAACTCAATTTAATATAAATATAACTGGACATGGAGATTTTAATAAAGCTCAAGTAACTCAAGGTGGAGTATCATTAGAAGATGTTAATCCAGATACTTTTGAATCTAAAAAAGTTAAAGATCTATATTTAATTGGTGAAGTATTAGATATAGATGGTATATGTGGTGGATATAATCTAGGATTTGCTTGGATGTCTGCGACTAAGGTAAGTGATAATATATGTTAAGAGTTAGAAATATTAAAATTGGAATTGATAATAATTCTAAAGAACATATTATATCTAAAGTAAGTAAATTATTAGATAATAAAGTATTAGATTATAAAATAGTAAAACAATCTATAGATGCAAGAGATAGAAATAATATGTTATATGTATATACTTTAGATGTAATTGTAGAAAACGAAGATAAAGTAGAATTATCTAAAGATATATTTCAAACACCTGATGAAGAATATAAAATTGATATAATTGGTGATGAAGAATTAAATAATAGACCTATTATAATTGGATCTGGACCTTCAGGATTATTTGCAGCTTATATACTAGCTGAATATGGATACAAACCTATTATATTTGAAAGAGGAAAAGATATAGATAATAGAATTAAGGATGTTAATAAATTTATTAATACTAATAAATTAAATACATCATCTAATATTCAATTTGGCGAAGGTGGAGCTGGTACTTTCTCAGATGGTAAATTAAATACTCTTATAAGTGATAAATATCATAGAATTAATAAAGTATTTAATATATTTGTAGAAAATGGTGCACCTGAAGAAATAATATATAACTATGAACCTCATATTGGTACAGATATATTAAGAAATGTTATTAAGAATATACGTAATAAAATAATTGATATGGGTGGAGAAATTCATTTTGAATCTACTTTAACTAATATTATTATTGAAGATAATCAAGTTAAAGGTATTATCATTAATGATAAAGATAAATATGAAACTGATAATTTATTCTTATGTATAGGACATTCAGCAAGAGATACATTTAAAATGTTAAATGATAATCATATTTATATGGAATCAAAACCTTTTGCTGTAGGTTTACGTATAATACATGATCAAGCTTTAATAGATCATAGTTTAATACATGATAAGAAAGAATTAAGTCCTGCGTCATATAAAACTACACATATTACTAAAGATGGTAGAGGAGTTTATTCTTTTTGTATGTGTCCAGGAGGATATGTAATTAATTCATCAAGTGAAGATAATAAATTAGTAGTAAATGGTATGAGTAATTATAAAAGAGATTCTGGATATGCTAATTCTGCTATAGTTGTTACTGTTGATCAAAAAGACTATGGTAATAATTTGTTTGATGGAATGTATTTTCAAGAAGAACTTGAAAGAAAAACTTATGAATTAGGTAATGGATATATTCCTATACAATACTTTGGAGATTTCTGTAATAATATACCATCTAAAGATATTAAAACAAATGGAATAATAGGGAAGTATATATCTACAAATATAAGAGAAATATTACCTTTGTTCTTATCTGAATCAATTATTGAAGGAATACATGCTTATTCTAATAGAATTAAAGGATTTGATAATATAAGTGCTATTTTATGTGGAACAGAAACAAGAACTTCTAGTCCAATTAGAATAGTAAGAGATAGTTTAACAGGATTATCTAATATAAAAGGATTATATCCATGTGGCGAAGGTGCAGGATATGCAGGTGGTATAACATCTGCAGCTACTGACGGAATAAGACAAGCAGAACAATTAATTAAAATATATAAACCTTTTATTTAACGTTAATTTACATATAGTAAACATATACTAATTTATTGATATTCAATAAAGGAATTGATATTTTTCAACAATTGATGTTATAATTAAGTAGGTTTTGAGAAAAGAAATTTTTATGGTTGTTAGGGAGTGTAATAAATGATAATTATAAAAATATTATATTATATATTAACATTTGCATCGTTATCATACATTTTGTATTTTGGTTTGTCTGGTTTATGGGCATTCAAAAAGAACAAAACTAGAGTTAGAAAGTTCAGTGATAAGACTAAATTTGCTATTATTATTGCTGCACGTAATGAATCAAATGTTATAGGTAATTTAGTTAAATCATTAATGAATCAAAAGTATACTAAAGATTTATATGATGTTTATGTATTGCCAAATAACTGTACAGATAATACAGGAGAAGTAGCTGCAGCCAATGGTGCTAAAGTTATGGAAGTAACTGTACCAGTTAAATGTAAGGGAGATGCATTAAAATTTGCTTTCTCTCAATTAAAGAACAAAAAATATGATGCATATGTAATATTTGATGCTGATAATGTTGTTCATCCTGATTTCTTACATCATATGAATAATATTTATCAATCAGGTTATAAAGCTGCACAAGGTAGAAAAGATAGTAAGAATATGTATGATAACTGGGTTTCTTGTTCATACTCATTATTCTATTCAATTCAAAACTTATTCTTTAATAAAGCAAGAACTAATGTTAAGATGTCAGCTACTATAAATGGTACTGGTTTCATGATAGCTAAGAGTTTTATTGAAGAAAATGGATTTAATCCTGTTACAGTAACTGAAGATATTGAATTATCTATTATGTGTATATTACATGATGAACCTGTTATTTATACAGATGATGCTATAACATATGATGAACAACCAACTGGATTTGGTGATTCTATTAAACAAAGAAGAAGATGGTCTGTTGGTATAATTCAATGTTGTAAGAAATATAATAAAGATTTATTAAAGAAAGCTATAAAAGATAAAGATAAATCTGCAATGGATAAAGTATTATTCAATATTGCTCCTTATACTCAAATATTATCATTAATACCATTTATTTTATTAGGTGTTATGAATATTAGATCTGCATCTGATATGAGTTGGGCATTACTAACATTTGATTATACTACTATAATTGCTGGATATTTTATATCTATCATAATATCAATATATACATTACAATATTATGAAGGATCAATATCTAAAGCATTAACTGGTATTATCTTATTTGTATTCTTCATACTTTCATGGATACCATTAAATATTCAATGTATATTCTCTAAGAAAGAATTAAAATGGGTTCCAATTAAACATGAAAGAAATGTTGAAGTAGGAGATTTAATTAAGTAGATAGAAATATCTACTTTTTCTATGCTATAATACTTGATGGAAGTGTTTATATATGAAGAAATATGAAGAAATAGAAAGATCAATTATTACAACTTATAGAAAAGAAATATGGTCTAGATTTGTCAAAGGTATTAATACATATAATTTAATTGAAGATGGAGATTCTATCATGGTATGTATATCAGGTGGTAAAGATTCTTTTTTATTAGCTAAATTATTTCAAGAATTATACAAACATGGTAAGAAAAACTTTACTGTAAGGTATGTAACTATGAATCCTGGTTATAATAAAGTTAATTTAGATAGAATAAAGAAGAATGCCAAATTAATGAATATTCCTTTAGAAATATTTAAATCTGATATATTTGCTATAACTGAAAAAGAAAGAGCAAATAATAATGGTAATCCTTGTTATTTATGTGCAAGAATGAGAAGAGGATATTTATATGCTAAAGCTCAAGAATTAGGATGCAATAAAATAGCCTTAGCACATCATTATAACGATGTTTTAGAAACATCATTATTATCTATGTTCTATGGTTCTGAAATAAAGACAATGGTACCTAAAATACATTCAGAAAACTTTAAAGGATTAGAATTAATTAGACCACTATTCTTAGTTCATGAAGAAGATATTATTAAATGGAAGAATAAAAATGATTTACAATTTATAAATTGTGCATGTCCTTTAGTAGATAATTGTACAATTGAACCACCTAGTATGAATAGTGAATCTAAAAGAAAACAAATGAAATTCTTAATAAGTGAACTAAAGAAGACTAATCCAAATATAGAAGAACATTTATTTAAAGCATTAGGAAACATTAATATGTCATGTATATTAGGTTATAGAGATATTAAAGGAAACAAGCATGACTTTAATGATTTCTATGATGATTTAAAGAGGTAAATATGAAATATTTAGTTATATCAGATATACATGGAGATTTAGCTTTTATTAATTATATATTTAAATTAATAGAAACTGAACAACCTGATAAAATTATACTATTAGGAGATATGATGTCTTTAGGTGATGATAGTAGAAGAATACTTGATTTAATAGATGAATATCGTAATAAATTAGTTCTTATTCAAGGTAATTGTGATTATCCATCTTTCTTTAATGATAATCTTTTAAAATATTATAGAGAAACAATAAATGGTAAAGTGTTTATATTTACTCATGGCCATTTAATGTCATCTAATACTATTGAAAATGATGTATATGTATATGGACATACACACATGAATGAATTAGAAGAAGTAGATAATCATATATTCTTTAATCCAGGATCTATTGCAAGACCTAGAGGTAATTCAACTAATTCATATGGATTAATAACTGATGATGAATTAATTATTAAAGATGTAGATAATAATGTAATTAAAAAATTAACTTATAGAAAGTAATTGAATTAAAAATAGTATTATTTTATAATTAAGAATAGGTGATAAATATGTTTGTAACATTACCAATCGCATTTATGGTTGTATTATTAAGTATTATTATAGTTCCAATTGTTGCATTTATGTTCTATTCAATATATAAATTATTTGAAAAGTGTGATGTAGATGGTTGGAGAGGATTAGTTCCATTTTATAATGTATTTATATTAATTAAATTAGTAGGATTAAATTGGTGGTATATAATTATTTATATTGGTGCATCTATATTATCTATTGATGCAGGTACAGGATTAAAACTATTATGTTCAATAGCATTATTCTTTGTACATACATTAATAAGTTATAACTTAGTTAAGAAAGTTAATAATGGTAAAAATTCATTATTTGTAGATTTCTTATTATTAACATTTGTACCAATTATATATTTACCAGCTATGGCATTAATTGATGATTTTAAGTATTATAAAGATGCTAAAGTTACTCCTAATGCATATATAGATGAAATACAAACATCTGATTTTGATATTCATAAAACTCAAACAGATAATATATGTAAAAAATGTGGTGAAAAAATAAATAAAAATAATAAATATTGTCCTAATTGTGGAAAGAAAATATAGAACTTACTTAATGTAAGTTTTTATTTTTTTATATTAGAATAAATGTTATAATTTATATATGAGGGTGATGGAGATGAAGAAACTTTTTATAATTATAATCGGATTATTTTTACTT
This sequence comes from uncultured bacterium, assembly GCA_946611605.1. Classification (GTDB taxonomy): domain Bacteria; phylum Bacillota_I; class Bacilli_A; order RF39; family UBA660; genus UBA6985. The sequence continues at coordinate 10,730 of CAMODU010000010.1, forward strand.
ATTCCTGGTGTAAAAGCATTAGAATTAACTAAACAAGGTATTACTATAGATATACCAGCTACATGGACTTATTACACTAGAGAAGATAGAACTAGATTAGAAAAGTATTATAAGAATAATATATATCTCGAAGCATATGATAATAAAAATGATGCATTATTTATTCGTATAATTGATAATCCAGGTATTAATACATACAGTAAAGATGCAGATCTTATTCAAGAAGTATTTGGTATTATCAATAATGGAAATGTTAATACTAATATGTATTCTTATATTGAATCTGGAGATTATAAATGGATTAAATTTGAATATACAGCTAAGAATAATAATATGGAAATGCTTGAATATTATTTATGTGTTAATAAAGAATTCATAACTATTACTATTCAACCTGAAGAAGGAAATACATTATCAACTGATATTAAAAAAGAAGCTGATGATTTAATTAAAAGTATTAAAATAACTGGAAATGGTATAAGTGATGGTATTCATATAAATGAAAATGAATTAGATTATAATAAATCATTTGTACAAAAATATGGAGTAGAATTATTAATTTGTATCATAGTAATACTATGTGCATGGTATTTCACAAGAAAGAAGAGATAATATGAAGTATGTGTTATTAACAGGTGCTTCAGGAGGTCTTGGTGTAAAATTATCTAAATATCTATTAAATAATAATTATCATGTAATAATGCTTTATAACAAAAATAAAGAAGTTATAGAAGAATTACATGCAAAATATAGTAATGCAACTATGTATCAGATAGATTTAACTAATGATAATGAAATAGATGAGCTTGTTAAATATTTATATGATTATGATATTAATATTGATATTCTTATTAATAATGCAGCTATTGAGAATACTTCTAGTATTGATGATAAGAATAAAGATACATTCTTTAAAGTATATGAACTTAATACATATGTACCTTTTAAATTAATGAAAGATATTAAATATAATACTTGTATAAATATATCATCTGAAAATGCAATTGATACATATGATGAAGTAACAGTTGAATATGATCTATCTAAGGTATCATTAAATATGTTAGGTAAGATATTCAAAATGAAATATCCAAATAGAATATATAATACTATTTGTTTTGGATGGTTAGATACTAAAATGAATTCATATTTAGATGAAGATATAAAAAAAGAAATAGACTTTGTTCCTATGGATAAAGCTGTTAGAGAAATAGTTAAACTATTTGATAAACAAGAAGATAAAGAAGTAATAATAAGGAAGTGATAATCATGAATGCAGTATATGTACATATACCTTTTTGTAGACATATTTGTTCTTACTGTGATTTTTGTAAGGTATTACATATCAAAACATTCGTAGATGATTATTTAGATGCACTTCAAAATGAAATAGTTAATACATATGATGGAGAATTAATTAAAACTATTTATATAGGTGGTGGTACTCCTTCATGTTTAACTAGACAAGAAAGACAAAAATTATTTAGAATCATGGAGAATTTTAATAAAACTCCTGATGTTGAATATACATTTGAATGCAATCCTGAAGATATATCTGATGAATTATTAGATGATATAGTTCAAGCAGGTGTTAATCGTGTATCTTTAGGTGTAGAATCATTTGATAAGAATAATTTATCCTTCTTAAATAGAGAACTAAATTATAAAGATTTAGAAGCTAAATTAGAGATGTTACATAATAGAGGATTAGATAATATTAATCTAGATTTAATGTATGCATTACCGGGTGAAAAGATGTCTACATTAAAGAAAGATGTAGATAAATTGATTAAATTAAATCCAACTCATATATCTACATATTCTCTTATAATTGAAGATCATACTAAGTTATCTAATGATAATACTCAGTATATATCTCAAGATGAAGATAGAAAGATGTATGATTATATTTGTAAGACATTAGAAAAGAATGGATATATTCATTATGAAGTATCAAACTTTGCTAAAGAAGGATTTGAATCTAAACATAATATTACTTATTGGAAAAATAAAGAATACTATGGATTTGGATTAGGTGCATCTGGTTTTAAGGGTGGAGTAAGATATACTAATACTAAAAATTTATCTGAATATATTAATAATAAATATAGAAAAGAAGAATTATTATTAAATATTAAGGATCAAATGGATAATGAAATTATGCTCGGATTAAGATTATTAAAGGGTATAGATGTTAATAATTTCTATGATAAATATGGTAAGAATATTCAAGAAGTATATCCAATAGAAGACTTAATAAAAGATAAATTATTAGTATATAAAGGTGGTATGTTATATATACCAACTAAATATATATATACTATGAATGAAATATTGAATAAATTAATATAGGGTAACCTATATTTTTTTAATTATTATTGATATTTAATAATAGTTGTTATATAATTTTGCATAGAATAGAGGGTATAAAATATGAAGAAAAAAATATTATTTTTATTACTATTATTACTTATTCCTTTAAATGTTAAGGGATTAGAATATAGTTTTGGAAACATAACTAATGATGAGCAAGGTAAAGCAACTGTTGAACTAAAAGTTGCTAGTGCACAAAGTGAAACAATTTCTGATTCATTAAATTGTTCAGCTACTAATGGTATAAATTGTAAAATTGAAGCAGTGAGTCCTTATACGATGGATGGTACTAGAATTGAACCTCACACTGCATTTACTGATGGAGACGTAATTGCAAAGTTAGTATTAAGTAATACAACTTATAATGATGTAAGTACTGATATTGTATTGAAATACGGTGATTCTACTTTAACTCCTATTACAGTTAAAGTTTTAGGATTAGAAAAACCATTATCAAATGATACAACTATTAAAACATTAACTACAAATGTAGGTGAATTTGATCCAAAATTCGATCCAAATAAATCAGAGTACACTATATACGGTATCGCTGATTCTGTATCAGGTATTACTTTTACTCATACATGTGATGCATGTTCAGTTAAATATGAAGGTGGATCTAGAGTAGAAGGCACTAAAGTATATTTAAATAACGGAGAAAATAAGGTTAAATTAATTGTTACTGCTCAAAATCAAACAGATAGTAGAACATATACATTTAATGTTATTAAGGGTGAATCTAGCTATAATTCATCAAGATTGAAATCATTAACAGTAGGTCAATATGAATTAGATCCTAAATTTGAATCTGCTAAGTTAGAATATACAGTTAAAATACCTAAGAAATTAAGTAATATTGAATCATTATTAGATTTCAAATTAGAAGATGAACAAGCTACTTCTAAAGTTGAAGGTGCTGCTACATTAGAAAATGATGAAAATGAAGTAAAAATTACTGTTACTGCAAGAGATGGTAAAACTACTATTTATGTATTAAAAGTAATTAAAGAAGATGATGTTCAAGCTGTTATCGATGTAATTGGTTATAAAGATAAAAAAGTAACATTCATTGATACAGAAGGTAATTCAACAACTTTACCTGAAGAAGAATTTAAAGAACAATATCCTGATGAATGGACTAAAATTGATGATGGTACATATAAATTTGATGAAGATGGTAATATTATAAGAGAATCAAATGAACCAGAAAAGAAAGAAGAAAAGAAAAAAAGTTCTTTCCCATGGATTATAGTAATTCTAATTGTATTAGCTATCGCAATTATAAGTGTTGCTGGATACTTCATTTTTAGAGATCCAGAAAAAGCTAAAAACAAAAAGAATAAGAAAGATAAAAAAGGTAAAGAAGATGATGAAGAAGATGAAGAATCTGAAGATTTACCAACTGATGAAGAACAAGAACATTTAGATGATATAGATTCTTATAATGAAGAAGCTAGATTAATAGCAGAAGATAATCTTCGTAAGGAAGATGCTAAAAACACTATGAAAGATGAAGAGTCTGAAGAAGATGTTGAAGAAGAATCTGATGATAAAGAAGATAAAGAAGAAGTAGTTAGAGAAGAAACTATAGATGAATATGTAGAAGATGAAGAAGAAAAATCTCCAACTATGGATATAGATGAAGCTTTATCTGATTTAATGAATACTAAAGAATATAATTTTAAAGATAAGTAATATTTACTTATCTTTTTCATTTTTCCTTGATATTTCCTATAAATAATAGTAAAATACAAGTTGATATCGGAAGGAGGGAAGCAATATGGCTAGTATCAAAGTTGAAGTAAAAGGCGGAAATATAAATGAAGCTTTAAAAAGATTTTCTAGAAAAGTAGCTAACAGTGGAGTACCTTCAGAATTAAAGAAACACAGAGAATACTCTAAACCAGGAGTAAAAAGAAGAGAAGAAAAGAAAGAAATGATTCAAAATTTCTATAAGAGAAATAAAAGAAATAAAAGAGATAGATAATCTCTTTTTTTTATTATATAATTAATAATAGAAAGGAGATTATATGAAAAGACTATTTTTATTAATCATAGCTTTATTAACAACTTTTGTATTCGTTCCAACTACATATGCATTAAATAATTTCAAAGCCGACAAAGATCTTGATATTAAAGAAAATTTCAATGATAATGCATTTATAGCTGGGGAAACTATTAAGATGGATTCTTATATCGATGGTTTAGGCTTTATGGCTGGTAAAACTCTTGATATTAAAGGAGAAGCTGATTATGCATTTATTGCCGGTGAAACTATAAATTTAGATAGTTTTGTTGCTAAAGATATATATGTAGCTGGTAAAGAAATTAAAGTATCTCATTTTAATTTAAGAAACATCTATTTAGCCGGTGAAACAGTTACTGTTAATGGTGATGCAAAAGACTTATACATTGGTGGTGATACAGTTACTTTAACTGGTAATTATGATAATGTATTTGTTGGATGTACTAAATTAAAAATTAACGGAACTATTTCAGGTACATTAGAAGTTAATGAAGATGCTGAAATCGAATATGCTGAAGGTACTACAATAAGTGAAGTTAAAAAGACTGCTGCAATTAAGATGAGTAAAGATAATGTCTGGAGATTAGTAATTATCTCAATCGTTGCTAAAATTATGAGCATTATAATGCATTTTATTAATATGTTAATCTTAGGATTCGTATTTATTGCAATTTATAAGAAAGCTAATAAGAAGATTACAGATACTAAAGCTAATGGATCAGCTGTACTTGGTAGATTTGCTATTGGTCTATGTGTATTAATTGCAACTCCAATTGCTTCTATTATTCTATTATGTACAGGAATAGCATCAGCATTAGGATTAGTTACATTAATTCTTTATGGTTTAGCATTATATTTAGCAAGCATGATATCTTCTATTTATATTTCTAGACACTTATTAAAGAATATGAATGAATACTTAGCATATTTCTTAGTCTTATTAGTAGTAACATTATTATCTAATATTCCAGTCATTGGATGGCTATTCAAGTTCGTTCTATTATGTATTGGTTTAGGAGTTATTATTGCTATTACTAGACAAGAAAAAGTAGTAGAAGAAGTTCCAGTTGTAGAAGCTCCTGCTAAAGCTAAGAAAACTACTAAAACAACTAAAAAAGGAAAGTAATTTCCTTTTTTTAATGTTATAATATATCTAGAAAGAAGAATGATATATGTATGATCAAGTAAGAAAAGATTTAACAGATGCAATGAAGTCTGGAGATAAGTTTAAGCTAAATGTAATTAGAATGCTTAAAACAGCTTTAATGAATGAAGAAATAGCATTACATGGAAATGGTGAAGGCTTATCTGATGATGAAGTTATAACTGTTATTAAAAGAGAAGTAAAGAAAAGAAATAACTCAATTGATGAATACACTAAATATAATAAATTAGATGTAGTAGAAGATTTAAAGAAAGAAGTTGAAGTATTATCTGTTTATCTACCTCCTGAATTAAGTGATGAAGAATTAGATAAAGCTGTATCTGAAATAATTGATGAAGTAAAACCTGAATCTATTAAAGACATGGGTAGAATCATGAAAGAATTAACTACTAAATACGGATCTTCTATAGATATGTCTAAAGCATCTAAAATAGTTAAAGAGAAATTATCTTAAAACACGATTTTATTCGTGTTTTTTCTTTAATTTATAGGCATTTTTTTATATAATATTAATATAAGTATAGAAAGGTATGATAATATGATTCCGAATAAGGTATTTAGTTTAATCAATGATGTTATACCCATGATTATCTTATTTATTATCATGGCTATTCTATTAAAAATAGTATCTGTTGGCTTAGGTAAACGAAAAGGTGATTTCTGGATAGAATTTAAAATAGTAATATATATTATATATTCATTTGTTCTATTCCATTTAGTTACTAATACTGATTTTCAAAGTTATGGTAATAACTTTATACCTTTTAAAGAAATACTAAGATATACAAATATCAAATCTGCTTTATTCTTAAGAAATGTAATTGGTAACATAGCAATCTTTATACCATTTGGATATATAGTTGCAGATGTTATTAAAATATCATGTAAGAAGACTAATTTTATAATTACAATAATATATGTATTAATAACTTCTTTATCAATTGAAGTAATACAATATTTTATAGGAAGAGCATTTGATATAGATGATATTATACTTAACTTTGTAGGTGGTGTAATTGGTTATATTGCATATAAAGTTATCCATATACTATTAAAGGAGAAGAATTAATGAATACATTTGATATATTTAATGAATACAACTATGAAAAAGATTATTCCTACCTTAATGATGTTATTAATCATACATTTGAAGTTTTAGATATAAAGAATGCCAATATGGCAGTTATACTAATAGATGATAATAAGATGAAAGAATTAAATAAAGAATATCGAGGAGTAGATAGAACAACAGATGTACTATCATTTGCTTTAGAAGATAATAATAACATTAAGATGCCTATTAGAGAATTAGGTGAAGTATATGTATCTATTCCTAAAATGATTGAACAAGCTAATGAATTTAATCATTCTGAGAAAAGAGAATTATCATTCTTAGTTTGCCATGGATTATTACATTTATTAGGATATGATCATACAAAATCAAAAGAAGAAGAAGAAAAACAGTTTGGATTACAAGATAAAGTATTATCTGATCTAAATATAATTGACTAGGAGGAGAAAACATGAAGTCTGGATTTGTTTCTATAGTAGGAAGACCTAATACAGGTAAATCAACATTAATTAATGCAATTGTAGATGAACATATAGCTATAGTATCTAATGTTGCTGGTACAACTAGAAATACTATTCAAGGTGTATATCATGGAGATGATTTCCAAATCGTGTTTGTAGATACTCCTGGTATATCTAAACCATTAGATAAATTAGGTAAAAAGTTAAACGCTTCATCATATGAATCATTAGAAGATATTGACGTAATATTATTTGTTGTAGATGCTGCTGCTGGAGTTGGTAAAGGAGATTTACAAATACTTGAAATGCTTAAAAGAGAATCTACACCTGTTATCTTAGTATTAAATAAGATTGATAAATTAACTAAAGATGGTATTGTTAAAGCAATTAATACTTATAATGAATTATTCGAATTTGCTGATATTATTCCAATAAGTGCATTAAAAAATGATAATGTACAAAGATTAATTGAATTAACTAAGACATATTTAAGAGATGATATTAAATATTATGAAGATGGTGTTATTACTAATACTGATCCTAAATTTATGATACAAGAACTTGTTAGAGAAAAAATATTAAATCTAACTAATGAAGAAGTTCCTCATAATATTACAACATTACTTACATCTTATAATGAAAAATCAAATGTTATCGAAATAATGGTTGATATTATAGTATCTAGAGATAATTTAAAGAAAATAATTATAGGTAAACAAGGTAATATGCTTAAGACTATCGGAACAGAAGCAAGAAAAGATATAGAACACTTATTGGGTAAACCTGTATATCTAGAATTATTTGTAAGAACAGTTAAGAATTGGCGTAACAAAGATAAATATTTAGCTGAATTAGGTTTTGATGAATTATGATAAAGAGTATAAAAGGTGTAGTAATAAGTGAAACACCTTATAAAGAATCATCTAAGATATTAAATATCTTAACTGAAGAAGGAATAATAGGAGTTATATCTAAAGGCTGTAAGTCTTTGAAATCTCCTTTAAGAGTAGTATCTAATAAATTAACATATGCTGAATATATTATTTATTATCATGAAGATTCTTTATCTACTTTAAAAGAAGGCAATATTATTAATAATTTAACTAATATTAAGACTGATCTCAAATTAATAAGTTATTTAATATATATAACTGACTTAACTAAACAAGTTATCAATGAAGGAGATAAAAGCAAAATCTTTAATGATTATATAAATACAGTTCTAAAAATAGAAGAAGGATTAAATCCAACTATATTAACTAATATATTAGAAGTTAAGTATCTAGACTATCTAGGTGCTCCAATTAACTTTAATTCATGCGTTAAATGTGGTAATACAAGCGATATAGTTACTATTTCATCTATTGAAGGTGGATATATATGTAAGAACTGTTATACAAATGAAATAATATATGATAATAAAGTAATTAAAATGTTAAAGATGTATTATTTAGTAGATATTAAAACAATTAAAGAATTAAATATATCTGAAAATGTAATAAATAGTATAAATGATTTTTTAACTGATTATTATGATACATATACAGGTATATATATTAAGAGTAAAGATTTCTTAAATAAATCTATAGAATATTAGGTGGTTATATGGGTCTTATATTTAAAAGTAAGAAGGAAAAACAAGAACTAAAAGAATTAAAAGAGTATTTTGATACATTAGACAAAATTGAAGATGAAATAACTGAAGAAGAAGATAAAAAAAGAAAAGAAGAAGAAAAAGGTAATCCAGTTATTCAAATGTTAAATATAATCGACAATGACCCAGAAGATGAAGAATTAAAAAAATACATGACCACTGAACAATTAATAGAAGAAGAAAAAGATAAAAGAGTAGGTAAAGTATATGCTATATCTGCTGTAGTTATTATGGCTATTTCCGTTATAGTATTAGTATCTATATCTTATATATTCTTCTTTAATAATCAAGATGATTTAAATAGAGTATTTAAATATGATATATTGAATTATTATTCAAGTAGATATAATTCATCTACTAAATTAAATAAACTAGAATACGTATGTTATGAAGAAGTTAAAGAAGATAATCAAAAAGAAAAAATATGTACAGATTTAATATATGCTTTAACTGATAATAATAAAGTAATCATGAAAAGAAATGATTTATATGGTGATAATATATCACTTACAACATTCTATGATGATTATAAGACTTTATTAACTGATTATAATCCTGATATGAAGTTACTATGGAATAATCCAATTATAAGTGATAAAGATTTCTATATTAACTATAATAAATTTTATGATTATATTAATGTAATGCCTGCTAATTCTACATTTAATAATCTGCTTAAAAATAATAAATTAAATATAGTAGATGTTATTATGTATCAAGGTGATATTAATGTTGATAGAATGAAAGGTTTACTTGGACAATTAGACTATGGATCTGAATTTGTATTTATTAAATCAAGTGAAGGTAGTCCTGTTAATTTAAAAGTAATAGCAAAAGATAAATATGTAGATTTAAATGTTATTGGTGAAACATATCCTGATGAAAATATAGTTAACTATCAATTTGATACTGCAACTAATAATATAGCTGGTATAACAGTAACTAAAACTTCTCCTGATGCAATTAGACCAAAAGGAAAAGATTATACATTTGAATCAGCATATCATATAAATACTACAAGTGTTAGACGTAATTATAAAGACAAAGGTCAATATCCATCATATTACTTAGTTATGTTTAATAATTATCTATTAGAAGGTAATATAAAACAATATAATTCTACAAGTGAGACTGATGTAGATAAATATATTAATTACCATTACTTATCATTTGGTGGTAAAACATATATTGTAGCTGAAAAAAGTATTGGTTTAGCTAAGGTAAAATCTAAATAATAACATATTGAATTAACCAACATTGGTGTTATAATATATAAGGCAAGAAAAGGTGATTTTATGAATCTAAAGGATTTATATATAAATTATTTTGTTAGTAAAGGACATAAGCAAATTCCAAGTGCTCCAGTAGTACCTGAGAATGATCCTTCAGTATTATTTAATACTGCAGGTATGCAACCATTAATACCATATTTAATGGGACAAGAACATCCTTATGGTAAAAGACTAACAGATTATCAAAAATGTGTAAGAACTAATGATTTAGATAATATAGGTGATACATATCATCATACATTCTTTGAAATGTTGGGTAACTGGTCATTAGGAGATTATTTTAAAAAAGAAGCTATTGAATGGTCATTTGAATTCTTAACTAAGGAATTAAATATTCCTAAAGAAAGATTAGCTGTAACTATATTTGCAGGTAATGACACTATACCATTTGATCAAGAAGCTCATGATTTATGGATAGAACAAGGTATTCCTGAAGAAAGAATTGCTCCAACAAGTGACGATAACTTCTGGATAGCTGGTGAAACAGGACCATGTGGACCAGATACTGAAATGTTCTACTGGAGAAGTAATGATCCAATTCCTGAAAAATTTGATACTGAAGATGAAAGATGGGTAGAAATTTGGAATGATGTATTCATGCAATTTGAAAAACATGAAGATGGATCTGTTACTGAACTTAAAAACAAGAATGTAGATACAGGTATGGGTGTAGAAAGAACTACAGCAATACTTGAAGGTGTAAATGATAATTATCAATCATCAATCTGGATACCTACAATTAAATTAATTGAAAGTATATCTGGTTTATCTTATGAAGGTAATGAAAAATCAATGAGAATAATTGCAGATCATTTAAGAACAGCAGTATTTATTCTTGCTGATCCTGCAGGTATTAAACCTTCAAATACAGATCAAGGATATATTTTAAGAAGATTAATAAGAAGAGCTATAAGACATGCTAAAAATTTAAATATAGATATTAATTCCGATTGGGAACAACAAATAGCATCATTATTATTAGACCAATATGATACATATTATTCAGAATTAAAAGATAATAGACAAGTAGTATTAGAAGGTTTATCTAATGAAAAAGTAAAATTCAATAGAACTTTGGAAAAAGGTTTAAGAGAATTTGAAAAAGTAACAAGAAATAATGAAGACATCGATGGTGTTACTGCATTCCATTTATTTGATACATATGGATTCCCAATTGAGTTAACTGAAGAGTTAGCTAAAGAAAAAGGATTAAAAGTAGATATAGATGGATATAAAGCTAAGTTTAAAGAACATCAAGAATTATCAAGAACAGCATCACAAGGTAAATTTAAAGGTGGTTTAGCTGGTAATTCAGAAATAGAAACAAGATATCATACAGCAACACATTTACTTAATGCTGCATTAAAAGTAGTTATTGGTCCAGATGTACATCAAAAAGGATCCAATATAACTGATGAAAGAATGAGATTTGATTTCTCATGTGATCATAAATTAAGTGATGAAGAAAAGAAACAAGCTGAAGATCTAGTTAATCAATGGATTAAAGAAGGTTTAGATGTTGTTAGAAAAGAAATGCCTAAACAAGAAGCAATTGATTCTGGTGCTGAATGTATGTTTATTGAAAAATATCCAGATATAGTATCAGTATATATAATTGGTGATGGTATATCTAAAGAATTATGTGGTGGTCCACATGTATCTAATACAAGTGAATTAGGACATTTCAAGATTACTAAGGAAGAAGCTAGCTCACAAGGAGTTAGAAGAATAAAAGCTATATTAGAGGAGGAATAGTATATGGCAAAAATGGATAAGATTAAAGATGTTGCAGGAAAGGGAAAAGGATTCGTTGAAGAATTCAAAGCATTTGTTTTAAAAGGAAATGTAATGGATATGGCTGTTGGTGTTATTATTGGTACAGCATTTGCTTCAATAGTAACAGCATTAACAGATGACTTTATTAATCCACTTATTAATGGTATTGGTGGAGCAGAAGTAGCTGGCCAAATCAAGATTTATGGTGGTCAATACTTAAACTGGGGTCATTTTGTAACTTCTATTATTAATTTCTTAATAATGGCATTTGTATTATTCATTATGTTAAAGTTCGTTAATGGATTACTTGCACTAGGTAAGAAGAAAGAAGAAGAAAAAGAAGAAGCTAAGAAATCTGCTGAATTAGAAGTATTAGAACAAATCTTAGCTGAAGTTAAAAAGAAATAAAAGATGAGATTAACTCATCTTTTTTGTTTAATTATTTATTATTTAATGATATAATTATTAAGAATAGGGTGATAATCATGAATATACTAGACATTATAACAAGAAAGAAAAATGGGAATTCATTATCATATGATGAACTTGAATATGCATTTATGGGTTATTTAAAGAAAGAAATACCTACATATCAAATGAGTGCATTGTTAATGGCTATTACTATTAATGGAATGAATATGTCTGAAACTTTAGCATTAACTGATATATTTATTAAATCAGGAGAACAATATAATATATCTAAGTTTGTTAAGAATACTGTAGATAAACATTCTACTGGTGGTGTAGGAGATACAACTACTTTAGTTGTTGGGCCTATGGTTGCTGCCATGGGAATGCATATGGTTAAGATGTCTGGTAAAGGTTTAGGATTAACTGGCGGAACAATTGATAAACTAGAATCTATACCTGGCATGAATTTAAAACTATCTAAAGAAGACTTAATAGAAAAAGTAAATAAAGTTGGATTTGCTTTATCAAGTCAAACTAAGGAATTAACTCCATTAGATAAAGTAATATACTCACTAAGAGATGTAACTGGTACTACTGAATCAATTGCATTAATTGCATCATCAATTATGAGTAAGAAAATTGCTTTAGGTGCTGAAAATATCTTAATTGATATTAAAGTAGGAGATGGAGCATTAATAAAGAATGAAGAAGATGCAAATGAATTATCTAAGTTATTAATTGCTATAGGTGAATCATATAATAAAAATGTTAGAACAATAATATCTAATATGGATACACCTTTATCATATGCAATTGGTAATGCAATAGAAGTAAAAGAAGCAATAAATGTATTACATGGCAAGAAATGTCCATTATACTATACTGCTGTAGAATGTGCTGCTAATCTTTTATCTATGGCTAGAGGATTAGATATAGAAGAATGTAAGATGTATGCTGAGAAAACTATTGAAACAGGTAAAGCATTACAAAAATTCTATGAGTTTGTACAATCTCAAGATGGTAGATTAGCTGAAATGAAAATATCCGATAAGATAATTCCTATTAACGCTAATAAAACTGGTAGAGTTAAGAAAGTAGATGCTCTTGGAGCTGCTAAATTAGCTGCTAAACTTGGAACATCTAAAATGAAAATAGATGATAAGATTGATTACTCTGTTGGAGTATATTTAAATGTCTTAGAAGGAGATAAAGTAAAAGAAGGAGATCTTCTAATGAAATTATATGTTAATGATCCTAATATTGAATTAGGTAAGAATGATTTCTCTTTCATTGATATAGTAGAAAAATAAAAAGGGTGATAATATGTTTGGCAAGATACTAAATATAGATGACGTTACAGCTACTGTTGCTATAAATAAACAAAACATGGTTGTACCTAACTTAATGAATATGCATGTAGTATTTGAATCAGAAGGTAATAGAATACTAGGTGAAGTTAAGAAAGCAAATGAAGACACAATAGAAATTGGCTTATTAGGTCAATTTACTAATGATGGTAAATTCATTGCTGGTACAATTGTTAAACCAACATTAGATGCTAATATTAGAATTGTAAATGATGACGAATTATCAATTATATTTGGTAAGAATGATCCTACTACATTATATATTGGTAAATCAGCTGTATATCCTGGTAAAGATATATATGTAAATATAAATGATATGTTTTCTAATCATATGGCTATATTTGGTAACACTGGTTCAGGTAAATCTTGTTCAGTTGCTAGAATAGTACAAAACATATTCCTAAATAAGAATTTTTTATCTTTCAATGCAAACTTATTCTTCTTTGATGCATATGGTGAATATAAGAACGCATTTAAGATATTAAATCAATTAAATCCTAATTATCAATACAAATTTATAACATCTAATCCAATAGATGATTCAGATGTACCATTAAGAATACCAATATTCTTACTTAGTATTGATGATTTATCATTATTATTACAAGCTGACAACCATCATCAATATACAATAATTGAAAGAATGGTTAAGTTAGCTAAATTATTTAGTAAGAATGATGAAGAAACTAAGAAATTAAAGAATCATTTAATTGCTAAAGCTATCATGACAGTATTATTTTCAAATCAAAATGCTGCTGGTAAGAAGAATGATATCTTTACTATAATTGCTGATTGTTCTACACCTGAATTTAATGTAGATACAGATTTACAAGGTATTGGATATACTAGAAAATTCTCTGAATGTTTTGGTATAGATAGAAATGGTGAATTTGGCGAATCAGTATTAATTAATGAATATTTACTTAAGTTTATAGATGATGAACTAGAAGCTAAGATGATGGTCCCTAAGGATGCTTTCTATACATTAGATGATCTAGAAAAAGCATTATCATTTACTTTAATAGGTGATGGTTTCTTAGGAAATAGAATCATGCAAGATAATGCAACTATCATGCAAGTTAGATTACATGCTTTAAATAATTCATCTAACCAAGAATACTTTAAAGTAGATAATTATATAACATTAGAAGATTATATATCTTCATTAATTGTACATAATAATAAAAGATCTCAAATTATTAATATCAACTTAGAAGATATAGATGATGCCCTTGCTAAAACTATGGTTAAGATATTTAGTAAGATGATATTTGACTTTGCTAAATCAAGAAGAGAAAGAGCAGCTATACCATTCCACTTATTTATTGAAGAAGCGCATAGATATGTTACTAAAGATGATATAGATCATTTCTTACTAGGTTATAATATATTTGAAAGAATTGCTAAGGAAGGTCGTAAATACGGTGTTATGTTATCATTGGTATCTCAAAGACCAGTAGAACTATCAGATACAGTTATCGGACAAACATCTAACTTCTGTATCTTAAAGATGACACACCCATTAGACCTTGATTATATTAACAAGATGTTACCTAATATTTCTGGTGATGTAATAGAGAAGTTAACTTCATTACAATCAGGTACTATGGTAGCCTTTGGTACAGCATTTAAGATACCAGTTATTATAAAGATGGATATGCCTAATCCGGCTCCTTATTCATCAAACTGTAATGTAAACGAAAGATGGAAAGCATAATTCCATCTTTTATTATGTGTTATAATTATATTAGTGATTACTATGAGTGAAATAATAAGATTAACACAAGAAGAATTAGATAATATTATTAAGAATAATAAGAAAATAGGTCAAGGTACTGAAGGTACTTGTTTTAATCATGATGGAGAAGTATATAAAATCTACCATAAAACAGGTGAACAACTACATGCTATTGCTACTGAAGATAAAGTAGATGAAGATGGTACAAAAATATATGATAAGAATAAACCTAAACATTATGTAAGAGAAGATAATAGAATATTTAAATATACAGATGAAGATGGTGTTAAATTAGGTAAACCTGAAGCATTAAATAGAGCATTAGCAAAAGGATATAAGATAACTAAATCTAGATTACCTCATAAAATAATATTAGTAGATGGTAAATTAAAAGGGTGTGTATATCCATATTATAAGCATACAAAATCTATTTATTCTGCATATAGAAAGCCATTTAAAACTAGATTATTGATATGTCAAAGATTAATAGAACAAGTAAAAGAATTATTAGATAATAATATTTATCCAATTGATTTATGCCAAAAGTTTGGTGGTAGAACTATATTTGATAAATCAGTAGCTAATGTATTATTAGATTGGAAGAATAATCCTATTATTATAGATTTAGAAGGTAAATCCACATTATATACTGATTCATATAATCCATTATATGCTAGTACAACATGTTATTTATTAGCTACTTTAATTCTTGAGATAATGACAAGAGAAGATATACAAGAAGACTTTATAGATGAAGATTTTGATTTAATACATGAATACTTAAATGATATAGGTCTACCAGACGAATTAATTCAAAAATATATTGACAATTCACTAGTATTAGATGATGTCTATCAAATGTTTGATTTAATAGCAAGTAAGAAACATATAACTGTAAAACGCTAGACTATATTTATTTACAACATATAATAATCGTGTTATATTAAAAGTACCTAGGAGAGGTTATTTCATAAAAACCGACTATGGTGATATTATTGGGAATCTAATTACTTTGATGTTGTTGAACACCTACATTTTAAGGTGTGGCAATAGTATATATTGCTACGTAGGGATCCTGATTCGAGGTATGTGATGCCCACCTCGTGAGAGCGGGTTTTTTATCACTTTGACTTTTCCTAGGCTTTTTATTTGGAAAGAAGGTACTAAAATGAAAAAGAATGAACAAACTAATACTATAAGTATAATAGGATTTGTGTTATCTATATTTGATGGTTTAATTGGTATGATATTATCAATTATTGCATTAGTACAAATCAACAAGACTGGAGAAAAAGGTAAAGGATTAGCTATAGCCGGAATTATAATAAGCGCATTAAGAATGATATTTACATTAATATTATTATTTGTAATCATAATACTTAGTGTAGTTGATTATAAGAATTCTGATTTCAAACAAATAAATGATCAATGTTATCAAGAAAATGGTAAGGTAACATGTACTTATACTTTCGAGGAATATAACGAATGGATATCTTTAGATTAATAATATCTATACTATTTCCTCCAATAGGTTTATTCATTAATTTCTTTTTAGGAAGTGAAAATAAATTACAAAAAGTTGCTACATATATTTCAATGATTTTATCAATAATATTAGTATGCTTAATCATTGGAGCATGTGTAATAGTTGGTAAAAATAATGATCAAGAAAATGATTTATTAAAGTGTAGAGCACCTTTATATTGTGATCCATCTGATACAGATACTCAAACATGTTATTACTGTAAAGATGAGAAGTGTAAGACAAAAGGTAAAGTTACATGTGTTAATGATGGAGAAAGACAATTCAACTATGAAACTGTAGCAAAAGAAGAAGGAGATCAAGAAGAATAGTTTTATCTATTCTTTTTTTATTTTTAATATAAATTATAGTATAATATTAATTGAAATGAAGGGATTGTTATGAGAAAAATATTAGATGGAAATCATGCAGTAGGTTATGCTGCTCATTTACTATCAGAAGTGGAAATGGTGTATCCAATTACGCCATCTACACCTATAGCTGAATCTCAAGAAGAATTAAATAAAGAAGAAACTAATTTATATGATAATAAAGTAGTAATTAAAGAGATGGAATCTGAAGCAGGTGTAGCTGGTGCTATGCATGGTTCTTTATTAACTGGATCTTTAACATCTACTTTTACATCATCTCAAGGATTATTATTAATGATACCTAATATGTATAAAATGGTAGGAGAAGGATTACCTGGAGTAATACATGTAGCATCTCGTACAATTGCTACTCATGCATTATCAATATTTGGTGATCATTCAGATATATATGCTACAAGACAAACTGGTTTTTGTATGTTATCTTCTAACAATCCTGAAGAAGCATATCATATGGCTTTAATATCTCATTTATCTGCAATAGAAGGTTCAATTCCTTTCTTACATTTCTTTGATGGTTTTAGAACATCACATGAATATAATGTAGTTAATCTATTAGATAAAGAAGATATATTAAAATTAGTAAATAATAAAAAAATAGAAGAATATAAAAATAGATGCTTAAATATTAATAAAGAAATACAATATGGTATGAATGAAAATGAAGATATTTATTTTCAATCTCTTGAAGCAAGAAATACTAACTATGAAAAAATACCATATATAGTAGAATCATACATGGGAAGAATTAATAAATTAGCTAATACTAATTATCATCTATTCAATTATTATGGTGATGAAGAAGCTAAATATATTATAGTTTCTATGGGTTCTATAAATGATACTATTAAAGAAGTAATAGATAAAGAGAACAAACATGGAATGAAGATAGGTGCTATTGATGTTCATCTTTATAGACCATTTTCAATTAAACATTTAAAAGAAGTGTTACCTAAAACAGTAGAAAGAATAGCTGTACTTGATAGAACTAAAGAATCTGGTTCAATAGGTGAACCATTATATCTTGATGTATTAAGTGCATTAAAAGATGAAAATATTGAAATAGTAGGTGGGAGATATGGAATATCATCTAAGAATGTAACTCCACAAGATATATATGGAGTATATTCTATGTTAATGTCTACACCTAAGAATAACTTTACTGTTGGTATAGAAGATGATGTTACTAAAACATCTATTAAATCTAAAGAATATAAGATTAAATTAGATTGTAAACAAATAAAAATATATGGATACGGTTCAGATGGAATGGTATCTGCATCTAAAAACTTACTTAATATAATTGGTGAAGATAAATATGTACAAGGTTATTTTCAATATGATAGTAAAAAGTCAGGTGGAGTAACAATATCACATTTAAGATATGGTGATAATAAGATTAATCTCCCTTACTATGTAGAAGATGCTGATATAGTTGTTGTTACAAATACATCATATTTTAAGAAATATAAATTATTAAATGAAATAAATAAAGAAGGTATTTTATTAATTAATACAGATAATAAAAATATCTTAAATACTTTATATCAAGAAGATATAGATATTATTAAATACAATAATATTAAAATATATATAATTGATGCTAATGAAATAGCTGTTAAAAATCAAATAAAGGGTAAAATAAGCAAGATTATGGAAGCAGCAATACTTTCATTACTTAACTATGATAATTATGAAGAAATACTAGTAAATAGCATAAAGAAAGAATTTAATAATAAAGATGAAGATATTATTAATAATAATATAAATGCTATTAAAGATATTAAAGATATAATTATTCCTATTAATAATATAGAAGATACTAATATAAATAAAGAAGAATCAAATAATATAATTGATATTATTAATGCAAGAGAAGGTAATTCATTAAAAGTATCAGATTTAATTAAATATAAAAATGGTATGTTTGAAGGTGGATTAACTAAGAATGAGAAAAGAGATGTATCTCAATATGTTGCTAAATGGGATCCATCTAAATGTATACAATGTGGATTATGTTCATTGTATTGTCCTCATGCAGTTATAAGACCATTTATTAATAATGAAGGACCTGTTTCATTATTAGGTAATGATGATAAGAAATATGAAATATTAATATCTGAAAAAGATTGTCTAGGATGTGGTGTATGTGTAAATGCATGTCCAACTGGTGCTTTAAAATTAGATTTTAAGACATATAAAGATGAAGAAAGAATAAATAAATATTTCAATGAATACACAAATGAAGTAGATAATAAATTCAGCATTAAAGACTCTCAATTAATTAAACCTAAATTTGAATTCTCAGGTGCATGCGGAGGATGTGGAGAAGCTGCATATATTAAATTATTATCGCAATTATATGGAAATGAAATAGTAGTTGCTAATGCTACAGGATGTTCATCTATATATGGAGGATCAGTTCCTTCAACACCTTATAGTATGCCATGGGCTAATTCCTTATTTGAAGATAATGCAGAATTTGCATATGGTATGCATATTTCATATCAAACAAAAAGAAATAGATTATATGAATATATAACTAATAATACATTTGATGATAGTATATCTGAATTAATAGATTTATTAATTAATAACTTTAATAATAATCAAGTAACAAGTGATATATATAATAGATTATTAAAGATAGATATACCTGATGAATTAAAAGAGTATATAGAATATATTCCAGCTAGAACAGTAGTTGCTATAGGTGGAGACGGATGGGCATATGATATTGGTTTTAATGGAATAGATCATATACTATGTTCTAATGAAAATATTAAAATAATGATACTTGATTCGGAAGTATATTCGAATACTGGAGGTCAAGCAAGTAAATCATCTCATATTGGACAAGTTGCAAAGCTTGCAAGTGAGGGTAAAAAGAATAATAAAAAAGATTTATTTAGAATATGTATGCAATACAAAAATGTATATGTTGCATCATGTAATTTATCTTCTAATCCTATGCATACAATTAAATGTATGAAAGAAGCATTTGAACATGAAGGTCCATCTGTTATAATATGTTATGCACCTTGCATTGAACATGGTATAAAAGAAGGAATGTCTTGTTCTTTAAAAGAAGGTAAGAAAGCAACTGAAGTAGGATATAACTTATTAATGAGATTTAAAGATAATAAACTATATTTAGATTCTAAAGAACCTGATTTTAATAAATATGATGAATTCTTAAGTAATGAAAATAGATATAATTCTCTAAAGAAGATTAATAAAGAAGAAGCAGAAGAATTATTAGAATTAAATAAACAAGAATCTATAGAAAGATATAATTACTATAAAGAAATATCAGAGGGTGATGGTAATGATAAAAAACAATAGATGTGATAACTGTGGACATTCTGTAACTGACGAAATGATAGCTAAGAATGAAGGTTATAAGATAAATGATCGCTTTTATTTATGTGGTAAATGCTATGCATTAAAGTATGAAGCTGCATTAGATTATGTTAAAACACATCCAAATCAAGAAAGAAAGATAATAGCTAAATGCACATATATGCCTCTTTCTTTAATTGATATGTTTTGTGATAATAATAATTTAATAGAAGAAGCTAAAAAGAAAAATCTACAAGAAGAACAATATAAACAAGATATTATAGAAGAAAAAGATGAAAAGACTAAGAAATTAGAAATGCTAAGAGATTTACAACAAGCATTAAATAAGAAACCTGAATCATCTATGCAAAGAGTTATTAAAGCTCAAGAAAATAGTAAGATGAGATTCTTAAATCAAGATCATCGTAGAAGATTTTAATAGGTATTAATATGGAAGAATATAATAGTAAAATTGAAACATTAAAGCATATTAAACAAGTTGCTTTATATATAAGTATAGTACAAGATGCTTTATTGAAAGATGATCCAATTAAATCAGGCATAAATGATATTACACTTGTAGATATGTTAAAGATATTATTAGATGGAAATGATTTACCTAGTTTTTCTAAATTATTTAATGATATTAATAAGAATAGTCATATATATAAATTAGGAGCTAAATATTATGATCAAAGTGAGTTACTTACTTTATATAATAATGAATTAACTGATAGACAAATAAATCATGATAGATCTAAATTAGAAGAACCAGAAAAACATGAATTTGATATCTGGACACCTAGATTACATGAGGCATCAGTTGGATCTCCTATGTATGATTATTTCTTAAAAGAACTAGGAAAAGCATTAGAGCATCACTATAGATATAATAGACATCATCCAGAACATTTTGGTAATGGTATTAACGGAATGACTATCATGGATTTAACTGAAATGTTATGTGATTGGACAGCAACTGCTGAAAGACATGATGATGGAGATATTTATTTAAGTATAGAAATACTATCTAAGAGATTTAATTATTCAACTCCTATGAAGAAAGTATTATCAAATACATGTGAAAAATATTTTAAGAGTAAGTAATTACTCTTTTAATATGCTATAATTTAGATGGTGATATCTATGCGATTAGATAAGGAATTAGTTAGTAGAGGATTAGTATCTACTAGAGCTAAAGCACAAGAATTAATAAAAGATAAAAAAGTAAAAATAAATGGTAAAATAGAAACAAAACAATCATATATGGTAAATGATATAGATAATATAGAAATACTTCCAAATAATACCTTAAAATACGTTTCAAGAGGTGGATTAAAGTTAGAAGAAGCTATAGATGAATTTGAAATTGATTTAAAAGATAAAGTAGTAATGGATATAGGTTCTTCAACTGGTGGTTTTACTGATTGTTCTTTACAACATGGTGCTAAGAAAGTAATAGCTATTGATGTAGGTACAAATGTAATGGTGCCTGAGTTAAGAGGAGATAAAAGAGTTGAATTACATGAGAATCTAAATCTTAAAGATATACCTAAATCATATTTTAAAGATGTAGATGTTATAGTATCAGATGTTTCTTTTATATCATTAAAACATGTAATAAATAAAGTATTAGAACAAGATAAGAAATTTGATATGATATTACTAGTTAAACCTCAATTTGAATGTGGTAAGGAAATAGCTGATAAATATAAAGGAATAATATTAGATAAAGAAATACATTATAATATTCTAAAAGATATAACTAATTATTTAGATGATAATAAATACTATATCAATAATGTATGTGCATCACCTATAAAAGGTGGAGATGGTAATATAGAATACTTAATATATGTAAGACCTACATATGATACAGATAGTATGTATTTTATCAATTATAAAGAATTAATAGATGATGCATTTAAGAAGGTGAAGTAATTGTTTGATAGATTAATAAGATTAATTGGAAAAGATAATTTTAATAAAATACAAAATACAAATGTCTTACTAATTGGAGTAGGTGGAGTAGGATCAGCTACTTTAGAAACATTAGTAAGAAATGGATTTATAAATATAACTATAATAGACTTTGATATTATAGATGAAACTAATATTAATAGACAATTAATTACTAACAGTTCTAATGTAGGTAATATTAAAGTTGATGAAGGTAAAAAAAGATGTCTATTAATAAATCCTAACTGTAATATTAAAGCTATAAATGAGGAATTAGATATTGATAATGTAGAATCATATATAAAAGGATTTGATTATATAATTGATGCATGTGATGATATAGATGTTAAATTTAAATTAATAGAATTATCTATGAATAATCCTTTTAAATTAATAGAATCCATGGGAACAGCAAAAAAATTAGATCCTACTAAATTATCAATTACTACATTAGAAAAAACTGAATATGATCCAATTGCAAAGATATTAAGAAAGAAGTGTAGAGAAAATAGAATTAATAGTAATAAAGTACATGTTGTATCATCTACTGAAACACCTATTAATATTCAAGAAAAAGCTACATCTTCTATAGTACCTAATACAGCAGGTATTCTATTAGCATCATATGTAATAAATGATATAATTAATACAGGTGAATAATATGAGTGAAATAGATCCAATAGTAATTGAAAATATATATAAACTAATAATAGATTTACATGTTCCTGAAGAAGAGAAGATAGAGGGTATAAAAGGAACATATAGTTTTGAAGAATTATTAAAAGAAGTAGAAGAAAAAGATTTATATCAATTCTATGAAACTCAATTCTATTTATCTGAAATAGGTAAGAAGATAGAAGATTGGGAAGAAAGAGGATTAATTGAAATAAACAAAAAGACTAGAATTAACTAGTCTTTTTTCATTAAGAATTCTATTAATTTATTAGGATCTTCATCATTCATTACTATTCTATATATTAGATTTACTAATGGCATTTTTACCTTTTTCTTTCTAATTAATGCATATATAGACTTTAATGTATAATATCCTTCAACTGTATTACTTTCTAAGAATTTATCAGCTTTCTTTTTATCTTTAGCTAATAACATACCATATGAATAATTACGTGATTTAGTTGAAGTAGCAGTTAATAATAAATCTCCAACACCAGCATATGATAATATAGATTTTTTACTACCACCTAATTTATATATTAATTCTTTTATATCATGTAATGATTCAGTTATTAAGAATGCTCTTGTAGATTCTTTATATCCTAATCCTTCCAATATACCAGCAGCTATTGCTATAACATTTTTAATAGATCCAGATAATTCAGTACCAACTAAATCTTTAGATCTTCTTAATTTAATACTTGTATCTTTATAAGCTTCTTTTAATTTATTAAATACTTTAGGATTCTTAGTTGCTAATGCAAGTGCAGTAGGTTCCATACTTGCTACATCAATTGCAAATGATGGACCAGATAATACTCCTAAATTCTTAGTATTTATATTATCTTTAAATACTTCATGTACAAATCTACATGATCCTTGTTCTATACCTTTAGAACCAATTACAAATATCATTTTGTTATTTATATATGGTTTCATATTCTTAGATACTGAATCAATAAACTTAGCTGATGTCATGATTAAAACAATATCAGTATCTTTTAATGCTTCCTCATATGAAGTAGTGAATTTAATACTTTTAGGTATTTTCATGCCACCTAGTAATTCATATTTATCTCTTGTATCTTCAATTCTTTTAAGTGACTCATCACTTTCGGTCCACATTATTATTTTATTATTTTTATTATGTGATAATGATATACCATTTGCTATACCAAATACACCAGATCCTATAATTGCTATTTTCATTTTTTCATTTCCTCATTTCCTTTATTTAATGCATCTTCTAACTTGTTGTTACAAGGATGATAATATTTCTTATTCTTTATATTATCAGGTAAATATTGTTGTTTAACCCAATGATTAGGATAATCATGTGGATATTTATATAATGGATTCATTTCTGAATTTATATGAGCAGGTACATCGCCAGTTGAGCCTGATTCTATATCAGATAACACTGAATCAATTGCACATATACCTGAATTAGATTTAGGTGATAAAGCAAGTTCTATAACTACATCTG
>CAMODU010000011.1 GCA_946611605.1 uncultured bacterium
CATTTATAAGTGATTTATCTTATTTAAACAAAGGTAATAAGGTTAAATATGATAATAATATTAATTATATACTAATTATTATTAATATAATTATAATTATGGTAATAAATGTTTCATTTGTTCATTATATGGATAAATATAATGAAGGTGCTGCTAATAATAGATTTATATATGACTATGATGTAACTATTACAGCTCATCGAGGAGCATCTGAATATGCACCTGAGAATTCCATGGCAGCTTTTAAGAAAGCTAATAAATTAGATGTACCATATATAGAACTAGATGTTCATTTATCTAAAGATGGATATTTATATATCATGCATGATAATAATTTAAACCGTGTATTAGGTATAAATAAACCATCAGATAAGATTAAATATGTAGATATTAAAGATAGTTATTTAATATCTAGATTCCCTGAATATCAAGAAGAAAAAGTACCTTTATTAGAAGATGTATTAAAATGGGCTAAAGATAAGGATTTTATACTTAATATAGAATTAAAACCTACGGATAATACTTTATTACTTACAGATAAAGTAGTTGAGATGGTTCATAATTATAAGATGAATAAGAAAGTAATAATAGCATCATTTGATGTCCCATCTATATTAAGAGTAAAAGAATTAGATGATAAGTTAAAAATAGTTTATTTAGGAAATACATATCAATATAATGAATTATTTGATTATTATTCTATTAATTACTCCGGATTAACTACTGCAGTAGTAGATAAAATTCATAAGATTGATAAAAAAGTATTTGCTTGGACTATAAATGATCCTAAGCTAGTTAAATCTTTATTATATATGAATGTAGATAATATTATTACTAATGATCCTATCATGGTAAAAGAAGTAATAGATAAATATAAAGATAGAAATAAAGTAACTGTATTATTTGATTTTATATTAAATATATAAAAAGTAAGTGTCTACTTACTTTTTTATTATATTTATTAAATGATATAATTATAATTGGAGATGATAATATGAGCAATATTAAAGATATATATGCAAGAGAAATAATAGATTCTAGAGGAAATCCTACAATAGAAGTTGAAGTAACACTTGAATCTGGTGCATTTGGTGTTGGTATGGTGCCATCTGGTGCATCTACAGGTGAAAGAGAAGCTTTAGAATTAAGAGATGGAGATCCTTCTAGATTTAAAGGAAAAGGTGTTTTAACAGCTGTTAATAATGTTAATAATATCTTAAGAGATAAACTTATAGGAATGGATGCATCTAATCAAGAAGCAATAGATAATTATTTAATAGAATTAGATGGAACTCCATTTAAGAAAACATATGGTGCTAATGCTATATTAGGTATATCATTAGGTGTTGCACATGCTATGTCTAATGAGTTAAATATTCCTTTGTATGAGTATTTAAATAAATCAGATAAGTATAAATTACCTATACCTATGATGAATGTTCTTAATGGTGGAGCACACTCAGATGCACCAATAGACTTCCAAGAGTATATGATTGTTCCTCATGGAGCACCTACATTAAAAGAAGCAATTCGTATGTCATCTGAAGTATTTCATACATTAAAGAGTTTATTAAAGAAAGATGGATATTCAACAGCAGTAGGTGATGAAGGTGGATTTGCTCCAAATCTATCTAATAATGAAGAACCATTAAAATATATAGTAAAAGCTATAGAAGAAGCAGGATATACTCCTTCTAAGGATTTCTCCATAGCAATGGATGTAGCTGCATCTGAATTCTATAATAAAGAAACAGGTATGTATGATTTAACTAAATCTAATGAAGGGTCTAAAACTACTGATGAAATGATAGATTATTTAGTAGATTTAATAAATAAATATCCTATTATATCTATAGAAGATGGTTTAGGAGAAAGAGATTGGGATGGATGGAAGAAATTCACTGATCTAATGAAAGATAAGATTCAAATAGTTGGAGATGACTTATTTGTTACTAATCCATCTATTTTACAAGAAGGTATTGAAAAAGGTATAGCTAATTCTATACTAATCAAAGTAAATCAAATAGGTACATTAACAGAAACTATTAAAGCTATTAAGATGGCTAATGATGCTGGTTATACTGCAGTTGTATCTCATAGATCAGGTGAAACAGAAGATACAACTATAGCTCATATTGCGGTAGCATTCTCAACTGGTCAAATAAAAACTGGTTCTATGAGTAGAACAGATAGAATAGCAAAATACAATGAATTAATAAGAATAGAAGATAGATTAAAAGATAAATGTTATTATCCTACTAGATAATTAAAATACACGTATATACGTGTATTTTTTATTGCATATATATAATTTGATATGTTATATTTAACTTGTACGATTACTTGCCGCGAGTCGATATGACAATTTGGACGACTAGGGTGTAGTTTATCTAGGGCAAGAAGATAACTATGCATGCATGCGAGGATATAGAAAAAGAAATTTTTCTATGTCCTCTTTTTTTATCAAAAAAAGTGATCGTACAAGAATAATACAAGAAAAGGAGGAATGTATATGGAAAATAAAATTGTATTATTTGAAAATGGTGAATTAAAACTAGATGTGGAGGTGATGAATGAAAATGTATGGTTAACCCAAAAACAAATGGAAAAGTTGTTTAATGTTTCTCATGCAACTATAAGTGAACATATAACTAATATTTTTTCTTCTGGCGAACTTGATGAAAAAACTTCTGTCGGTTTTTCCGACAAAAGTACAGGTGGAAGGAAACCTGTTATATACGATTTAGATGTAATTCTTGCCGTGGGTTATCGTGTTAATTCTAAACAAGGTATTGAATTTAGAAGATGGGCTAGTAACATCTTAAAAGATTATCTTATTGAAGGCTATGCTATTAATATGAAAAGATTAGATTATCTTAATAAAACAGTTAAACTAATTGAAATAGCTAATAGGCATCCTGATAATATAACAGGAGATCAAGCTAAAAGTATATTACAAGTAATAGGTGATTATACTAAAGCACTAGATTTACTTGATGAATATGATCATAGAACCTTAGAAAAGATTAAAGGTACTATAGATAATAGACAAATAAATTATGTTGATTGTTTAAATATAATCAAAGATTTAAGATTTGCTGATGAATCTGTTATATTTGGTGTAGAAAGAGAACATGGATTTGAATCTATATTAAATGATATATATCAAACCTTTGGTGGAGAAGATGTATATCCATCTATAGAAGAAAAAGCATGTAATTTCTTATATACATTAGTTAAGAATCATCCATTTGTAGATGGTAATAAAAGAATTGCTGCTACATTGTTTATATATTTCTTAAATTACTATGGTTTATTAATTAAAGATGGTAGACAAGTAATAGATAATAATACTTTAACAGCAGTTACTTTATTAATTGCTGAATCTAATCCTAAAGAAAAGCAAATAATAATAGATTTAGTAATGAATTTCTTAAATGATTAATTATTTATGTTATAATTTATATATGTATTGTCCCATGGTCAAGTGGTAAGACGTCTGACTCTGGATCAGAAATCCAAGGTTCGAATCCTTGTGGGACAACCATATATAGGTGATAACATGAGTAAAATACAAGAATTAATTAAAGATAATAATACTATACTAGTATTTGATGTAGATGGTACATTAGCTAAAATGGAATATGGAGATTATAATCATTTTGCATTAGATGATGATAATTGGAATAAACTTATTCAAACAGGAGAAGCCTTTTATCCTGATGATCAGGCGATACCATGCATGCAAGAATATATTAAAACTAAAGATATTAATAATATATATGCATGTTCTAAGTCTTATTCTGATAAAGAAGATAGTATGAAAGTAAGATTTCTTATATCTGCCTTTAATATACTTAAAGATCATATATATTTTGTAAGAGATAATGATGAAAAACTAGAAGTATTAAGAAAAATTAAAGAAAATAGAAGTAATATAGAAGATAATCATATAGCTATGGTAGATGATTCTACTGAGGTATTAAATCATATAAAAGAGAATAGTAATTTTGCTACTATACATATATCTAGTTTTATGCAATAATTTCTTGCTATAAATAACTATTTTTGTTATAATTAATTAGCGAAGTGGAGGTTAAGCTCATGAGAACAATAAAAAAACATTTACCAGATGGTGTTAAAAAGACTTTTGGTGTAGTTAAAGGACATAAAGTAAAATTAGTAAGCATTGATGCTTATAATGAAAAAAAGAAAAAAGAACAAGCTAAAAAAGCAGCTAAAGCATCTAAGTAATTAGGTGTTTTTATTATGTCTGTTATTTGACAAATATGGTGTATAATACTATAATATTTAATAATTTCAAGGGGAAAGAATGGTGTAATATGAAAAAATATATGACTGGCTATCCAAATGTTGATTTGCCACAATCTAAAAAATCTACTTTTTTTGAAAAAAATCCAATTATACCTAGTATGGATACTATTACTATTTTAAAATTATTAAGTAGAAAATTTAGACAATTACAAGCAATAGATTGCAATGAATTAAATGCTTCTTATCAAGAGTTGATAGATGATTCTCATCAATTAGCTAAAGCATATAAAGAATTAGGTGTTCGTAAAGGTGACATAGTTACTATTTCATTGCCAAGTAACTACCAAGCTATTTCTTCGTTTTTAGCTTTAAATGAATTAGGAGCTGTAACAACATTTATTGATACTTTTTCAAGTAAAGATGATGTAATTAAGTATTTAAATAATTATGAATCGCCTATTTTTATTAATTATAATACGCGTGCTGAAGAGAATAATGAAATATTTTCAAAAACAGGTGTTAAATATATCATTACGTTAGATTCAGCTAATACAAATAGTCGTGATGTTAATAATGATTATAAAGAAAATAAATCTGATATACTTATTGATTATCATACATTAGGTAGTATTGCTGATTATCAAAAAAATCCGATATTTGCAATAAATAATGGTAATGATAATTCGTTAATATTATATACAAGTGGTTCAACTGGTCAACCAAAATCAGTTGTATTAACGAATAAAAATATATTAGCTGCACAAATGTATGCAGGAAACACTAGCCATACAGAGAATATAACTGGAACTAAGACTATGACATGTGTTCCACTTAGATATCCATACGGTATGGTAACTTCATTACTAACATCATTGTTATGGGGAAAAACTGCAATTATGACGCCTGATTGGGATAGTAATACTGTAAACTATTATTATCAAAAGAATCCAAATATTATTTTTGGAAGTCCTGCTGTACTTGAATTATCAATGAGATTTTTAAATCCTGAACAAAACCTTTCTCAAGTATCACATTTTATTTCTGGTGGAGATTTTTTAACGCTAGGTATGGCAGACAGAGGATATGATTTTTTCAAAAAACATAATAATACTACTGTTGAAATTGGTAATGGTTGCGGTAATGCTGAAACTGTAAGTATTGGTTCTACTCCAGTAGGAGTTCCTTTAAAGCAAACAACTGCTGGTAAAATATTAGTAGGTAGTACACCTTTAGTTATAGATTCTGAATTACCTGATGATAAACCTTTAAATGAATATCAAATATCTCCAAAAAAATATAACGAAGTAGGAGAATTGTGTATTTCTGGTGCACACGTTTTTAAAGAGTATTTTAAAGATGAACAATCAACTGCTAAGGCTAAATTTAATTATAAAGGTAAAACATATTTTAGAACAGGAACTTTGGGTTATATTGATGAAGATGGTTATTTTACACCAACTAATCGTAAGTCAAGATTTTATATAAGATGTACAGGACATAAAGTGTATTTAGATAATGTACAATCAATACTTTCCACAATAGATGAAAGAATTGCAGATGTAGCTGCAGTTCAATTTCCTGATAACGACGAATTATTTATTAACAAGTTATTTATCACATTAAAACCTGGTATTGATCCATCTGATGAATTAAAAACAGAACTTATGGATAAGATTTATAATAATATTGATGGAAATATTTCTAAACTTAAAGAATATGAAAAACCTAAAGATATTATATTTATAGATGAAATGCCTCGTAAAGCTGGAACTGAAAAAATTGATTATGAGATTTTAAAAAATAACTATGAATGTTCAAATGGTATTTCTAAAGTATTAATTAATAAAAATGTGCGTTAATGCACATTTTTATTTTTGAAATTAATACATTTATGTTTTTATATGTGATATAATTAATATAATTGAGAGGGTGTTTAATATGGGTAGTGGTATTTTTTTTCCTATTTCTGCGATTCCAGTAATACTTATCGTAATTATTACTTTTAATTTGAAGGGACATGTTAAAAGTGATGAAACGAATTTATTTAATGCTTTGATTATTACTAATTTTTTAGGTTTAATTATTGAATTATTTTGTTCATGGGCGTGTTATATTTCTTCGTCACATGTTTTGCTTGCTGAGTTAATTTTGAAATTATACTTGGTATATACTATTGCGTGGACCTTATTATTTACAATTTATATATTAAAAATATCATTTACTAATGTATCAAAAAGAAATATTTTTCTTCATATTCTTTTCTTTATCATAGTTGTATTAATAATATATATTTTACCAATTAATATTGTTGTAGAAAATAACATGTCAGTTTTTTACACTTCCGGAAAAAGTGTTAATTTTTCATATTTTGTAAGTTTAATTTATATTTTAGAAATATTATTTGTTATTATAAAATCTATTAAAAAACTTAAAGATAAAAAGTATTTGCCAGTTTTTTTATTCTTTATAATTGGTACAATTGCTATCTCAATACAAAAGTCGCATCCGGAGTTTTTATTATTAACATATTCTCAAACTATTATTTGTTTAACTATGTATTTTACAATCGAAAATCCAGATGTAAAGATGTTAGAACAAGTTGAAATAGCTCGTGATAGGGCAGATAAAGCGAATCAAGCTAAATCAGATTTTTTATCTTCTATGTCTCATGAGATAAGAACACCATTAAATGCTATTGTTGGTTTCTCTGAATGTGTTAATCAAGCTGAAACATTAGAAGAAGCAAAAGAAAATGCAAAAGATATCATGGGTGCATCTCAAACATTATTAGAGATTGTAAATGGTATATTAGATATTTCTAAGATTGAATCTGGTAAGATTGAATTAATTGAAAATGACTATGATCCATATAAGATGTTAGATGAAACAGTTAAGTTAGCTAAAGGTAGATTAGGTGATAAACCATTAGAGTTTAATGTTAATATTGCACCTGATATACCTAAGGTATTATATGGAGATAAGTTTAATATTAAGAAGATATTAATTAACTTCTTAACTAATGCTATTAAATATACTGATGAAGGTTATGTTAATTTTGATGTTCAATGTGTTAAGTTAAATGGATATGTAAGATTAATATTCTCTGTAGCTGATTCAGGAAGAGGTATTAAAAAGGAAGATATATCTAAATTATTTACTAAATTCCAAAGATTAGATGAAGAAAAGAATCAAACAATTGAAGGTACTGGTTTAGGACTTGCAATTACTAAACAATTAGTTGATATGATGAAAGGTACTGTAGTTGTTGATTCGGTATATGGTGAAGGTTCTAAATTCACATTTACATTAGATCAAAAGATATCTGATAACGTATTAGATGATACTACTTCTCAATTGAATGTAGTAGTTGATTTAACAGGTAAAAAGATACTTGTAGTAGATGATAATAAACTAAACTTAAAAGTCGCTGATAAACTATTAAAACAATATAATGTAGCTATTACATTATGTAATTCAGGTGCTGATTGTTTAGATTTAATTGAGAATGGTAATAAATTTGATTTGATATTATTAGATGATATGATGCCTAGTATGTCTGGTACTGAAACATTATTACATTTAAAAGATAAACATGGATTTAATACACCAGTAGTTGCATTAACTGCTAATGCAATTAATGGTATGAAAGAAAAGTATTTAGAAGCAGGTTTTGATGGCTATTTAGCTAAACCTATTGATAGAAATGAATTATATAAAACTTTAGTTAAATTTATGAATCCTTTAGCAACATATGATGCTGATTCTAATTCTATGGTAATATCATCAGAAGAAGAGGAAACTAAAGAAGAAGTAAAAGAAACTATTAAACAAGATCCTGATGTACCTAGAATATCTACTATAGGAGATATTCCTAAGTATGTACCAGATAATAAAGAAATAGTTATTAATCCTGGTGATAAAAAAGAAGTAAAAGAAACTACTAAGAAATCTACTAAGAAAGCATCTGATAGAACTACAGATGAAATAAGAATACTTATAGTAGATGATAATAATTTAAATATTAAAGTAGAATCTAAATTAATTACATCTTTAGGTTATAAAGTAGAAGCTGCTAATTCAGGTGTAGAAGCAATTAATATGGTTCAACATACTAAATATAATATTATCTTAATGGATATTATGATGCCTATGATGGATGGTGTTAAAGCTTTACATGAATTAGAAAAGTTAGAAGGATTTGATACTCCTGTAATAGCCTTAACTGCTGATGCTGTTTTAGGTGCTAAAGATAAGTACTTAAAAGAAGGTTTTGATCAATATGTTACAAAGCCTATAAATAAGGAAGAATTAGAGAAAATACTATCTAAATATATTAAGAAATAAGTCAACGTAAAATCGTTGATTTTTTCTTTAAATAATGGTATATTATTAAAGGTTTCTATTGAAACTAATAGGCACACATATTTAGAGGACTTGCCTAGTGGCCATATTAGGTTGGTTAGTCTTGGATATGTGGATGAAAAAAACGAAAGGAAGTGTTAATTATGGCTGTTGTTTCTATGAGTTATTTATTAGAAGCAGGTGTTCATTTTGGACATCAAACCAAAAGATGGAATCCTAAAATGAAGGAATACATCTTTAATTCAAGAGATGGTATTTATATTATCGATCTTGAAAAGACTGTTGTATGCTTAGAAAATGCATATGCAAAAGTAAAAGAGATAGCTGAAAACGGAGGTTCATTCTTATTTGTTGGGACTAAAAAACAAGCTGTTGAAGCATCTCAAGAAGAAGCAGAAAGATCTGAATCTTTCTATGTAACTACTAGATGGTTAGGTGGAACTTTAACTAACTTCAGAACTATCAGAAGAAGAGTTAAGAGAATGGAAGAAATCGAAAAAATGCAAGAAGATGGAACATTCGAAGCTTTACCTAAGAAAGAAGTAGAAAACATCAAGAAGGAATACGAAAAGTTAAACAGAAACTTATCTGGTATTAGAGCTATGGAAAAGTTACCTAATGCTTTAATTATTGTTGATCCTACTAAGGAAATCAATGCTATAAGAGAAGCAAGAAAGTTAAATATTCCAGTATTTGGTTTAGTTGATACTAACTGTGATCCAGATGCAGTTGATTATGTTGTTCCTGGTAATGATGATGCAGTTAGATCTGTAAAAG
Source organism: uncultured bacterium (assembly GCA_946611605.1). Classification (GTDB taxonomy): domain Bacteria; phylum Bacillota_I; class Bacilli_A; order RF39; family UBA660; genus UBA6985. The sequence continues at coordinate 9,415 of CAMODU010000011.1, forward strand.
TTATCTTAGGAGTATTAAATAATGCTATATGTGAAGCTAAGGGATTACCTTTAACTGATTATATAACTGAAGATACTAAAGATAAGAAAGATTTTAAAACTGAAGCTACTAAAGAAACTAAGAAAGAAGTAGCTGAAGAAAAATCTGCTAAGAAAGCTTCTAAGAAAGAAGAAACAGTAGAAGAAGTTGTAGAAGACAAGACAGTAGTTAAAATGACTACGGAAGAAAAAGAAAAGGCTAATGCTAAATCTAATGATTTATCATCTAAGACTGTAGCAGAATTAAGAGCTATGGCTAAAGAAGCTGGTGTTAAAGGTTTCTCTACAATGAAAAAAGATGAATTAATTGAAGTTTTAAATAAATAATAAAAAGGAGTATAAGTATGATAAGTGCAAAAGAAGTAAACGAATTAAGAAATAAAACTGGTGCTGGAATGATGGATTGTAAGAAGGCACTTACTGAATGCAATGGAGATATTGAAGCTGCTATAGATTGGTTAAGAGAAAAAGGTATCTCTAAGGCTGCTAAGAAGGCAGATAGAATTGCTGCTGAAGGATTAGCTAATATTTATACTGAAGGTAATAAAGCTGCTATAGTTGAAGTTAACTGTGAAACAGACTTTGTTACTAAAAACCAAGATTTCGTTGATTTAGTTGATACAATTGGTAATGCTGTATTAAAGGCTGATAAAATTGAATCAGTTGAAGATGTATTAGCATTAGAAGTTGATGGATCAACTATAAATGATATTATTACTGCTAAGACTGCTACAATTGGAGAAAAATTGTCTTTAAGAAGAGCAGAATTAGTTATTAAAGAAGATTCTCAAAACTTTGGTGCATACTTACACATGGGTGGTAAAATTGCTTCATTAGTTGTAACTGAAGGAGCAAATGAAGAAGTAGCTAAGGATTGTGCTATGCAAGCTGCAGCTATGAGACCATCTTACTTAAAAGCTGAAGATGTACCTGCTGAAGTATTAGAAAGAGAAAAAGAAGTATTAAAAGCTCAAGCTATAGAAGAAGGTAAACCTGAAGATATAGCTGAAAAGATGGTAGTAGGTAGAATTTCTAAATACTACAAAGAAAATTGTTTAGAAGATCAAGAATTCGTAAAAGATTCATCAATGGATATTAAGACTTATGTTAAGAATAACGGTGGTTCTTTAGTATCTATGATTAGATATGAAGTTGGTGAAGGTATGGAACATAGATCTGAAAACTTCGCTGAAGAAGTAGCTAAACAAATAGCTGGTTAATATATAAGATAAACTAGATAGTAAAATTTCTAGTTTTTTTATTGTATAAAAAAGATAGGAGAGAAATAACTCCTATCTTATTATTGTATTGAATCTAATAATGCATTTATTTCATCATCAGATATTTCATAATCATCTATAACTAAATTCTTACTCTTATTAGATGATTTCTTATTTGTCTTCTTAGGACTATCTTTTTTAGCCTTTTTAGAGTTCTTTTTAGGCTTAATTGTAACTACTTCAAGATTATCTTCATCTTTAACCTTATTCTTCTTATTTGGTGCTTTATCAGCATCTTTTTTCTTAGGTTTAATAGTTACAGTTTCAAATCCTTCATCAATAGCTACTGGAGTAGGTTTAACTGTATTAGTCTCATCTAATTGTAATGTAACTATTTCAGGTTCATCTTTTTCTATTATAGTATTTTCATCAACATCAATATCTAATACTTTTTCTTCATCTAGTTTATCTAAATTAGTTGATTCTATTGTTTCTTCTTTTAATTCTTTCTTAGTAGGTTTAGGTGATTCTAAACTTTCAAGTTCTTCATCTTTTTCTTCTAAACTTTCTAATTCTTCATCTTCTTCAATTTCTTTAAGAGCTTCTTTAAGATCTTCTTTTGAAGGAGTAGCTTTAGGCATATCCTTAGCAAGTTCTAGTAATTGTTTTAACATTTCTGGATCTAATTGCATTGGTACAGGATATGGCATATACATTGGTTGTCCTGGAGCTCCTTGAGGCATCATACCTGGTTGAGGCATTACCATTTGTGGAGTAGTTGGTTGATTAAATGAATTATTATCAATTGAATCTTCCATTTGTTCTTCTAATCCTAATTGAGTTCCTGATCCTAAATCATCATCTAAGTCAATTAATTTTAAGATTTCATCAAATGAAGTTTCACCTAATAATACTTTTTGTAATCCATCTTGTAACATAGTATCAGTATCACCAACACCATATACTAGTTTTCTTAATACAGATTTATCTACACCTTTAGTAATAGCATCTCTTATAGCTTGGTTAATTAATAATACTTCATGGATTGCAATACGTCCACGATAACCTGAATCACATTCAGGACATCCTTGTGGTATATATATTTCATTAACATCTTGATTTAATGCTTTCTTAAATGCTTCTTTTTCATATTCTGTAGTAGGACGTTTTTTCTTACACTTAGGACATAATCTTCTAGCTAACTTTTGAGATATAACACCTTCTAGAGAAGATCCTAATAAATATCTTTCTACAGACATATCTGTTAAACGTTCAATCGTATTTAATGAGTTATTTGTATGTATTGTAGATAATACTAGGTGACCAGTTATAGATGCACGAACTGCAATTCTTGCTGTTTCATCATCACGAATTTCACCAATCATGATTATATCTGGGTCTTCACGTAATATTGATCTTAATACTTCAGCAAAGTTTAATCCGATTTCTTCTTGAGCTTGTACTTGGTTAATACCACCAATATTCATTTCTATTGGGTCCTCAACAGTAATTATATTTGCTGATTCTTTATTTAATACTTGTAACATAGAATAAACAGTAGTTGATTTACCAGTACCAGTAGCACCAGTAACAAGTATAATACCATTTGGTAATGATAACATCTTTTCTACTTTAGCTAAGTTCTTAGGACTAAAGTCTAGACCTTCAACACCAGCAGCAGACATAGAGTAGTCCATGATACGGATAACTATCTTTTCACCCATAGATGTAGGTAAACAAGCCACACGTAAATCTATAGTTTTATTAGCTAACTCAGTTCTGATAGCACCATCTTGAGGTAATCTTGATTCAGTAATATTCATTGATGATATTATCTTAATACGAGTAATCATATTATTCTTAACATATAAAGGTACAATAGAGTAGTCATGTAATACACCATCTATTCTTATTCTTACTTTAATTCCTTCTGGGAATGGATCAAAGTGAATATCTGAAGCACCTTTGTTAATTGCGTCTAAGATAATAGAATTAACGATATCAGTAATAGGAACATTATTATAATCAAAAGTAACCATACCAGTTAATAATTCTTTATCGTCCATTGCTTTAGCAGAAGTGGAAATTTCTTGTAAGTCTTGTACAGTTTTTTCTTCTACTTTAGGACCAATATAATTTCCATTTTCATCAATCATAGATGGATCTATAGGATTACCAAATTCATCTACATATTGAACAGTTTCACCTATATAGTTACCATTTTCATCTATTAAAGATGGATCAATTGGGTTACCAAATTCATCTACATATTGTGTTTCTGTTGGATTATTATTGTTTAATACTTCTTGATTATCAGTCATATTACCAACCCTTGTCTATTCTATTTTATTCTATATTAAATTATACAATAATTGAACTTCAATAGTCAATAAAATAACAAGAAAAAAAGGAATATCTAATTCCTTTTTTATTCCCTAGTTATTTTAGTTTGTTGATTAGTACTTTGGAAGTTCTTTCTAGTTACATAGAACGTTGCATTATAGCTTTCATTATTAGCTAAATGACTCTCAATTTCTGATAAACATTGATCATTTCTACCAGCTGAACATGATAAATATAATGTTGTTCCAGCAACTTTTAAATCTTCGCCACCAGTAGTTTTTATACTATAAGCTAAACTAAACATATTATTTTGTGCCATAGCATTCTTTAATGCACCAATTGTAATTGGATTTCTTAAACTTAATACTATCTTACCATCACCAGAAGGTACATCAGTACCTGATGAATTACCATCACCTATAGTAACAGTTATACCTTTAGATTGGTTAGCTTTAAATATTGAATATGACGATTTAACAGTGAATGTTGAACCATTTGCAACATATCCATTATAAGTAAAGTTAGTATCAGTTACGAATCCTAAACTTCTAGTACCAGCACCATCAGTTATATATATTTCATAACCGAAGTTACCTATATGAGCATTATTATATGCAATTCTTTCAGCAATATATTCTTCAGCCCAATAACTATAAATACTTGATTTAGTGAAGTAATCTCTAATATATGCTTCTGATACAGCATCAGGAGTAGGAATACCATCCCAAGTTAAATATATTTGAGTACCATTTGCATTATATTTTAAGTTACTTGGATTATTTAATTGAGCAAATCTATTAGATGTTTCAGTTGGTACTGAATTCTTATTATACATTTCAACTGATTTTAAATCAGCAGGTGTAAATTCAGATGCTAATTGAACAGGATCAGTTCCTTTTTCAATTGTAGCTGTAGTAACACCAGAAGGCCTATTAAATGATGATTTCTTTGTAATAATACCTTTAGTTAATTCTTTCATTATTCCACGTCTTGCAGCAGAACCTTCTGAAGATGTTAAGTAATGTTCAGATGTTAAAGTAGGGTATGAATACCACATAGACATAGCATAATCTTGAGTATATGCAACTTGCCATACATCACCATCTATCGCACCTTTTAAGTTAAGTTTCTTAATTGTATTACCATCAACTGTAGATGTACCTGTTTTAGATGCAACTTCAGCACCAGGTTTATTAGTTATACCACCAACAACACCAGATGAAATAGCATATTGTAAGATATTTGTAATAATATATGCAGTTTCTTCAGACATTGCTTGTACTCTCTTAGGAGTAACTACAAATTCATCACCAGTTTCATTAAATACTACTTTAGTAAATGAATATGGTTCAATATAAGTTCCGCCTCTTGCAAATGCAGCATAAGCAGCAGCAGATTCAACAGGTGTAACACCAGTGAAACCACCAATAGAACATGTTTCTAGTATTTGATCACCAGATGTTTCTAGAGTCCATCCTAAATCAGATGCCATCTTTAATTTTTGTTCATTAGATGTTTGTTTAAATGTTAGTAGAGCAGGGATATTTCTTGATCTAGCAAGAGCATCCTTGATTGATTCAGCACCTTCATATGTATTATTCCAGTTCTTAATTTTTCCTCCACCAGTATATTCATATTGTTTATCTATTACAGTATTACCAGTTCCCCATCCTAAGTATTCAATTGCAGGACCATAATCTACAACTGGCTTAGCAGTAGAACCTGGATGACGTCTACCATCAGTAGCATAGTTAAATGATCTTTCTGATTTCTTAGATCTACCTGTACCTATAGATGTAATAGCACCTGTTTCAATACTAATAACAGCTATACCATTTTCAGAATAATCATTTTTATATTTATATGTAACACCATTTTGAATATCATTTACTACTTTTTGTTGAGCAGGATCCATAGTTGTATATATTTCCATAGAAGTAGTGTAAGGATCATATCCTGTACGTCTTACAACTTCTTCAACAACAGTATCTATAAATCTAATATGTTCATTTAATTCAGAGTTATAACCTGCTAACAATGATTTAATAGGAATTGCTTGAGCAGCTTCTTTTTCTTCTTTAGATATATAACCATGTCTTTCCATTAAGTTAAGTACTGTATTACGTCTATTTTCTGCAGCAACTGGATGGTTATATGGATTATATGCAAATGGTAATTGGAATAAACCAGCTATCATTGCAGCTTCAGATAGATTTAAATCTGATACATCTTTACCAAAGTAAGCGCGTGATGCTTGTTGTACACCATATGCAGCACCTAAATATCCATTATTAACATAGAATTCCATTATTTCTTCTTTAGTATATTTCTTTTCATATACAAATACAGCTAAATAAATATCTTGGAATTTTCTTATAATACCTTTTAAACCATGTGCTTCATTTGAAGTAGCAGAGTTCTTAGATAATTGCATTGTTAGAGTAGAAGCCCCACCAGCGCCAGATGATCCTAAGATTTGACCAAATGATGCTTTAATAAATCTAGCAACATCTATACCATTATGTTGGAAGAATCTTGAATCTTCTGTTGCAACTATGGCATCTACTAATACTTGAGGTAATTCATCATATGTAACTTTTTCTCTGTTTTCTGATCCAATACGAGCGAACTCATTACCATCTTTATCATATAGTACAGTAGAGTTCTCTTTATATAATCTATCTTTATCAATATTTGGAGCAGTAATAACAACATATGTTATTAAGAATATTGCACATGCAAATATAAATATTAAAAATAACATTAATACTATTAATATTTTGTCTCTTAAAGTTCCGTATTTTAATCTCTTATTAAATTTCTTCATATCGAATTTTAACACCCTTCCACGATTCTCGAAGAATACTCCTATTTTATTCTTATGTCCTTTATAAGGTACTAATTCTAATTGATCTCTATCTATATCATCTTCTAATAATTTAAGATCAAATTTCTTAGTATTATATAATTCATCTTGTTTATTATATTTTTTTTCTTTTTTCTTATTTTTTCTTTCTTCATCTTTTTTATCTAATTCCTTTAGTTTATTAAATATAAACTTAATGAACTTAAATATTGATGCAAATATAAAGATAATAAGTGCTACTATCTTTACTATAATTAATTTTACTCCAACAGCAATACTTTTTAAATACTTTGGAATGTTTTTTATAAAATTAAGTAAGAATAATCCAATTATTTTAGGTAATCCTTTTATTAATTCTTTAAAGGATTTCTTTTCTTTTTTCTTTAAAATTGGTCCTTGATAAGATTGTTTTTTATCTGTTATTTCATCTTTAGGTGTTCTTTTTATTTTGACTTCTTCAATTGTAGTAGTTGATTTAGGAGTAGTAGTCTTCTTTGTAGTAGTCTTTTTAGCAGTAGTTTTCTTTTTTACTGTAGTAGACTTTTTAGTAGACGTACTTTTCTTTCTTGTACTAGTACTTTTCTTAGTCGTAGTTTTCCTTTTCTTCTTTTCTTCCATATTAATCACCTTGAAAATATATCTTATCAATTACTTTTATATAATCTAATCTTGGTCTAATCTTTTTATCTATAATATATCCTTTTTCTTCTATATATGAAAAAGGAATAGATTTTCTATCATTACTATTAACAAAATCTATAATATCTTTACCATCTAATAAATAATAATTTGAATTCATACTTATAATTAAGAAGGTAATGCCTCCGTGTTCAATTATTGATTTCATATGATTATATTGATGGTCATGTAAATTAGATAAAGGAAATGATGTTTTATTTTGAGTGCTTTTAGCATCAAAATCAATATATTTACCTTTATATAATCCATTGTAGTCTAGAGTAGATGGTTCTTTAAAATATGCTTTAGTAATAACTCTTCCATGTGAATCAAATGATGCATCTACTATAGTTATAGGTGTTGGTTTCTTATATATAACAGCTATATTTTCTTCCAAGTAAAAGTTATTGGATTGATTGATTAATTCTTCTAAATCCATTCCTCTATTTGAATGACTAACTTGTCTTTTGAATTCTTTCTTTATCTTACCTGGATAATTCATAAAAACACCTATTTTATATTATATAATAAATAATTGAATAAATGAATAAAAAATAATATAATAAATACAACAAAAGGGTGAATTATATATGAAAATAGAAACAAGTAATTTAGAGGTAGTTGCAGTAAGAGCTTCTCAATATCCTGAAGATAATAGACATGAGTTTTTATTATGTGGAAGATCTAATGTAGGAAAATCTTCTTTCATTAATTCTTTATTAGGAAGAAAAAACTATGCTCATACATCATCTAAACCAGGAAAAACTCAAACAGTTAATTTTTATCTTTGTAATGATTTATTTTATCTTGTTGATGTTCCAGGATATGGATATGCACAAGTGTCTAAAGAACAACAAAGAAAATTTGGTTTAATGATAGAAGAATATATTAAATCAAGAGAACAATTATCTGCTGTATTCTTACTTGTTGATTTTAGACATAAACCAGATAATAATGATGTATTAATGTATAATTATCTTAAGTATTATGATATTCCAACTGTAATAGTTGCAACTAAATATGATAAGGTAAAAGAAAGAGATAAAGTTAAATTTGAAAAAATATTAAGAGAAACATTAAATGTACAAGAATCTGACCATGTAGTTCTATATTCTGCAGTTACTAAAAAGGGAAGAGAAGAAATATACAGTTTATTGTCAAATTACATAGGAGTAGAGGATTAATTAATCTTTTACTTCTTTTTATATGCTATAATTAAAATAGGTGAAGAATATGAAGAGAAATGGTTTTACATTAGTTGAAATACTAGCAGTTATAGTTATTATTGCTTTATTAATGATATTAACTATACCTAATATATTAAAGATTAGTAGATCTACTAAAGAAAAAGCATATGAAACTAAGATAGATTTAATTGAACAATCAGCTGTTCAATTTGCCATGAATGGAAGTAATAGAGCTGCAGTTATGAGGGGATCAAATCCATTAATATCTACAGAAAACAATTATGTTATTACTATTACTGAAGATCCAAAAACAGGTGAAGTAACTGATGCAAACTTTAAACAAGGTCCAACTTATTCAGCTACTGAAACATTACCTGCTAATACTTATAGAGCTATAAGAGTTACAGTTGATCAATTAGTTGGTACTAAAGATTTAAACTGGGATTCAGAAAATCAATGTGATAATTGTACTAACAAAGAATATTATAATAATATTGTTATTAATCCTAAGAACAACTATATAATTAATAAATGTTATGTATATATTTATTATAAATATTCTAGACCTTATGCTCATTTTGATAGAAAAATGTGTGATGAGTTGAAACCAACACCTACAATGGGTAATCAATATGCGCCTGCTAGAAAAAATTAGTGATTAATTAATCACTTTTTTTATCTAATTATATTTGGAAAATATACTAAAATAATATATAATATATTTGGTTAAAAAAGGAGGGGATTATCATGAAAACTGTTTGTTTAGTTGGAAGACCTAATACAGGTAAATCATCTTTATTTAATAGACTTATACATGAAAGAAAAGCTATCATTGCAGATACACCTGGTGTAACAAGAGATAGATTATATGGTCATGTAGAATACAATAATAAAGTATTTTCACTTATTGATACAGGTGGAATTGATTTAGAAAATATTGATTTCAATGAAAATATTAAAATGCAAGCTGAAATAGGTATTGAAGAAGCAGATACAATTCTATTTGTAGTTGATGGTAGAGAAGATTTAACTTTAAATGATCAAGCAATTAATAAGATGTTAATGAAGACTAATAAAAGAGTTATATTAGTTATTAATAAGATTGATGCTCCTACCTTAGAAGATAATATGCTTAATTTCTATGAATTAGGTATAGAAGAAATGATTACTATATCTGTTGAAAATAAAAGACATATAAATGAATTATTAGATTTAATTACTAATGATATGGAAGATTATACTGATTTACCTAAATCACATGTATGTAGATTTAGTATAATTGGAAGACCTAATGTAGGTAAATCTTCATTAGTAAACGCTATATTAGGTGAAGATGCAAGACAAATAGTATCTGATGTAGCAGGTACTACAAGAGATTCATCTGATACTGAATTTGTATATGAACATGAAAAATATGTTGTAGTTGATACAGCAGGTATGCGTAAAAAAGGTAAAATATATGAAAATATTGAAAAGTATTCTTTATTAAGAAGTTTACAAGCTATAGAAAACTCTGATGTATGTGTTGTAGTAATATCTGCAGAAGAAGGTATTATAGAACATGATAAACATATAGTTGAATATGCATTAGAAGCACATAAAGCTATAGTATTAGTAGTTAATAAATGGGATTTAGTAGATAATAAGGATCAAGCTATTAAAGAATGGAAGAAGAAAATAGAAAATGAATTCCAATTTATACCTTATATAGATGTTGTATTCTTATCAGCTTTAACTAAATCTAGAATTCATACATTAATGCCTGCTATTATTAAAGCTTATTCAGCTTATACTAGAGAAATTGGTACATCTATCTTAAATGATGTAGTAAGAGATGCTGTTAACTTACATGAAGCACCTTCTTATAGAAATAGAAGACTAAAGATATTCTTTGTACATCAAACAGATACATGTCCTCCTAAATTCACTTTTAATGTTAATGATAAAGCATTAGTACATTTCTCATATTATAGATATTTAGAAAATAAAATAAGAGAAAGTATTGATTTAGAAGGAACTCCAATTATATTACAATTTAAGAATAGAAGTGATGATGATGAATAAAAAGAAATTAATTATAATTATTTCATCTATTATAGTAATAATAGCAATACTAGTTGTATCTATATTATTAATTAGAAATTATTATAAGAATAAAGATAATACATCTACTACAAATGAAGTATATGCTGTTATTAAGCAAGTAAATGAAGATTCTATTATAGTATCTGATAAAGATGAAAATGGATTAAAAACATATATTATTAATCCTACAGGATATAAAAAAGGTGATTTAGTATTAATCAAGACTAAAGATGGTAAAGTAGAAGATATAAAAGTAATAATTGAAGATTATGCATCTTTAACTACTACAAATGAAGTAGTAGTAGTTGATGATACAACTACAACAACTACATCTATAGTAACTACTAAACCAGCTACAACAAGAACAACAACTAATACTACTAAAGTAGAAGATAAAGATAGTATGATTTTATCTTATATGTCATCTTCATATGAAAATGTTAAAAATGGAAGTGTTAAAGATACACTTAAAAATGGATTTGTATCAGTAGTAGATTTTATCTTCTATGATCAACCTATTAAAGGTGTTACTTTTAAAGAATTAAGAAATAAGACTAAAGCTAAAGTTATTTACTATGCATTATTAATAGATGTAGGAATAGATTCTAAGTTCCCAGGTTATAAAGATACTTTATCTGATAAATATAAATCTGCTAAGAGTAAATTATTAGCTGAATTCTTAGAATTAAAATATTCTATGTGCGAAAAATCCGAAGATGGATGTAAACAAGCAAGTGATGATTTAGCATTACTTAAGAAATCACTTAATTTAACTTGGGATATTATTAAATCTGTATTTGGATATGTTAAAGATTTAACTGTTCCTAAGATTAAATCATGGTATGAATCTTTCAGAGGATAATCATGAAATTACTTGATAGAGAAGTAGAAGTAATAGTTGAAAGAAAATGGATGAAGAATATATATTTTAGAATTAATCAAGAAGGTCAAATATATGTTACTTGTCCTATTCGTACATCTGATCATGCTATTAATACATTATTAAATAGTAATGTTAAAGCATTAGAAAGAATGTATAAAAGATACTTAACTAAAGAAGATAAACATAATAGAATATTATATTTAGGTAAAGAATATGATTTTATAGAATATAAAAAAGTAATGATAGATGGTGATACTTTCTATGGACCATCTGTATCTAAAATAAATGAATATTTAGAAAAGAATTCTTTAAAGATATTTGAAGAAAGATTAGCTTTATATATAAATGAATTTACTAATATTCCTGATTTTAGACTAAGAACTAGAAAAATGAAAACTAGATGGGGCGTTAATAATTTTTCATCTAAGACTATTACATTAAATACTGAATTAATACATTATAGATATGAATGTATAGATTATGTAATAATACATGAACTATCACATTTTTATCATAAAGACCATTCTACATCTTTCTGGAAAGAAGTAGAAAAACATTATCCAGATTATAAGAAATATAGAAAAGAGTTAAGATATTAAATGATTGAATCTATTAACAATGAAAAAATAATTAAGTATTCTAAGTTAAAACAAAAGAAGTATCGTGATGAATCTTCTCTTTTTATAGTTGAAGGAAAACATTTAGTAGAAGAAGCTAAGAAACATGATTTAGTTGTAGAAGAATTTATACTAAATGAAAATATATCTGAATCAGCTATGAAAAAACTATCTAATTTAGATAATCCTAATGAATATTTAGCTATTGTTAAAAAGATTGAATCAAGAGATATAAAAGGAAATGTATTAATAGTTGATGGTATACAAGATCCTGGTAATCTTGGTACTATTATTAGATCATCTGTTGCTTTTAATATAGATACAATTATTTTATCTAATGATACAGTAGATCAATATAATGATAAAGTAATAAGAGCATCAGAAGGTATGATATTTAATATTAATATTATTAAAGGTGATTTGAAGGGAATAATACCTACATTAAACATGGATATATATGGTACTAATGTTATCAATGGTGAATCATTAGATGATATTAATATATCATCTCCATATGCTATTATAGTTGGTAATGAAGGTGCAGGAGTATCTCCTGAAATATCTAAATTAATAAATAAAAATATTTATATTAATATGAATGATAAATGTGAATCATTAAATGTAGGTGTAGCAACATCTATAATATTATATGAAGTTGAAAGGAAGATAAGACATGATAAATAAGGACTTAACATTTTTAAAAGAATCTCCTTTTTTTATAGGTGGTATATATGATAATACTAAAGTATATGAAAATACTATAACTGCTATCAACAATGTTATTAAGAATAATTATAGTTTATATATTAAATTAAAGATGACTGAAGATAATGTAATAATATGTTATTTAGATGATGATTTATCAAGATTATTACATGTTGAAGATGAAGTAAAAAAAGTAACATATGAAAATATGAATTATATTGCTAAATTTCCAGTATTAAAATTAAGTGATTTAGTTAATATTACTAAAGATATACCTGTATTATTTGAATTAGATAAAAATGTATTAGAATATAAATTATTAATTATGGATATATTAACTCAATATGAAGGTAGATATGGAATAGTGTCTAAAGATATGGATACTTTAAAATGGATGAATAAGAATTATCCTAAAGTTGTAACTGGATATAAGATAGAAAAAGATAATATGCATAGATTTCATATATTTAAAAGATATGATTTCCATGTAGTAGATATTAATCTTTATAATGATAAATTTATTAAAAAAGAAAAAGAAAATAAACCTATATTAGGTATAAATATACTAGATGATACAACATATGAATTAAAACAAAATATCTATAGCAATTTAATAGTAAATAGTAAACTTGATTAATAAGTATTATTTGCTATAATACATGAATTAAGAAGGGATTTATATGGGATTAATTAAAGTAGGAAGAGTAATTAGACCTCATGGAGTAAAAGGTGCTATGAAAGTATCTTCCACATTTAGATATAAAAAAGATGTCTTTAAGAAAGATAATACAGTTATTATCAATAATAAAACATATAAGATATTAAATTATATATTTGCAGGTGGAGGTCAATTAGATATATGTTCACTTGAAGGTATAAATACTATTGATGATGTAATATCTATTAGACAAAATGATATATATGTTAATAAAAATGAACTTAATACCAATGAATTATTATTAGAAGAATTAGTAGATATGGAAGTATATTATAAGCAAGAATTACTTGGTAAAGTTACCAATATTCAAGATGGATTAAATCCTTTAATAATAGTAAATGATAACCTATATATTCCTAGACAAGATGTATTTATAGATAAAATAGAAGATAATAAGATTTATTTAACAGATAAATATAAGGAGTTAATATGAAAATAAGTATATTAACATTATTTCCTGAAATGTATGAAGGATTTATAAATACATCAATTATTAAAAGAGCTATAGAAGATAATAAAGTAGAAATAGAATTAATTAATTTTAGAGATTATTCTAAAGATCCACATAAGAAAGTAGATGATACTCCTTATGGTGGAGGAGCAGGTATGGTACTTACTTGCCAACCTATATTTGATTGTATTGAAGATATTAAAACTAATGATAGTAAAGTTATATTATTAACTCCATCAGGTAAAGTATATAATCAAGGATTAGCATATGATTTATCAAAGGAAAAACATTTAATTATTATATGTGGACATTATGAAGGATTTGATGATCGTATTGAAACATTAGCTGATTATATTATATCTATAGGTGACTATGTACTTACAGGTGGTGAAATACCTTCCATGGTATTAGCTGATTCAATAATTAGATTAGTCCCTGGAGTTATAAATGAAGAATCACATATAAATGATTCATTTAATAAAGATTATTTACTTGATTATCCAACATATACTAAACCAGATGATTATAAAGGTATGAAAGTACCTGATGTATTATTATCTGGTGATCATAAGAAAATAGATGAATGGAGAAAAGATCAAGCTATTAAAAGAACAGAAGAAAGAAGACCTGATTTATTAGATAAGTAAAGGAGGTATATATCATGTATATTATTAAAAAGAGTAAAAATGATGCTTCAATAATATATATGGAATATGATAATAAAGCATATCCGATTAAAAATAAAAATAATAGTATGCATGTAGATACTATCTATTTATATGATAAAAAATACTTACCTAAAGATAATAATGCTCTTTCATTTACTCTAGCTTTTAATGATTTAACTAATATTATATTTAATTACTTATATAATAACTTTGATGACGAAGATGATTCTAGTACTACAGATTTATTATTAGGTGAATTAGATAAATTAAAAAATGATTTAGAGTCTAAATATAAAGAGTTTTTGAAAAGAGAAGAGTATTATCAATACTTAGATAAGATAACATTCTTAAAAGAAGAATTATCTAATAGAAAAGAAATAATTAAATATAGAGAAAATATTAATAATATTATAAGTGGTAAATCAAGGTAATTATGCCTTGATTATCTTATTTTATTACTATATAATACTAAATGAAGGAAGTTGATGGAACATGAAAAATGTACATGAAATTGAAATTAAAGTTGAAGGAAAAGAATGGGAAAAAGCTTTAGACAAAGCATTTGATAAAAAGAAAAATGAAGTTAGAATACCTGGATTTAGAAAAGGTAAAATAACTAAAGAATTATTCATTAAAAAGATGGGTATTGAATCTTTATTTATGGATGCATCTGATATTGCTATTGAAGATGCTTATACTAAGGCATTAAAAGATTCAAAAGTAGAACCAGTATGTGAACCATCTGTTTCAATTAAAGATTTATCTGAAACAGGTATTACATATGTATTTAAGATTATTTCTAGACCTGAAATCAAATTAGGTAAATATACTAATTTAGGTGTTAAGAAAGAAAAGATTGAAGTTACTAAAGAAGAAATAGAACATGAAATTGAGCACTTAAGAAAGAATATGTCTGAAGTAATTAATAAAGAAAATGGAGAAATAGTAAATGGTAATATTGCTATTATCGATTTTGATGGTGTTGTAGATGGTAAACCACTTGATGGTGGAAAAGGAACTGACTATAACTTAGAAATAGGTTCAAACACATTCATTCCTGGATTTGAAGAGCAATTAATAGGAATGAAGAAGGGTGAAACTAAAGAATTAAATTTAAAATTCCCAGAAGATTATGTAGAAAACTTAAAAGGTAAAGATGTTACATTCAAGGTAACAGTTAAAGAAATTAAAGAAAAGACTGTTCCTGAATTAGATAAAGATTTCTTTGAAGATTTAGGTATTAAAGATGTAACTGATAAGAAATCATTAGAAGCTTACATTAAGAAAGAAATTGAAGAAAAGAAACAAGATGAAGCTGATAATAAATATGTAGATGAATTATTACATAAAGCAACTGATAATATGAAAGTTGAATTAAATGAAGAAATAATTCATGGAGAAATTCATAGAATGGTACATCAATATCAAGATGAATTAAGATATCAAGGTGCATCATTAGATCAATATTTCAAGATGACTGGTACAACTATGGAAGATCTAGAAAAGATGATGGAACCACAAGCAGTAGCTAGATTAAAGACTAGATATTTACTTGAAGAAATAGTAGCTAAAGAAGATATTAAAGTTGCTAAGAAAGATATTAAAGATGAAATAGCTAAGAATGCTTCTAAATATGGTATGAAGGAAGAAGAATTCCTTGATGCTGTAGGTGGAGAAGACGCTATTGAATACGATTTAAAAATGCGTAAAGCACTTGATATAATAAAAGAAGCATAATCGCTTCTTTTTTATATTTTGTTATAAATAAATGATATAATAATTATAGGTGTTGTATATGGAAACTATTAATATAAATTCACAAACAGAATTATACAATAGAGTTAAACCTGCTTTAAGATGTAAAAAGCATGAATTGTTTTCTAATGGTATTAAATATATCTCAGAAGATGATATATGGGCATATAATAAAGAAAACAAATGGAAAGAAGTAAAAGGATTAACTTTATCTCAAGTAGTTGATAATATACTAAATACACCAAATAAAGAATATGAAAGATATGTATTAAGTAAACTTAATACAGAAGAAGATGTGATATAAATGGATAACATAAATAAGTTATATAATAATTTAATAAATTTATGTAATGAAAATGACTATGATAAAGATCAAATGGATCTTATAAATAAAGCTTATAATTTTGCATTAAAGCAACATAAAGATATGTTAAGAAAGAATGGTGAACCTTATATAGTTCATCCTTTATGGGTTGCAATCATTGTAGCAGAATTAAATACTGATTATACAACTGTAGTTGCTGCATTAGTACATGAGACAATAGATCATGGTTCTTCTTCATTAGATGAATTAGAAGAATTATTTGGAAAAGATATAAGAGAAATAGTATCTTCATTAAGTAAAGTAAATAAGTTACATTTAGTTGATGATTCTGAATCATCTGCTATCTATTTAAGAAAAATACTTGTTGCTTTATCTGAAGATGTTAGAGTCATTATTATTAAATTAGCTGGTAGAGTTCATAATATGAGAACTATAGAAGGTCTTCCAACTGATCAACAAAAGATAAAAGCTAAAGAAACAGTAAATGTATTAATACCTATAGCACATAGATTAGGTGTTAATAAACTAAAAGCAGAACTAGAAGACTTATCATTTAAAGTATTAAAACCAGATGTATATGATCAAATAGAAAATGAATTACCAGAGCCAAGAGCTGATTTACAATTACAATTAAATTCTATGATGGATGATATAGCTGATGATTTAATGGAAGTTGGTATTACTAACTTTAATATTAAATGTAGAGTTAAATCAGTATCATCTATTAATAATAAATTAAATAATGGACATACATGGAATAATATATATGATATTTTAGGTATTAGAATAATATGTGAAACAGTACCTGATTGTTATTTAATTATAGGTTTAATACATAATAAATATAGACCTATACCTAAGCGTTTTAAAGACTATATAGCTATGCCTAAAGGTAATTCATATCAATCACTTCATACTGGTATATATGGTATTAATAATTATCCTGTAGAAATACAAGTTAGAACATATGAAATGAATGAAATAGCTGAGCACGGTTTAGCATCTCACTGGTCTTATAAAGAACATGGTACTAAAGCTGCTTTATCAGTCATGGAACAAAAACTTCAATTATTTAGAAATAGTATTGAAGCTGCTGATAAAGATGATGAAGAATTAGAATCTAATATTAATGATGAAATATTAGCTAAAATGATATATGTTAATACACCTAAAGGTGATGTTGTAGAATTACCTGAAGGATCTACTCCAATTGATTTTGCATATCGTATACATTCTAGAGTAGGTGATACATGTATAGGCGCTACAGTTAATAATTCTATTGTTACATTAGATTATGAATTACAAGATGGTGATATAGTATCAATTAGAACTGATGCTAACTCAACACCTAATAAGGATTGGTTGAAGTTTGCTAGGACTACACAAGCTAAATCTAAGATTAAATCTTATTTCTCTAAACAAGATAGAGAAAACTATATAGCACGTGGTCAAGAATTATTAGAAAAAGAATTAAAGAAACAAAAGATTCCTTTAGCTGAAGCATTAACTGATGATCATAAAAATAAATTAATTGCAGATTTAGGTGCAAAGGAATTTGATGAAGTATTATTACAAATAGGTTCTTTAAGATATACTCCTGTATATATTATTAATCTTATTTATAATGATAAAGAAAATGTAGAAGATGTATTATTAGATAAGATAACCAATAATAATAGATATGAAACTACTAATTATAAAGCAGATATAATTGTATCTGGTAATGATGATATTCTTGTTACATTAGCATCATGCTGTAAGCCTGTATATGGTGATGATATAGTTGGTTATATTACTAAAGGGCATGGTATAACTGTTCATAGAAAAGATTGTATCAATGTTGCTGGATTAACTGATAGATTAATTGATGTTGATTGGAATAATAGGAATAAAGAAGAAGAAAAGAAGTATTCTGCAAGACTTAGAATATATACAAATGGTATTAATAATAAGTTAATAGATATAGTTACTATTGCATCTCAAGATAATATAGTTATAGCTAATGTATCTGAAGTAAATGGCAATAATACAGCTTATTATGATATCTTAGTTAGAGTAAAAGATAATGCTACTTTAAAGAAATTTATAGATAGTGTTAAATCAATATCATTTGTTACGGATGTAAGGAGAATATAGATGAGAGTAGTAGTACAAAGATCATTAAAATCATCTGTATCTGTTGATAATAAAGTTATTAATAAAATAGATAAAGGTTTAATGCTATTAGTAGGTATCAATGTAGAAGATACTACTAAAGATGTTGATTGGATGGTTAATAAAGTATTAAACCTAAGAATATTTGATGATGAAAATGGTGTAATGAATAAATCTATATTAGATGTAGGTGGAGAAATCTTATCTATATCTCAATTCACTTTACAAGCAGAAACCAAGAAAGGTAATAGACCATCTTATATAAATGCTATGAAAGGTGAAGATGCCAATAAACTATATGAAGAGTTTAATAATAAATTAAATGAACATATAAAAACATATCCTGGTGTATTTGGTGCTGATATGTTAATAGATATTCAAAATGATGGACCAATTACAATTATATTAGATAGTAAATAAAAAAGAGTTATTTAATAACTCTTTTTACTTTGTCTAATCTTTCTTTTTCTTCTATTAATAATTTATTATTATCTGAATAGAAATCAAACATAGTTTTCATTTCTGTATTGAAGAATTCTGAATTGCAGAATTTACCTAATTGTTTAATAAATGCAAATTGTTCAGGTGTATCATATTTCTTAGATAATTCTAAACATACAAGATAATCTATAATGTTTGTAATAGTATCAAATCCATTTATATTACATATATTTGGTATATCTTCTTCTTCCAAATAAGCATCTTTAAATTGTGTTTCTGTTTGAATAAAACTAGATGCTTTGTTTATATCAAATTTATTATCTTTAGCAGTATAGAATAACGTATCATTTAAATATAATTGAAATGATGTATATAATACAGTTTGAAGGTTATATGCATCTATTTCATTAGCCCATTTTTCCATATTATGTTCTCTCATATATTGAGTAGCAAGTCTTTCTCCAAATCTACCTTCTAATTCTTGGAAATAATCACTTACTAATTCATCTTTATCTTTATATCTATATATTATTGCATGCATTACTTCATGCATGAATGTTTCTATATCATATGGTGTATGTCTTCTTTTTAATATAACATATGGTTTTTCATTTGTATGATCATAATAAGTTATACCATATACATCATCATGCATATCTTCTAAATCATCATCTACTATATGTAAATAATGATTACCATGTTTAACTAATTCTTTATATATTTCTAATGATTTTTTATCTTTTAAAGATTCAACCATTTCATATCCAAGTTCAATTAATTCATTATTCTTTAAAGTAATATTAGAATGTTTTATTATAGTATATAAATCATCTTCGTCTTTAACTATACCAAATATATCTACACATCTATCAAATATATCTGCATTTATATATTCCATTTCATTACTATAATAATCAAACATTGATTGATAATTATTATCTGGTAAATCTATTTTATCAGCATGAATATCATTTAGTAATGCTAACATACAGTTAAAATGTTCTTCTGATATCTTATCATTATGATTAATAGCATTCTTTAAACCTTTTAATAATAATTTCTCTTTCCATCTATATTTCATACAACCAAAACCTTTTGTTTATTATTTAATTACTTCATTAGCTACAGTAGAGTAGCATCTTGTAAGTGGACCAACACCTAAAAGTGTTCCACCAAAATATCTAACTATTACGATTAATATATTATCTAAATTATTTCTTATAATTGTATTATAAATTGGCATACCAGCAGTATTCTTAGGTTCTTTATCATCTGTCTTCTTGATGATAGGACCAACTTTATATGCAAATACTACATGTCTTGCTTTCTTATTATCTTGTTTTATTTGTTTAATTATTTCTTCAGCTTCTTCTTGAGAAGATACATTATAATAATAACCAATAAACTTTGATTTCTTTAATTCATATGTATATTCATTAATTAACATATTAATCTTCCTAACCATTAATATTATATCATTATTTTGAATAATTAATACTTAGTTTATTTACTACATCTTTAAAATCATATTCATGTGTAGTATGTAATTCTTCCATAACTGAATTAGCTTTATAAGGATTCTTTAAATACATACTATATATTTGCTTAGCTATTAGATATGAATTTATTTGAGATAGATTATTCATATAATTATTATTTATTAATTTATCTAAATCATCTTTATCAATAGATATATTAATTCCTTTATTTTCTAATAATCTATTTAGTTTAGCAACACTTACAAATAATTTATTTTGTCTATATAAATCTAATAAATATATATCTTGTATATTATCTAATGTTTCATTAAATAAACTCTCAGTTATATATAATACATGACCAGATCTATTATTAATTGTTCTTTCAATTATAAAATTAAATAGATATGTATCTAAATATGGAATATATTTTTTAACTAATTCACATTCACCAAATACATTACTAGATACTTCATCTGCTAAGAATTTAGCTAGTCCATATATGTGATCAATATCCATATTACTATTCTTATTATTATATATTTCTATATTCTTTAAAGCTTTAGCTAATTCTTTCTTCATATCTGAATTATTTAATCTATCTACAGTAAGTAATAAATAATTCATGACATCAGCTTTTCTAAACATAGCATTGTGATAATCGGCATATTCAAATTTAGGATGATTTTCAAATAATCTTACTAAATAATTATATGATCCTTCAACTATTAGATTAGTAACTAATTCTATTTCATGTTGTTTATGTAATAACTCTTTCTTTTGTTGTGTATTAAACATATATAACACCCCATTTAATAGGTATTATACTACCAAATATATGTATATTTATCAAATATTTTATATTATAATATGTATATGAAAAGGAGGAAACAATATGGCTAATATGGATAAGATTAAACCAAAATTAGAGCTTATTCCACATTTACCTGGTTCATATCAGTATTATGATATAAATGGAAATATTATATATGTTGGAAAAGCTAAAGATTTAAAGAATAGAGTTTCCTCATATTTCAATGGAAAACAAACAGGTAAAACTAAGAAATTAGTAGAAGATATAGATGATTTAAGATATATAGTTACATCATCTGAATTGGAATCATTTTTACTTGAGATTAATTTAATTAAGAAATATGATCCTAAATATAATATATTACTAAGAGATGATAAGAGTTATCCTTATATTGAATATAAAAGAGATCCTTATCCAGAGGTAAAAATATCAAGATATTTAAATATTAAGAAAAAGGATAATAAACATTTATTTGGCCCTTATGTAAATGCTCATGCAGCAAGAAAGATAGTTGAATTAATTAATAGATTATATCCTATTAAGAAATGTAGAAATGGTAAGGAACTATGTCTTTATTATCATATACATGAATGTTTAGGTTATTGTTGTAAAGAAGTAGATAAAGAAACAATAGATAATATGGAAAAAGATATATTATCTTTCTTAAATGGAAATGATCAAGTAATAATTAATAAATTAAAAGATAAAATGAATACTTATTCATCTAATCTTCAATTTGAAGAAGCTCAAGAGATGAAAGAATATTTAGATTATATAAATATAATCATGCAAAAACAAAAGATTGATTTACCTGATCTAATAGATCGTGATGTAATTAATTATACTGTTCAAAATGGATATTTATCTATAGTAATATTTTTTATTAGACATGGTAAATTAATAGGTAGTAAGAATGAAATATTATTAATAGAAGATGATTATATTGATGATATAGAAACATTTATATCATTATTCTATGAAAAACATGAAATACCTAAAGAAATTTTAGTACCTGATGAATTAAATGATGAATTATTATCAGGAATATTAAATACTAAAGTATTACATATATCTCGTGGACCTAAAAAGAAGTTATTAGAATTAGCTAAAGATAATAGTAATATTTATTTAAAAAATAATTTTGAAACTATTAATAGAAAACTAAAAAGAACATCTGGTGCTAATGATGAATTATCTAAGTTATTAGGAATAGATATACATAGAATTGAATCATTTGATAATTCACATCTATTTGGTAATTATGCAGTATCAGGGATGGTAGTATTTAAAGATGGTACAGAATCTAAAAATGATTATCGTAAGTATAAAGTATCTGTTGATGTAAATGATGATTATAATACTATGAAAGAAGTTGCTTATAGACGATATTATCGTGCTTTAATAGATAAATCTCCTTTACCTGATTTAATACTTGTAGATGGTGGAAAAGGCCAAATACATGCAATAAATGATGTATTAGATATGTTAGATTTAAGAGATAGAATTAAAGTATGTGGTTTAGTTAAAAATGATAAACATATGACTAATGATTTAATGGATGGTAATACATTAGAAGTTATACCATTAGATAGAACTAGTAACGTATTCCATTATATAACTAGAATACAAGATGAAGTACATAGATTTGCTATCACTTATCATAGACAAATAAGATCTAAAGGTTCTTTATCATCTATACTTGATAATGTAGAAGGTATAGGTGCTGTAAGACGTAAAGAATTACTAAAGAAATATGGGTCTATTAAGAAGATAAATGAGGCATCTATTGAAGATTTGAGTACAATTATACCTAAAGATATAGCAATTAATCTAAAAAGCTATTTAAATGACTATTTAAAGAGTAAAGAAACATCTAAATAATTGATAATAAATGCTATTAATTATATAATTATTATAGAATAGAAGTGGTTAAATGAATAAAGGTGGAATTGATCATAAAATCTATTATATATTAATTCCTTTAGGTGCTCTGTTATTAGCAATAATATGTAATATTATATATGATAAATATCATCAAATTAAGTTAGATATAGATACTAAAGAAATAGTTAATTATTTAGTATCTAAAGATTATGAAACAGAAGATCAATATAAAGAAACAGCTATACAAGAGTTTCAAAAAAGAGGATATGATGATTCTGAATTAATATCTGTTATGTTAGGTGATGATTATTTATTAGTTGTTAAATATCATGCTTTTAATGATTTAAAAACATTCTTAAATATCTTCCATATTGATTGGGTAGATGAAGATGGAATGATATCAGATGAAAATATTAATAAAGGATTAGAAGAAAAAACTGGACATGCAGTAAGTCGTTATATTGTTAAGAAAAATGAATATAATGAACCTGTTATAGAGAAGTTTGATAGAGATGAAAATGAGTTCTATTTAGAGAAAGCTCAAAAAGAGCAAGAAGAAAGAGATAGAACATCTACAACTGAAGCAGTTGTAATCGACGAATAATTGATAATTTATGTTTGAAATACATATATTATTATGATAAAATACAATATAGTTTAAGTGAGGTGTGAAAAATGGCTAGTAAAAAGACTGGAGCAAGAGTACAAGTTGCTTTAAAATGTTCTGAATGTGGAAATTTAATTAGACCTACTTTTAAGAATACAAAAAATACAACAGATAAGCTAGAAATGAAGAAATTCTGTCCTAGATGTAATAAATCAACTACATTTGTTGAAACTAAAATAGGAAAGTAATATAAGGAGTGAATATACATGAATATATCTATAAATGATATTAAGAATGGTATGACTATCATAATTGATGGTAAATTATGTATGATAGAAGATTTCCAACATGTTAAACCAGGTAAAGGTTCTGCTTTCATGAGAATTAAATTAAGAAATTTAAGAACTGGTGCATTAGTTGAAAATACATATAATACTAATATTACTGTTGAAAAAGCTAGAGTAGATAGAATGCCTATGCAATATCTATATCAAGATGGTAATAACTATATTTTTATGAATACTGAAACATATGATCAAATAGAATTACCTAAAGATAAGATTGGTGATAACGCTAACTTCTTAAAAGAAGGTTTAGAAGTAGTTATTGCTATGCATGAAGGAGAAATGTTAGGAATTCAATTACCTGATAAGATAGAATTTGAAGTAGTTGATACTCAAGATGCTACTAAAGGTAATACTACTAATAATGCTCAAAAAGATGCAACTATTGAAACAGGATATACTATTAAAGTACCATTATTTATAAATCAAGGTGAAAAGATCTTAGTATCTACATCTGATGGAAAATATGCAGGAAGAGCTTAATTGCTCTTTTTTTATAAAAATGAATAAAAGCGATATTGTAAAAAGAATAAAGAAATATTATAAAAAATATAATAATGGTATAGAATTATCTTTAGTTAATTATGAATATTTAAATTATTATATAAGAATAGATGAATATAAAGGTACATATTATTTAAGATATTTTGATCTTAATAGTATG
>CAMODU010000012.1 GCA_946611605.1 uncultured bacterium
TTAGTATGTTTATTCTTACTTGTATTAAAACTAATATTTAATAAATATAAGTTTAATATAAAGAAAATATTATTAATTATATTAAGTGTAGTAATTATTCCATTTATATTCTTATTCTCATGGAATATGTATAAGAATAGTTTAGGTTTAGTTGGTCAGTTTGAAACTAGTGATATTAAGATAAGTGAAATAAATGGAATTATTAATAAGACTAGTGGAGAAGAATGGCAACAAGAAGCATCTGATAATTATATGAAAGCTATTTATAATGAAAATATAACTGGATCATATATTAAGTTTACTGTTGTTAGTTTAATAGTATTAATACCTATTATTGCATCAATTCTATATGTTAATATGAAGGATAAAATAGAAAAGAAGAATTATATAATATTAGGTATTAGTTTAATAGTTGGATTAATTGGTTATATATTAATGATGTATTTATTATATGTATTTAATTTTGGACCTATTGAAGGACCAACTTTAGCATCATATGATAGATATCTATCATGTTATATCTTAATAGTATTATATAGTTTAATATTTGCATTTATTTATTATAAAGGTATTAATTATAAATATATTATTATATTAATTGTAGTAATAGGTTGTTTAATTAGACCTCATCAATATTTAAGATTAAGACCTGATTTAATAATATTACCTAACCATTTATATGATGCATCTAAATATGGTGCTATGGTAATAGATAATAATGTAGAATTAAATAATAAAGTATTTATTCTTGATCAAAAAGAAAAGAATGGTGCAGTCTTTTATATTAATTACTTTAGTGATAAAATAACAACTAATTTATCTGGATATGAATTAACTAATATTATTAATTATAAAGATATCTTAAAAGATTATGATTATTTATATACTTATTCATTAGAAACAGATGAATTAGAACTAAATAAACTATATAAGATAGAATATAATAACGATGAAGTTCATTTAGTTAAGGTGGGATAATATGAAGAAGATTGCAATACTAATTCCTTGTTATAATGAAGCTCCAACTATAGCTAAAGTAGTTAAAGATTATAAAAAAGTATTACCTAAAGCTGATATATATGTATATGATAATAATTCAACTGATGGTACTGATAAGTGTGCAAAAAAAGCAGGAGCTATAGTAATGTATGAAACTAGACAAGGTAAAGGTAATGTTGTTAGATCAATGTTTAGAGATATTGATGCTGATTGTTATCTAATGATAGATGGAGATGATACATATCCTGCTGAAAATGCAAAAGAGATGTGTGATCTAGTTTTAGATGGTAAAGCTGATATGGTAATAGGTGATAGATTATCATCTACTTACTTTAAAGAAAATAAAAGACCATTCCATAACTTTGGTAATGTACTTGTTAGATTCTTTATTAATACAATGTTTAAAACTAAACTAAAAGATATCATGACAGGTTATCGTGCATTCTCAAAAGAGTTTGTTAAGGGATTTCCTGTATTATCTAAAGGATTTGAAATAGAAACAGAAATGACTATTCATGCATTAGATAAGAATTATAAACTAGTAGAAATACCAGTTGAATATCGTGATAGACCAGCTGGATCTGTTAGTAAGTTAAATACATTTAAAGATGGTTTTAAAGTATTGATGATGATTAAAACATTATTTAAAGAATATAAACCTAGGGCATTCTTTAATATATTATCATTTATATCATTTGTAGTAGGTATAGTATTAAATATACCTCCTTTCACTGAATACTTTAAAACAGGACTTGTTACTAAGTTCCCATCATTAATAGTAGGTGGTTTCTTTATAGTAGTATCATTACTATTAATGATAACTGGTATATTATTAGAAGTAATAGCTAAGAAACATAAACAATTATATGAATTATATTTAAATAAACTAGATAAGTAATTGACAATTATTAGTTAATAACTTATAATCTTATACGTAATGAAGTTTTTACTTGGTATAAACTTACTCCAAATTTATACTCAGTTTAAACGGATAATTAAAGAAAAGGAGGAATAAACGATGGCTGTAACTAAGGAAAGAAAAGCTGAATTAGTTAAAGAATTTGGTAAGGATGCAAAGAACTCTGGAGCTACAGAAGTACAAATTGCTATACTTACTGAAGAAATCAATGAATTAACTGAACATTTAAAGTTACATATTCATGATTTCCATTCAAAAAGAGGATTACTAATGAAGGTTGGTAAGAGAAGATCTTTACTTGATTATTTAAAGAAGAATGATATCCAATCTTATAGAGAAGTAATTAAGAAACTTAATATTAGAAAGTAGGCACTTATTTTAAGTGTCTTTTTATTTATGTAGTAGGCACATAATCATAAATAAAAAAGGAGAGAAGTAAATGGAAAAACAAGTATTTAAAATGAATTTCCATGGTAAAGACTTAATAGTTGAACATGGACAAGTAGCTAAACAAGCACATGGTGCTGTATTAGTTAGATATGGAGATACAGTTATTTTATCTACAGTTGTTGTATCTAACACTGCAAATATTTTATCTGATTTCTTCCCATTAATGGTTTTATACCAAGAAAAATTATATTCAGTAGGTAAGATACCTGGTGGATTTATTAAAAGAGAAGGTAGACCAACAGATGCTGCAACATTAGCTGCACGTATGATTGATAGACCTATGAGACCAATGTTCCCAGAAGACTTCAGAAATGAAGTACAAGTAGTTAATACTGTATTATCAGTTGATACTGATAATTCACCTGAATTAACTGCTATGTTTGGATCATCATTATGTACATCAATATCTAAGATACCTTTTGATGGACCAATTGCTGGTGTTAAAGTTGGTAGAGTAGATGGTAAGTTTATTATTAACCCAACACCTGCTGAATTAGAACAATCTGATATTGATTTAACAGTAGCTGGTACTAAGAAAGCTATTAACATGGTTGAAGCTGGATCTAAAGAAGTATCTGAAGAAGATATGTTAGATGCATTAATGTTCGGTCATGAAGCTGTTAAAGAATTATGTGAATTCCAAGAAAAGATTATCAAGGAAATTGGTGTTCCTAAGATGGAATATGAACACTTAGTTATTGAAGATGAATTAATCAATGATATTAAAGCGTTAGCTGAAGAAAAATTAGATAAAGCTATGCGTATTAAAGAAAAACTTGAAAAATATGCTGCTATTGATGCTGTAAAAGAGGAAGTAGTAACTAAGTATGAAGAAGAAAATAAAGATAAATTAGATGCTGATGAATTAACTGTATTAATTACTAAAGTTAAATTAGCATTAGAAAATATCGAATATGATTTATTTAGATCTATTACTGTTAATGAACATATAAGAGCTGATGGTAGAAAGATGGATGAAATTAGACCATTATCTACTGATATTGATCTATTACCACGTACTCATGGTTCAGCATTATTTACTAGAGGTGAAACTCAAGCATTAGCTGTAACTACATTAGGTGCATTAAATGAATATCAAGCATTAGATGGATTATCATTAGAAGCTGAAAAGCATTTCATGTTACATTATAACTTCCCAGCATTCTCAGTTGGTGAAACTGGTAGATATGGTTCTCCAGGACGTAGAGAAATTGGGCATGGTGCTTTAGGTGAAAGATGCTTAAAACAAGTAATGCCATCTGAAGAAGAATTCCCATATACAGTTAGAGTTGTATCTGAAATACTTGAATCTAATGGTTCATCATCTCAAGCAACTATCTGTGCTGGTTGTATGTCATTAATGGCTGCTGGTGTTCCTATTAAAGCTCCAGTTGCTGGTATTGCAATGGGATTAATTACATCTAAGGATGAAAAAGAATATGAAATCTTAACTGATATCCAAGGTATGGAAGATCACTTAGGTGACATGGACTTTAAAGTTGGTGGTACAAGAGAAGGTATCTGCTCATTACAAATGGATATTAAGATTAAAGGTATAACTAAAGAAATCTTAGGTAAAGCATTAGCTCAAGCTAAGAAAGCAAGAATGGAAATTCTTGATGTAATAGAAAAACAAATACCTGAACCAAGAAAAGAAGTATCTAAGTATGCTCCTAAGTTAGAAACATTCATGATTAATCCAGATAAGATTAAAGATGTTATTGGTAAGGGTGGAGAAACTATTACAAATATCATTTTAACTTCATCAAATGTTGATACAGTACAAGATGTTAATGCTGTTAAGATTGATGTTGAAGAAAATGGACAAGTAATTATTTATCATACAGATAGAGAAGTTATTAATAAGGCTGCTGAAATGATAAAGAATATTGTTAGAGAAGTTGAAACTGGTAAGAAATATGAAGCTAAAGTTGTTCAAGTTGAAGATTTTGGATGCTTTGTTGAACTATGGCCAGGATGCCAAGGTTTAGTACATGTTTCTCAATTAGCTCATGAAAGAGTTGAAAAACCATCAGATGTAGTTGCTGTTGGTGATGAAATAGTAGTTGAATCTATGGGATATGATAATAAAGGTAGATTAAACTTATCAAGAAAAGCATGTATACCAAAACCAGAGAAAAAAGAAAAGAAAGAAGAAAAGAAGGATGAAGAATAATCCTTCTTTTTTTACTGTAAAATAATGTTAAGTGTACGCTATACCATATATTTAAATCTTCATTTATGATAATATTAAATTAGTAAAATAAGGAGGAAAATAAATGAAAAAGATAATGGCTGTTATAGCAACAATCTTAGCATTAATTCCATTCGTAGGAGTTAAGGCTGTTACAGAATCAACAAATTATTACGAATATAAGAAAGGTGAAGTAGTTAACTTCTATTCAAATGCAAATGAAGAAGAAGCTAAAATGCCTAAAACTGGTAACACTACAATTATCTTAGATGACAAAGGTGCATCTGATATGTATGTTAAAGTTTTAATGATAGGTTTAGTATATGATAAAATCAATTCATTT
The DNA here is from genome assembly GCA_946611605.1 of uncultured bacterium. Classification (GTDB taxonomy): domain Bacteria; phylum Bacillota_I; class Bacilli_A; order RF39; family UBA660; genus UBA6985. The sequence goes on from CAMODU010000012.1 coordinate 4,906, forward strand.
AAAGATGATTTAGATCCAGCTGCAACATTCCCTAAAGGATCAGATGCAATGAGCAAATATATAACTCATTTAAGAAATACATTAGGAGTAGATGATACTGAATACTATTATAATTTCCAAGATGCTGATAAAGGTGTAAGTTATATTACATTAGATGAAATGTTAGCATTAATAGGTGAAGGTAATTATCAATACAATGCTCAAGCTAAGAAATATACTGTTAACGGTGATGTTACATTAAAAGCTAGAAATGGTGAAGATACTTCATTATTTGAAGCTATGACTATTGTAGCTAATGCTGATTCAGATGCTTCAAATTCATACAAAGGATTCTATACATCTACATTAGATGGAGATAAAGTATGGGTAGTTAAATTTGCTACTACTACTGTTGGTGATGAATATGTAGTTAATGGAATGACTATTGAACAAGTAGATGCTACTGAAAATGATGAATATGCAATCGTTGGTACTGGCTATGCTAATAAGACTAAAGATTGTCATCAAGTTTCATATGTATGTTATGTATGTGGTACTGATTATAAATATGCTGTAGAAGGATCTCAAGATGATTCTTGTAAAGTAGTACCAAACGTAACTAACCCAGAAGATTGTGTACCAAAAGCATGTTATAACTGTGATGGAACATATAAATGGTATAAAGATGGTGAACAAGATAATGCTATCTGTACTAAGGTTGATAACGTAACTTCAGAAGCTAATTGTGTAGTTTCTCCAAAAACAGGAATTGAATCTCACTTATTAGAATTTGCTATTGTTGCTGCATTATGTGCAATTGCTTTACTAGTAGTTAGACGTAGAGATTTATTCAGAACTATATAAAAGTAATATAAATTAAACGTTAAGAAGGTTTACACCTTCTTTTTTTGTTGTGTATAGTTGTATTGAGTGTATACATGTATAATTGGTATAATAAAGGTACAATCATATAGGGAAAAAGAAGGTTGTAAGGAAATGGGAAAATATAAGAAGGAAATAATAGTACTGTCTATTATTGCAGTATTATCAATATTATCCTTTGCATATATTAGAAACACTTTCTATTCTTCAGAAAAACTAAATAAATCTGCTAAGATGATAGTATCTGAATTAAAGAATGAGAAAGAAGTAAACTATAATAATGAAATAAGATATAAAGAAGCTGTAACAGCTAAGATACAAGAAACAACAACTACTAAGATGATAACTACTAGTATATCTTCAAATCATTTAGAAGAAGTTGTAGAATCTATTAATAATGATAATCAAGAATATCCTTATTCAATAGCTCCTACATTTGAAGATGATGGTTCTATAATATATGATGGGATGACAATTACTGAGTTAACTGATAAGTTAAATAAGAGTTTAAATGGATATTTAACTAATACAGGTTATTTCTTTGCTGAATATACAAAGAAGACTGGATTAGATCCATATTTATCAGTTGCTATAGTATTATTAGAAACAGGTTGTAAATGGACTTGTTCAAATCTAACTGTTACATGTAATAATATAGGTGGTCTAAAAGGTGGACCTACATGTGATGGTAAATCATATAAGAAGTTTAATACTTTAGGTGAAGGAATAGATGGTTTCTTAGATATTATTTATAATAGATATTATTTAAATGGTATGAAGACTGCTGAAGAGATGTCATCTACATATGCTGCATCTTCTGAATGGACTAATAAAGTAAATACTTATATAAATGAAATAAAGGCTAAATAATAGCCTTTTTTTTATTTACCATATAAAAAGATATACCTTAAAGTATATCTTCATCATATCCTATCTTTTCTTTAATTAAATATATAGGTCTATTCTTAATCTCTATATATGTTCTAGATACATATTCACCAATTATACCTAATACAAATAGTATTAAACCTCCAAGTATTAATAATATACTCATTAAAGATGCATATCCAGGTATATCTTTACCTTGTACTAATGTCTTGATTAGTATAACTATAAAGTATATAAATGATGCAAATGATATAGTACCACCTATAACAGATGCAAATCTTAATGGAAGTGTAGAGAAGTTTAATATTCCATCTATTGCATATGATATTTGCTTTCTTAATTTAAATTTAGATTTACCATATAATCTTTTATCTGGAGTATAGTTTATATAATGTGTTTTATATCCTACATACGAAAATAAACCTTTAGTAAATCTATTAGTTTCATTCATAGATATTAATGATTTTACAACTGTATGTTTCATTAAACGGAAATCAGATGCACCTTCTTTATATTCTTGCTTAGATGCTTTTCTCATTATTTTATAGAAGAAGTGCTTTCCTATCTTATTTATTATATTATCGTTCTTATAACTATTAACCATACATACAACGTCATATTCTTTATGTTCTTCTATATAGTTAAGCATTTGTTTAACATATCTAGGATGTTGTTGTAGATCTGCATCTATAATAACTGCATATTCAGCTTTACTATGTATTAATCCTGCATGTATTGCAGCATCCTTACCAAAGTTACGTGAGAAGGATAATACTTTAATATGTTTATTATCCTTATTATATAAGTCTTTTAATATATTTAATGTATTATCAGTAGATCCATCATCTACAAATATAATATTATATTTAATATCATTTAGTTCTTTATCTATCTCATTATATAGGTTAATTATCGATTCTTCCTCGTTTAGAGTAGGGATAATTATATCTAATTTCATATATATCACATCCAAATAAATTATATCATATTTACATAGTAAAAATATATATTAAAAAAATAACAAAAAATATACATAAAAAACTTGATTTCTAACGGAATATCGTATATAATTGTTTGTAGTTTAAACGGCTGTGATGTGGGAGGTTGCCGACACACTAGGAAGAGTTGCTAAAATGAAACCTAATGTTATCGGGTCATTTCTACGGAGCAAGTTTATTCAAGAAATAAGCGAAGGGAGGACATACAAATATGTCAAAAGTAAGATTAAGATTAAAAGCTTATGATCATCGTATCTTAGACACTGCTTGTGCAAGAATCGTTGATACTGTTAAGAGAACTGGTGGAGAAATCTCTGGACCTGTACCTCTTCCAACAGAAATTCAAAAGATTACTGTATTAAGAGCAGTACATAAGTACAAAGATTCTCGTGAACAATTCGAGATGAGAACTCATAAGAGATTAATCGATGTTAAAAATCCTAGTAAAGAAACTATGGATGCGTTAGCACATTTAGATTTACCTAGTGGTGTTGAAGTAGACATCAAAACTATGTAATCAAATTAAAGAAAGTAAAAAGAAAGAAATACGGAGGAAAGAAAGATGAAAGGAATCTTAGGTCGTAAAGTCGGAATGACAGAAAAATTTACGAAAGATGGAAAAATAATTCCTGTTACTGTAGTATCTGTTGAACCTAATGTTATCACTCAAATCAAAACTGTTGAGACTGATGGTTACAATGCTATTCAATTAGCTACAGTTGACAAGAAAGAAAAGCATGTATCTAAGCCTGAAGCTGGACATGCTAAAAAAGCTGGTGTAGCTCCTAAGCGCTTCTTAAAAGAAATTAGAGTAGATAATCCTCAAGATTATACTTTAGGAAGTACTATAGATGCTAGCACATTCACAGTTGGTGAAAGAGTAGATGTAACTGGTACATCTAAAGGAAAGGGTTTCCAAGGACCAATCAAACGTCATGGATTCTCTAGAGGACCTGAAACACACGGTTCTGATTATCATAGAAAACCAGGTTCAATGGGTACTATGAGACCAATGAGAGTTTTAAAGGGTAAAAAGTTAGCTGGACATATGGGAGCTGAAACTGTTACAATTCAAAACCTAGAAATTATTGAAGTTAACACTACTGATAATTACATATTAGTAAGTGGTAATGTTCCAGGAGCAAAACAAGGATTAGTATTAATCAAAGAATCAGTTAAACCTGGAAAAGTAAATCCAAAAGAAATTTTAAGTTATGTTGAAGAAGAAACTGTAGTTGATGAAGTTGTTGAAGAAACAACTGAAGCACAACCTGAAGAAGTTGTAGAAACACCTGCTGAAGAAGTAGTTGAAGAAACAACTGAAGAAGCAAGAGAAGAAGTTCAAGAAGAAGCTCCTGCTGCTGAAGAAACTGAAGCACCTGCTGAAGAAGTAGTTGAAGAAACTGCTGAAGAAACTGTTGCTGAAGAGAAAGTTGAGGAAACAACTGAAGAATAATTCTTCAGATTGAAAGGAGATAAGTATTATGGCAAAGTTAAAAGTATTAAACCTTAAAGGTGAATCAAGTAAAGACGTAACTTTAAATGATAGTATTTGGAAAGTTGAAACTAACGATTTAGTTTTAAAGAAAGAATTAAAATTACAAATGGATTCTTTAAGACAAGGAACTCATGCTGTAAAAGGAAGATCTGATGTATCTGGTGGAGGCAAAAAGCCATACAGACAAAAAGGTACTGGTAATGCTAGACAAGGTACAACAAGAGCACCACAATTCAGAGGTGGTGGAATCGTATTTGGACCAACTCCTAGAAGTTATGGTTTCAAAATAAATAGAAAAGAAAGAAGATTAGCTTTAAAGACTGCTTTAACTGAAAAGCTAACTGATAAGAGAGTAGTAGTTGTTGAATCATTAGAAAACGTTTCAACTAAGACTAAAGATGTTAAATCATTATTAACTTCTTTAAAAGTTGAAGGTAAGGTATTATTTATATCTGCTAATGATGCTGAAAAGTTATATTTAGCAACTAGAAACATCGGTACTATTGCTGTAATCATGGTTGATGAAATCAATTGTTATGATATCGTTAATGCTGATTATATTGTACTTGATGAAGACTCTTGCAAATATATAGAGGAGGCACTTAACTAATGAAAGATATAATTATAGCCCCAGTAGTGACTGAGAAATCTGCTGTAACAGCTAATGACGGTAAAACTTATGTTTTTAAAGTTGAAAAAGCTGCTAATAAAACACAAATTAAACAAGCAATTGAAAGTGCATTCAATGTTAAGGTATCTGAAGTAAGAACTCTTAATACTAAATCTAAAGCTAAGAGAGTTGGAAGATACGCTGGTAAAACAAAAACTTATAAGAAAGCAATCGTTGTATTAAAAGACGGTTTTGCAATAGAAATTTAGTAGGAGGATATTGAAATGGGTATTATTAAGTATAAACCTACGACTAATGGACGTCGTGGTATGTCAACACTTTCTAATGATGAACTTACTCAAGGAAATAATCCTACTAAGTCATTATTAAAAAGTGGCGCTAAAACTGGTGGACGTAACAATCAAGGTAAAATGACTGTTAGACACATCGGTGGTGGAGCTAAGAGAAAATATAGAGTAATTGATTTTAAAAGAAATAAATTTGGTGTAACTGGTAAAGTTGCTACTATCGAATACGATCCAAATAGAAATGCTAATATTGCATTAATTAACTATTTAGATGGTGAAAAGAGATATATTATTGCTCCTAAAGATTTAAAGGTTGGTATGATCGTTGAATCTGGTGAAGCTGTAGATATTAAAGTAGGTAATGCTATGCAATTACAAAACATCCCAGTTGGTACTTTAGTTCACAATGTTGAATTAAAACCAGGTAAGGGTGCTGAAATAGCAAGATCTGCTGGTGCATCTGTACAAATATTAGGTAGAGATGAAAAATATGTAATCGTTCGTTTACAATCAGGTGAAACAAGAAAGATTCTTGGAACTTGTATGGCAACAGTTGGTGTTGTTGGTAACGAAGATGCAGAATTAGTAAAAGTTGGTAAAGCTGGTCGTACTAGACATATGGGTATTAGACCAACTAACCGTGGTTCTGTTATGAATCCTAACGATCACCCACATGGTGGTGGTGAAGGTAGAACTCCAATCGGACGTAAGTCTCCAATGACTCCATGGGGTAAACCTGCACTTGGTGTTAAGACTCGTAATCCAAAGAAAGCATCTAATAAGCTTATTATTAGTAGAAAGAAAAACAAGTAGGTGAGTAACTATGGCAAGAAGTTTGAAAAAAGGCCCTTTCGTAGATGAAAGCATAATGAAGAAAATTAATAAGTTAAACGCTGAAAATAAGAAGGAAGTTGTTAAGACTTACTCAAGACGTTCAACTATTTTCCCTGACTTTGTAGGTCATACTATTGCTATTCACAATGGTAAGGATTTCATTCCTGTATACATTAGTGAAGAAATGGTTGGTCACAAACTTGGTGAATTCGCATTGACTCGTAAAAACGGTGGTCATGGCGACAATAAGAAGTAGGAGGAGTATAGATGGAAACATTTGCAATACATAAGAATGCTATGGTAGCTCCTTTAAAGGCTAGAATGACTATTGATTTAATCAGAGGAAAGAAAGCTACTACTGCTTTAGAAATATTAAAGAATACAAACACTAAATCAGCTAGATTAATTGAAAAAGTATTAAACTCAGCTATAGCTAATGCTACAAATAACTTTGGAGCTAAGTTAGAAGATTTAACTGTTTCTGAATGTTATATCAACCCTGGTGTTGTATATAGAAGATGGAAACCAGCTTCTAGATCTAGAGTTGATAAGAGATTTAAAAGAACAAGTCACATAACTGTTAAAGTTAGTGATGGTAAGGAGGCTTAATTATGGGACAAAAAGTAGACCCTAGAGGATTAAGACTTGGTGTTAATAAAGATTGGGAATCTAAATGGTATGCTGAAGGAAAAGAATATGTAACATCATTAAATAATGATATTAAGATTCGTGAATATTTAACTAAGAAGTTAAAAGACGCTGCTGTTTCTAGAATCGAAATCGAAAGAAAGCCAAATAGAGTAGATGTTAAAATAATCACTGCTAAGCCTGGTGTTATCATTGGACATGGTGGAGAAGACATTGAAAAATTAAGAAAAGAAATTAAGAAAGTATCTGGTGAAACTGTATACGTTAATATCGTTGATGTTAAGAATCCAGCATTAGATGCTTCATTAGTTGCTCAATCAATTGCTAGACAAATTGAAAATAGAGGTAACTATCATAATATTCAAAAGAAAGCTATTAAGGACACTATGAAGGCTGGAGCTCAAGGTATTAAGACTATGGTTTCAGGAAGATTAGGTGGAGCTGAAATGGCTAGATCAGAATTCTATGTTGAAGGAACTGTTCCTTTACAAACAATTAGAGCTGATATAGATTATGCACATGCTGAAGCTGATACTACTTATGGTAAGATCGGTGTTAAAGTATGGATCTACAAAGGAGAAATCTTAAGTAGAAAAGTAAACAAAGGAGGTAATGACGATGTTAATGCCTAAGAGAACTAAATATCGTAAACCTCATAGAATATCTTACGAAGGAAAAGCTAAAGGTAATACAAAAGTAACTAAAGGTGAATTTGGATTACAAGCTAAAGAAGGTGGATACGTTAACGCTAGACAAATTGAAGCTGCACGTATCGCTATGACAAGATATATGAAACGTGGTGGAAAAGTATATATTAATATTTTCCCTCACTTAGCAAGAACTAAACAAGGTTTAGGACAACGTCAAGGTACAGGAAAGGGATCTGTTGATCATTGGGCAGCAGTAGTTAAAGAAGGTACAGTTATGTTCGAAGTATCAGGTGTATCTGAAGAAATTGCTAGAGAAGCTTTAAGATTAGCATCTCATAAGTTATCTGTAACTTGCAGATTTGTTGAAAGAGAAGGTGGTGTTGTTAATGAAGACTAATGAAATAAGAAAGATGTCTGTTGACGAAATCACTAAGAAAATAGAAGAATTAAAGTCTGAATTATTCGACATGAGAATGAAACAAGCTACTGCAGCTTTAGAAAAATCTCATAAGATTAATGAAGATAGAAAGACTATCGCTAGATTAAAAACTGTTCTAGCTGAAAAGATGGTTGAAGAAGGAGGAGAACAATAATGGCTGAAACAAATAAGACTTATATTACAGGTAAAGTTGTATCTGCTAAAAATGATAAGACTATAACTGTTTTAGTAGAAACATATAAAAATCATCCTCTATATCATAAGAGAGTTAAATCATCTAAGAAATATACTGCTCATGATGAAAAGAATATTGCGAAAGTTGGAGATACAGTTAAATTAGTATCTACAAGACCATTATCTAAGACTAAGAGATATGCTCTTGATTCTGTACTAATTGAATCTGTAGAAATCTAAGGAGGGTTATTATGATACAACAAGAAACAAGATTAAAAGTTGCTGATAACTCTGGCGCAAGAGAAGTTTTAGTAATCAGAGTAAAAGGTGGAAGTAAAGTTAAATATGCTAACATTGGAGATGTAGTAACTTGTACTGTTAAGAAAGCTATTCCAAACTCTAATGTTAAAGAAGGTAAAGTAGTTAAAGCTGTAATCGTTAGATCAAGACAAGGTGTTAGAAGAGAAGATGGATCTTATATTAAATTCGGAGATAATGCATGTGTATTAATCAAAGATGATAAGACTCCAATCGGAACTCGTGTATTAGGGCCTGTTGCAAGAGAGTTACGTGATAAGAACTACATGAAGATCGTATCACTAGCTAATGAAGTATTATAGGAGGAATAAGCATGGTAAAAGTTGGAGATAAAGTTTTAGTTATCGCTGGCGATGACAAAGGTAAAGAAGGAACTGTTACTAAGATTATTAGAGATAAGAATAAAGTAGTAGTTTCTGGTGTTAACGTTGTTGTTAAGCATGTTAAACCTAGCGCTATGAACGAAACAGGCGGAAGAGTTGAAATGGAAGCACCAATTCATATATCTAACGTTAAAGTAATTACAGAAGAAAAGAAAGCTGCTAAGAAAGCAGAAAAAACTACTAAAGTAGAAGAAAAGAAAACTACTAAAAAATCTACAAAGAAAGAGTCAGGTGATAAGTAATGAGTACTTTAAAGGAAAAATACGAAAAAGAAATTAAACCTGAATTAATTAAGGAATACAACTATACATCTTCAATGGAAACTCCTAAGTTAGATAAGATTGTTATCAACATGGGTGTTGGCGAAGGTGCTAAAGATGATAAATTCATTGAAGCTGCTAAGGAAGATTTAGAAGCAATAACTGGACAACATGCAGTTGTTACTAAGGCTAAACATTCTATAGCTGGTTTCAAGATTAGAGAAGGACAACCAATAGGTGTTAAAGTTACACTTAGAGGTGAAAATATGTATAACTTCATGGAAAAACTAATCAAGGTAGCTTTACCTCGTGTTAGAGATTTCAGAGGTATATCAAACAGAGCATTCGATGGTAAAGGAAATTATACTTTAGGAATTAAAGAACAAATAATTTTCCCAGAAATCGAATACGATAAAGTAATAAAAGTAAGAGGAATGGACATAGTTTTTGTTACAACTGCAAAGACTAATGACGAAGCTTTAAAATTATTAGAAGCATTCGGAATGCCATTTAGAAAGTAGGTGCGAATATGGCTAAGACTAGTTTAAAGGTTAAACAATCAAGAAAACAAAAATTTGGTGTAAGAGAATATACTAGATGTGAAAGATGTGGAAGACCTCATGGCGTATTACGTAAATTTGGTTTATGTCGTATTTGCTTTAGAGAACTTGCTAACCAAGGTAAAATACCTGGTGTTAAGAAGTCTAGTTGGTAGGAAGGAGTATTTAGTATGGTAGAAGATAAAATAGCTGATATGCTTACAAGAATAAGAAATGCTAATCAATTAAAGTATGATACTGTTGAAGTATTAGGATCTAAGATTACTGAAGAAATCTCTAGAGTACTAAAAGAAGAAGGTTTTATAGCTGATTATACAGTTAATAAAGCTTCAAATGGTAATACTATTACATTAACATTAAAATATTCTGAAGGTAAGAAACAAAGAGTTATAACTGGATTAAGAAGAATATCTAAATCAGGTCTAAGAGTATATGCTAAAAACTCTGAACTTCCAAGAGTTCGTAATGGTTTAGGTATTGCAATTGTATCTACATCTGAAGGTATCATGACTGATAGAGATGCTAGAAATAAAGGTCTAGGAGGAGAAGTACTTGCAACTATTTGGTAGTTGAAAGGAAATATTAGTTATGAGTAGAATAGGAAATAGAATATTAACAATCCCTGAAGGAGTAACTGTAACAGTTGATGGAACTTCTGTAACTGTTAAAGGTCCTAAAGGTGAATTACATAATGATTTTAATAAGAACATGGTAATTGAAGTAAATGGTAATGAACTTACAGTTAAAAGACCAAATGATTCAATTGAAATGAAAACATTCCATGGTACTACAAATTCTTTAATTGAAAATATGTTAATAGGTGTATCTCAAGGTTTCTCAAGAGATCTTGAAATCAATGGTGTTGGTTACAGAGTAGCCGTACAAGGAAATAAGATTGAACTTAACGTTGGATATTCTCATCCAGTTAAAGTTGATGTTCCATCTGATTTAAAGGTAGAAGCACCATCTCAAACTAAATTAACTATATCAGGTATTGATAAACAAAAAGTTAATGAGTTTGCTGCTAATATCAGAAAGATTAGAAAACCAGAACCATATAAAGGTAAAGGTATTAAGTATGCTGATGAACATATTAGAATTAAAGAAGGAAAGAAAGCATCTAAATAATTGAAAGGAGAAATGAAGTATGATAAAGAAAGAAGCAAATAATGTTGCAAGACTTAGAAGACATGCTAGAGTTCGTAAGAGCGTATCTGGAACTAAGGAATGCCCTAGATTAAACGTATTTAGATCTAATTCTCATATTTTCGCACAAGTAATTGATGATGAAAATGGTAATACTTTAGTTTCTTCATCAAGCGTTGAACTAAAAATTAAAAATGGTGGAAACGTAGAAGGTGCTAAGACTGTTGGTGCTGATATCGCTAAGAAAGCTATAAAAGCTGGAATCAAAAGAGTTGTATTTGATAGAGGCGGATATCAATACCATGGACGTGTACAAGCTTTAGCTGAAGCTGCACGTGAAAATGGATTGGAATTCTAGGAGGTGCAAGATGGCTGAAGAAATAAAAGAAGTAACTGAAACTGCTGAAGTAACTGAAGAAGTAGTTGCTACTACTGAAGAAGTTAAAGAAGAAGTTAAAACAGATAGAAAAAATAATAATAGATCTGATAGAAAATCAGATGGTAAAAGAGAATTTAGACCTAGAAGAAACTTTGACGCTAAGAAGAAATTATTAGACGAAAGAGTTATCGACTTAAAGAGAGTAACTAAGGTTACTAAAGGTGGTCGTCACATGAGATTCTCAGCTACAATGGCTGTTGGTGATGGAAAAGGTTTGGTAGGAATTGGATCAGGTAAAGCTAATGAAGCACCTGAAGCAATTAAGAAGGCTTTACAAGCTGCTAATAAAAACTTAATTAAAGTTGCATTAGTAGATGGTAATAGAACTATTCCACATGAAGCTAATGGTGTATGTGGTAAATCAAGTGTTATGATTAAACCTGCTCCTAAAGGTACTGGTATTATCGCTGGTGGTGCTGCACGTGCTATCTTAGAGATTGCTGGTGTTAAAGATGTTGTATCTAAGTCTTTAGGATCAAATACAAAGATTAATGTTGCTAAAGCTACTTTAGAAGCATTACAATCTGAACGTACTCCAGAACAAGTTGCTGAGTTACGTGGTAAGAAAGTTGAGGAGTTATAATATGAAGTTAAACGAATTAGTAAAATCTCCAGAAACTAAAAATATTAAAAGAGTAGGTCGTGGACAAGGTTCAGGACTTGGTAAGACAGCTGGACGTGGAGAAAACGGACAAAAGTCTAGATCAGGAGCATCTATCAAACCTTGGTTTGAAGGTGGACAAACTCCATTATATAGAAGAATTCCTAAAAGAGGATTTAATAATAAGAGATTCAGAACTGAATTCGCTGTAATCAATTTATCTGATTTAAATAGATTTGAAGATGGTACTGAAGTAACTCCAGAATTATTAATCGAAACAGGAATTATTAAGAAACCATTATGCGGTATTAAAGTATTAGCTAATGGTAAATTAGAAAAGAAGGTTAATGTAAAAGCTCATAGATTCTCATCTAAAGCTGTTACAAAGATCGAAGAAGTTGGCGGAACTACAGAGGTGATTTAAGATGTTTTCAACTCTTAAAGGATTATTTACTCCAAGTAATAAAGATTTAAGAAAAAGAATCTATTTCACCTTATTCGTTCTAGCGATATTCGGACTAGGAACTAATATTATGGTTCCTTGGGCCGTTAAAAGTGTAGATAATCTTGGATTCTTAGATTTATTAAATCTTATGAGTGGTGGTACATTAAGAACATTCTCCATATTCTCATTAGGAGTTATGCCTTATATTACTGCATCAATTATTACTCAATTATTACAAATGGATATTATTCCTTATTTTAAAGAATTAAAGGAACAAGGAGCTACTGGTAGACAAAAGATAAATAGAATTAATAGATACTTAGGTATACTATTTGCATTTATTCAAGGATATATATATTCAGTTGCCTTTATTCAAGGTGATACAACAACTATCATCAAGACAACTATTATATTTACTGCTGGTACTGCTTTATTGTTATGGCTAGCTGATGAAATAACTAAAAAAGGTATTGGTAATGGTGTATCTTTACTAATCATGGCTGGTATTGTTAAGACTTTACCTACAACATTTACTACTGCTTTTCAAACATTGGCATTAAGTGGTAATTGGACAGGAATAGTATTATTTATACTATTTGTACTTGCATACTTAGCTATCTTAATTGGTGTTGTTTATACTGAAATATCAGAAAGAAGAATACCAATTCAACATAGTACAAGAACTGCTAGTTCTTATTCACAAGAACAAGCTTATATACCATTAAAGTTAAATTCTGCTAATGTTATGCCAGTAATATTTGCTAGTGCATTAACATCAGTTCCTGCATTAATTGGTAAATTTATCAATAATCAAGGATTCACAGATTTTGTAAATAATTATATAGTATATACTTCATTAACTGGATTTATATTATATATATTATTAATATTTGCATTTGGATATGTATATTCCTTAATGGAATTAAATCCAAAAGAAATGGCAGAGAACTTAGATAAATCTAGAGCTTATGTTCCAGGTATTGCACCAGGAGAAAAGACTAGATCTTATTTCAAGGGAACTATTACAAGATTAACTTTCGTTGGAAGTGCATCTCTTGCAATATTAGCTGCTATTCCAATTATATTCCAAAAACTAACTGGATTACCTGATGCAGTATCATTAGGTGGTACAGGATTATTAATAGTTGTAGGTGTTGCTCTTGAAACTTATAAACAACTTGAATCTTCAATAGTTTCAAGAAGTTATGAAACAAGTTATAGGAGAAGACATAATAGATGAATATAATATTTGTTGCCCCTCCTGCTGCAGGTAAGGGGACTCAAAGTAGTTTACTAGTAGAGAAATATGGTTTAATCCATATTTCTACTGGAGACTTACTTAGAGCTGAAGTTGCATCTGGATCCAACTTAGGTAATAGTCTAAAAGATAAGATGGCATCTGGTGAATTAATATCAGATGATATCGTATTAGAATTACTTAAGAATAGATTGATGCAAGATGATATTAAAAAGGGATTCATATTAGATGGTTATCCACGTAATATTAATCAAGCTAATGAATTAAATAAAGTGCTTGATGAACTAAATATGAAAATTGATCATGTTTTATATTTAGATATGGATAAGACACTTGCTATGCATAGAGCATTAGGAAGACAAAGTTGTCCTAAATGTGGAAAAACTTATAATAAATATGAAGAGGTATTTAAACCAAAGGTTGATGGCAAATGTGATGATTGTCAGGAAGATCTAATATCTAGAACTGATGACAACGAAGAAACTTTCAACACTAGATTTGATACATATCTAGATAATACACAACCTTTATTAGATTTTTATAAAGAATTAAATTTATTAAGTGTTATTGATAATTCAGGTACACCTGATGAAACATTTAAAAGAATTGAAGAAGTGATTATTTAGATGATTAATATTTATACTAACGAAGAAATAAATAAAGTTAAAGAAGCAGGTAAGATTAATAAGCTTGCTCATGAATATTTAGCAAGCTTAATCAAACCTGGTATTTCAACTAAATATCTTGATGATGAAGCAGGTAAGTTTATTGAATCACATGGTGGTATACCTGCATCAAAAGGATATGAAGGTTATCCATGTAATATTTGCATATCTATAAATGATGAAATAGTACATGGAATTGCTAAAGAAGATGTTTTCTTAAAAGAAGGAGATATTATTACTTTCGATATAATGACTAAACTAGATGGCTATATTGCTGATTCAGCAACTACATGGCCAGTTGGTAAAGTTAATAAAGAGAAAGAACATTTAATGTATCATACTAAGAAAGCATTATACACTGGACTAAAAGAAGTTAAGGCTGGAGTTCCATTAGGTAATATATCAGCTAGAATTCAACAATATGCTGAAAAACATGGTTTATCTGTTCCACATGAAATAGGTGGTCATGGAGTAGGCAAAGATGTACATGAAGATCCATTTATACCTAACTATGGTAAATATGGTGAAGGTGTTATTCTTAAATCAGGAATGATACTTGCTATAGAACCAATGTTAGTAGTAGGAGATAGACATGTAGATGTGTTGGATGATGATTGGACTATAGTTACTCATGATGGTTCAAATTCAGCTCATTTTGAACATACAATAGCTGTTAGAGATGATGGCTATGAAATATTAACAGGAGAGTAAAAAGAATATATGGCAAAAGAACAAAAAATTGAAGTTGAAGGAAAAGTTCTAGATGCTACTCATGAAATATATAGAGTACAACTAGATAATGGAATGATTGTAACAGCCCGTGTTTCTGGTAAAATACGTATAAACATGATCCGTATTTTAGCAGGTGACAGAGTTACAATTGAAATGTCACCAACTGATTTAACACATGGGATTATAAAATATAGAAAATAATAAATGGAGGTTTAATTATGAAAGTAAGAGCATCTGTAAAACCAATATGCCCAAAATGTAAAATAATTAAAAGAAAAGGCAAAATAAGAGTTATTTGTGAAAATCCAAAGCACAAACAAGTACAAGGTTAGGAGGAAATTAGATGGCACGTATTAAGAACGTAGAATTACCAAAAACTAAAGCATTATTTGTAGGTTTAACTGCAATATATGGAATTGGTCAAAGTACTGGTAAGAAAATATGTATAGCTGCAGGATTAGATCCTGAAATGAAAGTTCAAGACTTAACTCTAGATCAAGAAGCATTAATCAGAACTGAAGTTGATAAATACCTTGTTGAAGGTGATTTAAGAAGAGAAGTTCAAATGAATATTAAGAATAAGATGGAAATCAATTCTTATCAAGGAACAAGACATAAAAAAGGTCTTCCTGTTCATGGACAAAGAACTTCAAGAAACGCTAGAACTCGTAAGGGTAAAGGTAAAGTTGTTGCTAATAAGAAGAAAGCAACTAAATAATAAATAGGAGGATAAAGTATGGCTTATAATAGAAGAAAAAGAAAAGTTAAAAAGAATATTCCTGAAGCACAAGCACATATTTCTACAACATATAATAATACATTAGTAACTATTACTGATAAAGATGGTAATACAATAAGCTGGGCTTCATCAGGAACTATTGGATATAAAGGTTCTAAGAAGAAAACTTCATATGCTGCAGGATTAGCTGCTGAATCAGCTGGTAAAGCTGCTCAAGAATGTGGTGTTGTTAAAGTTGATGTATTTGTAAAAGGTTTAGGTGGCGGAAGAGAAACTGCTATTAGATCTCTACAAGCTGTAGGTTTAGAAATTACATCTATTAATGATGAAACACCAGTACCACATAATGGTTGTAGACCACCAAAAAGACCAAGAAATTAGTAAGAAGGTAAAGGAGTATTATTATGAATTTTGAAAAACCAGAATATGAAATAACTGAATATGATCAAAAGAAAAACTATGGAAAGTTTGTTATCAAACCACTTGAAAGAGGATTTGGTACTACTTTAGGAAATGCATTAAGAAGAGTTATGTTATCTTCAATGCCTGGATCTGCTGTAACTAGCATAAAAATCGAAGGTGTTATGCATGAATTCCAAAAGATTGATGGAGTTAAGGAAGATGTAATGAACATCGTACTTAACATTAAATCTTTAGTTGTTAAGAATCATTCAGAAGATAAAAAAGTTATGCATTTATCTGCATCTAAGGAAGGTGTAGTAACTGCTGCTGATATCGAACATGATGCTGATATCGAAATTATAAATCCTGAACTTGTTATTTGTAACTTAGTTAAAGGTGGAAAAATCGACATGGAATTAACTGTTTCTAACGGTAGAGGATATGTTGATGCAAAGGAAAACAAGAGATTAATGGGTGGAGATATTCCTGGTGTTATTCCAGTAGATTCTAACTACTCACCAATCGAAAAAGTTTTACCTGAAGTTGATCCAACACGTGTTGGTCAAAATGAAAACTTTGATAAGTTAACTATGTATGTATATACAAATGGTTCTATGACTCCAGAAGAAGCTATGGCATTAGCTGGTAGAATCTTAATTGAACATTTTAAGATTATTACTGATTTAAATGAAATAGCTGATAAGACTGGTATCATGGCTGAAAAGAAAGTTGATACTATAACTAAGACACTTGAAACTCCTATTGAAGAAATTGAATTCTCAGTAAGAGCTTACAACTGCTTAAAGAGAGCTAGTATCAATACAATGCAAGACTTAATTGATATGACTGAAGCTGATGTTTCTAAGATTAGAAACTTAGGTAAAAAATCATTAAAAGAAGTTATTGATAAAGTTGCAGAAATGGGACTAAAGTTCCACGAATAATTATAATTTAAGTAAGGAGGTTACAAAATGTACAGAAAATTATCAAGAGAATCAAGAATTAGAAGAAGTATGTTAGCCGGAATTACTAAAGATGTTATTATGAACGAAGGAGTTACTACTACTGAAGCTAGAGCTAAAGAAGTTAGAAAGTTCGTTGATAAGATGATCTCATATGGAAAAGATGGATCTTTAGTTGCAAGAAGAAAAGCATTAGCTTTCTTACATAACGATAAGAATGTAGTTAATAAAGTATTTAACGAATTAGCTCCTCGTTATGCAGAACGTAATGGTGGATATACTAGAATTATTAAATTAACTGAAAGAAAAGGCGATGACGCTTTAACTGTAAGACTTGAATTAGTTGACTAATCAAGTCTTTTTTCTTTATAATTTATATGTGATTAATATGAGAGAAAAAGAACAAAAGAGAATAGGTATATATGTATTATTTTTAAATATTATATTAATATTATTCTTAATTACATCTAATGATTTTAATAATATTTATCTAATAATCATGGGATTATCTTCATTTGTTGCAATATTAATTAATTTTCAGTTCTTTATGAACTATAAGAATAAATATAATCTTATAAGTTTACTATTAAATATCTTAATTTTAAACGGAATTATACTATATTTTTTATTTTACATAATATAATAGACAAGATATATAAAAGTAATTTATCTTGTCTTTTTTTTATGCTATAATAATTACGTAGAATAGTAGAAAGGTGTTGGGATAGATGATAAGTGCAGAACATATACACAAACAAGACAACTTCTTTTTATTCTTTTTTGTTTATCTATGCTTAGGTGTTTATTATGTATTACATATCCTAGCAACACCATTTATACTACTATGGAACTTATTCTCAACAGGTTTATATAATAGTATTAATACTAACGTAAATACTAATGATTTACGTGGTGCATATATGGGTCAAACTGAGGCTCAAGAGATGGCTGAACAAATGAAACAAGAGTCATATGCTCCTCAAGTAGTGACTAAAGAAGTTAAAGTTAATAAGAGTTTAATAGATGCAAGACAACAATTGATTAATTCAATTGATGCTAATAATGAAGTAAGATCTGATAGACCTGTTACATATAGATATGTAGCATTAGATCCATCAGGTAAACAAGTTACAAATGTATTTGTTGCATATTCTAGAGTAGAAGTATATACATTCTTAGAGAATGAAGGATATAAAGTATTTAAGATTGAAACTAGTCCTTGGATTGAAAGAATGTATGGTGAAAATGCATTTGCTAATCATAAAATTAAAACTAAAGATATAGTATTCTGGTTAGATCAATTATCTACTTACTTAAAAGCAGGTATTCCTTTAACAGATGCTATGCGTATCTTATCTAAACAAATGGGTAAAGATATGAATATCTCAAGAGTATTTAACTCTATAGTTTATAACTTAACATTAGGTGAAACATTCTCAGTTGCTTTAGAGAAGCAAGGAGAAGCATTCCCAGCATTATTAATTAATATGATTAAATCAGCTGAAGCAACAGGTGACCTTGAAGGTACACTTGATGATATGGCTGCATATTATAGAGAAATTGAAACTACAAGAAAAGATATGATACAAGCATTAACATATCCTGCATTAGTTCTTGTATTTGCAATAGGTGTTGTAATATTCATGTTAGTATATTTAATACCTCAATTCGTTTCAATTTATAATACTGCTCAAGTAGCATTAAATCCTATTACTGCTGGTATTATAGCGGCGTCGAATTTCTTGCGATCTAATCTGTTCTATGTATTCTTAGTAACAGTAGTTATTCTAGGTGTAGTAATCGTACTATACAAGAATGTTAAGGCCGTAAGATATACAATGCAGACAATAGCAATGAAATTGCCAGTAATGGGTAAAGTAATTATTTATAAGGAAATGACAATATTCACTAAGACATTCGCATCATTATTAAAGAATAATGTATATATTACTGAATCAATGGATATCTTAGGTAAAGTTACATCGAATGAAATATATAGAGAAATAATGATTAATACAATTAATTGTATTGGTAGAGGTGAAAAAATATCTGTTGCCTTCAAAGATAATTGGGCAATTCCTGAAGTTGCATATTATATGATGGTAACTGGTGAATCTACTGGTCAATTATCAGAGATGATGAGTAAAGTTGCAGACTATTATGCTGAACAACATAAGTTAATTGTTAATACATTAAAGACATTAATAGAACCTATATTAATAGTATTCCTAGCTGTTGTAGTTGGATTCATAATTATAGCAGTTATTGTACCAATATTCTCATTATACGGACAAATTAAATAATTTAGGAGGGGACATCATGGTTTATATCACAATATTATTATTTGTAGTTGGTACATTCTTTGGATCTTTTTATGCATGTATTGTTAATAGATTATGTAAGAATGAATCAATCATAAAACCAGGTTCCCATTGTGAAAATTGTAAACATAGATTAACCTGGTATGAATTAATACCAGTTTTTTCTTACCTTATTCAAGGTGGTAAATGTAGAAAGTGTAGAATCAAACTTTCTAAAGAATATATTATTACTGAAATAGTAACTGGTTTATTATTTGCATTATCATTTATTATATTTGAATTCTCATATAATACATTAATAATGATTATATTAAGTTCATTATTAGTAACTATATTTATATCTGATTTCAAATATATGATTATATTAGATGAAATATTAATACCAGCCGCAATTATGCTTGTAATAATATTATTCTTCCAATATGACATTCAATTTGTCCTATGGTCATTGTTAAAAGGATTAATTATATTTGTTATTCTATTAGTTGTTAAATTACTAGGAGATAAAGCATATAAACAAGAATCATTAGGATGGGGAGATGTTAAATTATCATTCATCGCTGGTTTATTATTAGGCTTTAAACTAGGTCTTGTATATTTATTTGTAGGAGCATTTATTGCCTTACCATATGGAATTATATTAAGACTATTAAAGAAAGAAGGAGTTATGCCATTTGGGCCTTTCTTAATAACTAGTTTAAGTATTATATTTATATTTTCTAGTACATTTAATTATATATTAAATATACTGTTAGGAGTGTAAGCATGAAACGTTTAAGATATTTATTACTTACAATATTTCTTATACCTTCAATTGCTTTTGCAAGTGATATTAAAAAAGATACTATTGATGTTGTTATACATCAAGATGGATCTGCTAGTATAACAGAAACATGGGAAGTACCAACTCAAAAGGATACATACTTTTCAAAAGATTTCTTCAATGCTGAAGGATTAGAAATATCTAATGTTAAAATTGTTAATAAATCTGGTTTAGAATATAAGCAAGTTGATAAACTAGATAAAAGTGAAAGAAAAACATATAACATAATTAATCATGATAAATCTAAGAGTATTAATATGGTATTAGATACTTATAAAGATGATATATATACTATTACTTATGATTTAAATGGTATGATTAAACATTATAAAGATGGTATATATGGTATTGATTTTACTTTTGTAGGTATTAACTATTCAATGAAGATTAGTAATATTATTATAACTATTAAAAGTGAAGTACCTTATATGGAAACTAATACAGCTTTATTTGGTATAGGTAAAGATTTAGTACTTAATATCTCTGATGGAGGTATAAGCATGAATACTTATACATATGATAATAAATCTGTAATTAGATTATTTACTAAGTTTACTGATATTTCATATGAAAAAGTAGTGGAAGTAGATAAAACATTTGAAGAAGTATATGATAAAGCTAAAAATCAAAACTCATATATTATATATGTATTAAATATTATATCTATTCAAACAATAGTAATTATTATAGTTATTATAATAGGTGTTATATCAGTTCTAGTTATTATTAGAATACTTACTAAAAAGAAACAAGATAATGATTTTAATGGAATAGATACTATTAATAACAAGGAAATACCTAAATATGATGAAGTAGCATATTATAAAGATATTCCTATATATAATCTATATAAGGTAGGATTCTTAGCTAGTTATTTTAAGATATCTAGAAATAGATCAGATTTAGTAGGTGGTTTCTTACTTAAATGGATATATGATGGAATGATATCAGCATTTCCTAAAGATAGTAAACCATTCTTAAGATTAAATTATGATACTACTATTGATGAATATCAATTAGATAAAGATTTATATTCAATATTAAAAGAATCATCTCAACATAATATTATAGATGGTACTAAGTTAGATAGATTTGCAAGTTCTCATTATCTTAGAGTAATGACTTGGTTTAATATGGGTGTATCTAATGTTATAACTGATGAAGTAAATGCTAATAATATTAAAAGAGTTACTAAGATGGGTAAAGTTCATATTGAATTACAGAATCAATTATTAGAAGAAGCTACTAAGTTATTAGGTATTAAGAAATACTTACTTAATTTTAATCAAGTACCTAGAGAAACAGAGTTAACTGAAAGCACATATAAGTATTTATTAATATATGCTGAAATATTTGGTATAGGTTCTCAAGTAGCAGAAGAAATATTAAGAAAGAATCCTAACAATGTATATGCTCAAAAACTATTAGAATTAGAGAAAGTTAGATTCTTATATAAAAATTTCTATGCAAAAGCTCATGATCATTATAAACAAATAAATAAGAATAATTTATCCGATATTTCATCATATAATGAAGAAATTGATAATATTATTGCAAAAAATAATCAATAATTAAAAAAAAGTTAAAATATGCAAATTATATATATTTGCATATTTTTATTATTTATAGAAAAAGTTTTTGTTAAAAGGTGATTTCTAATACATTTAAATTAGATTAAACCATCTCTTCAGATATAGCCTTTCTGGCCTTTGTTTTTAGGTGTTTTCGTGTGGTAATCTTGTTGTCAGAAAGGAGGAAAAAGACATGCATAACATGGTATATTTGATTGGTAGATTAACTAAAGACCCAGAATTAAAAACTAGTGAAGATAACACTAATCGTTTATCTATTGATCTAGCAGTTCAAAGAACATTTAAAAACGAAGATGGTGTATATGATGTAGATTATCTAAGAGTAGTTCTTTGGAATGCTTTAGCAGAACATACCTGTGAATATTGCAAAAAAGGAGATCTAGTAGGAATAAAAGGAAGAATCCAATCTAGATCATATGAAGATGAAGATGGTAATATTAAATATATTACTGAAATAATCGCTGACAAAATCTCTTTCTTAGCTTCATCTTCAAAAAATAAAGAAACAAAAGAAGAAGAAATAATAGAAGAATAAAAAGGTTTTTTATAATTTAATTAGTCGTATTACATAACCACACACACTTTAACTTTTAAATTGAGAAAACACGGGTATATCTCGTGTTTTTAGTTTGTTTTATTCCTTTTTTATGGTACAATAGCATAGGTCTTTAGAAAGGGAGTGTGATAATATGAAAGTATTTAGAAACGGAAAAGTATTTGTTCAATTAAAAGACTTAAAGTATTTATTTGAATATGGAGGATATATTATACCTCAGTCTGTTTATAAAAAAGCTTTAAAAAGAACATTAGATATGACTGATGAAGATAAAAATGAATTTATCATGTTTGATGATCCTAAAGAAGTAGAATTATTTAGAGAAATTAAGTATATAATTGATCTAGATCAATTTAAAGATATGAGTGATAAAGAAATAAATGACTTTCTATTATCATCTAAGTCTAAGTTAGAAGTACTTAAAGCTAAAGCAGATTTTACTGATAAATATTTTGAAAAGGTAAGATTAAGATCTAAATATAGAGCAGAAGTAAATAGATTAGTAGGTATAAATGATGCTAGATTATATAATCATGGTAAGTTAGGTGTTAATGTACCTGAAACTGTTACTGTTAAAAGAAAAAAATTATCTATATTTGGTAGAAGAAATGGTTAATACTCTTATATATTTATGATATAATTATTATAGAATATGAGGGTATTATGAAGAGAATAATTATTAATATATTATTAATTATTGGAATATTCATAGCACTAACATTCGTTAGTGTTTTCTTTCTTATGAAATCAAATAAAATCCTTGTAGCTTTTAATATTAAATATGTTAATAATATATATAATTCTATAGAGTTATCTTTTGATAAAGTTAAGGCTGCTAAATACTATAGAGTAGAACTTATGGATAATGAAGCTAATATGATTTATTATTTTAATACAGAAGATAACTATAATAAGTTTATTGTTGATAACTTAGTATATAATACTACTTATTCATTAATGGTATATGCATATGATTCAGCAGGTAATTATATGCCAGCTAGATCATCATATGAATTTACTTATTTATCTCCAACAATAGATAAAAGTAATATCATACTTAACAATGAAGATTATAAATTAAATATAAATGGTTCTTTAACAGATAAAAAGTATTATATTCATATATCTCATGATGGTGAATTGTTAAAAGATGAAGAATTAAAAGGAAATGAATATATAATATCTAAAGATTATTATAAAGATAAAGAAATGGAATTATATGTTGAAATAATATGTGATGGTATTGTTGTTGATAAAGCATCTTTATTTAATGATATGAATCCTATTAAAGATATATATATTGAAACACCGGTTAATCAAACATCTATTATTTATAATGATGTATCATTGATATTTGCAGGTGGAGATAATGCTGAATATTATAATATTAATATCTTTAAAGGAAATGATTTAATTCATACTAGTACAACAACTAAAAAGAAGATAATATTATCTAGATCATTCTTTGAAACTAATAATACATATAGAATAGAAGTAGATGGTGTATATAAAGATTATCATAAGAAAACAGATGTATCATTTGATATAACAGGAAGAGCTAAGCTTAAACCTGTATATATAAATGTTAATCCTAAGGCTGTTAAGAAAGGTACTAAGATAGTACTTAAACAACCTGAAGGAGCTAACATATATTACACATTAAATGGTGATGATCCAAGTGTAAATGGTATATTATATGAAAATCCTATAGAAATAAATCAAAATACAGTTCTTAAAACTGTAGCATCATATAATTTAAGAGATAATTCAATTATTACTACATATAATTTAAATGTAACTGATAAGAATAACTATAAGATTTATATATCTCCATCTAATCAAGGTGCTAATCCTGGTGTACATGAAGTTGGTTATACAACTGAAAAGATAGAGATGAATAAAGTAGCTGATTATGTTATTGAAAAATTAAAAGAACATAGTAATGTTACAGTGTATAGAAATAATCCTGAAGGTAATATTAATCAATGGAATAGAGATGCTAATTATTTAGGTGTTGATTTTAAATTTGCAATACATTCTAATGCATCTGTTAATCATACATCATATGGTATAGAAACATGGGTTGATTCAGAACAATCTGAAACATATTCTCTTGCATCTTTATTACAAGAAAAGTTAGTAGATTTATATCCTTATAAAGAAAGAGAAGGATATAATAGAGGAGTAAAATATGCATTAGGTGAGATAGGAGAAGCCAATGATAATTATGTTAGATTTGGTATTCTTATTGAGGTAGCTCATCATGATGATTATCAAGATGCTAAATGGATGGTAGAGCAACAAAAAGAGATAGGATATGCTCTTGCTGAAGTAATTTTGAATTATTTCCAAATAAGCTAACTCCATTGACATATATACCTCAAAAATAGTAAAATATTATAAGTAAGAAGGGCGATAAAATGTATAACGAAAAGTTATTTTTAACTCCACAAGAAATATATAATAAGGAGTTCAAAATTGATGCAGAAGGTTATAGACCTAAAGAAGTTGATCAATTTTTAGATATGGTTATTAGAGATTATACTGAATTTACTAATATCATTAAGAAATTACAAATAGAAAATAGAGAACTAACAAGTGATAATAATAAATTAAAAACTGAATGTCGTCGTTTGAGAGCCATAATTGATACTGCTCAAGATGGAGGACCATCTAAACCAAGCTTTAATAATGTTGATTTATTAAAGAGAATTTCTAACTTAGAAAAAGCAGTATATGGTAAAGAAGAATAATTGTAATTATCTTGGATAAACGCTGCTATAATTAATTAGTTGAGGAAAGTCCATGCTATCACATTCTGTGATGAATGTAGTGTTCGTGCTAGGGGAATAAATAACCCTAGGTAGTAGAAATACTAACGGCTGTGAAATAACCTTAAATGGTTAAAGTAACTATAAAAGTGCCAAAGAGACGAGTCGACTTGGAAACGAGTCGGGTGGAACGTGGTAAACCCCGCGAGATAGAAATCCAAATTTGGTAGGAGAGTCTTAGGAAACGAACGATAAGGGACCTAAGGAGTACGTAAGTGCTAGATAAATGTTTATCGCCTAGTAATAGGTTACAGAACATGGCTTATAAAGATAATTATTACTTATAAATACAAAAAGGGATGTGATTTCTCATGTTTTCAACAGGAGAAGCTTTTAAAAATACAAGAGAAGCATCTGGTGTATCAATTGAAGAAGCAAGTAAGGATTTAAATATTCCTGTTCTAGAACTAGAACAAATAGAAGCTTGTGCATTTGGTGCATTTGATGATATCTATGAATTGAAAGAAAAAATACTAGAATATGCTAAATACTTAGGATTAGATTTAGATGAAGTTCTTGATAATTTCAATGATTATATGTTTGAATATACATCTAAGATTAAACTAGATGATATAGAAAAAGAAATGAAAGAAATTGAAAAAGAAGAAATAATAGATGAAGAAACAAGAATATCTTCACCATATACTAAATACTATCCTAAAGAAAGAACAATACCTTATATATTAGGTGGTATATTAATAGTAGTTTTAGTAATAATTATAGTTATTTGGAGTGTTACTCAAATAACTATTAGAAATAATAAAAGTAATATAATAAGTTATTATGACGGAGGCACTTATGAATTTACCAAATAAAATAACAATGTGTAGAATATTTTTATCAATAGTATTATTAGTATTATTGGTATTTCCATTTGATTTATGTGGAGTTACATTTCCATCATATGCAATATTAGGACATGTAATAGTTAATTTAAAATATTTAATAGGTGGAGGTATATTCTTAGTAGCTTCTCTAACCGATATGTTAGATGGTCATATAGCAAGATCTAGAGGATTAGTTACTGATTTTGGTAAAGTAATGGACGCTATTGCTGATAAAGTATTAGTTAATGGTGTATTAATTGCTTTAGCTTGTAATGGTACAATTACATCTGCTATTCCAGTTATAATTGTTACAAGAGATATATTTGTTGATTCAATTAAAATGGTTGCAGGATCTAAGGGTAAAGCTGTTGGAGCTTCACTATTAGGTAAGTTAAAGACTATATGTATGATGTGTGGTCTTACTCTTACATTCTTCTATAATATTCCATTTGAAATGTTCAACATTGATGTTGCAAATGGATTATTATATTTAGCAACAATCTTATCAATTATAAGTGGTATTCAATATTATCTTGTAAATAAAGATGCTTTTAAGGACAAGTAATACTACTTGTCTTTTATTTATAAGGAGGATATATGTCTAAGGTTGGTATAGTAATACTTAATTACAATGATTATAAGACTACTAGAATAATGCTTGATACTATAAAGAGTTATAGAATAATAGATCATATAGTAGTTGTAGATAATAATTCTAAAGATCATTCATATGAATTATTAAAAGAATATGAAAGTGATAAGATAGATGTTATTAAAACAGAACATAACAAAGGTTATTCATATGGTAATAACATAGGTTGTAAACATTTAATAAAGAAATATAAGGTAGATTATGTAATTGTATCTAATCCTGATATTATTGTTGAAAGTGAAGTTATAACTGCTATGAAAAAAGAAATGGATAAGAATGATGATATAACTGTATTATCACCAATTATCCATGAATTAGATCATCTTCAAAGAGGTTGGAAGTTACCAACTTATTATGGTGAAATGATTACTATATGTAATACTAAGCAAAGATTCCATAAAAATTATGGATTATATAATGAAGAACATTATAATACTAAATTATCTAAGGTAGATGTAGTATCAGGTTGTTTCTTTATGATTAGAGCTAAAGTATTAAAAAGTATTGGTTATTTTGATGAGGGTACATTCCTTTATTATGAAGAAAATATATTAGGTAATATATTAAAGAAAAAAGGATATAATACT
>CAMODU010000013.1 GCA_946611605.1 uncultured bacterium
AAATCCTAATATACTATATATAATAAATATAATTGAAATAATTCTTTTATATAATCTACCATCTTTAGAATCTTTGAATCTATTTATATTATCTAAAGGTAACTTACTATTAAGTATTAATATTATTAATAATATTGCACTTAATATATAAAATACTATTCTACTTATTATCATTTTCTATCCTTTATATTCACATGATGAACATTTAATTCCATCTTTACTTTCAACTAACATTTTTCCACATTCAGGACATTTCTCACCAGTTGGTTTATCCCAATATGCTTCCTTACATTTAGGATAATTTGAACAACCATAGAATATTTTACCTCTTCTTGTTTTTCTTTCTACAATTGGACTTCCACATGATAAACATGTACATACTTCAACAGTTTGTTTTTCTTCTTTTTTAATATACTTACATTCTGGATAATTAGAACAAGCAACGAACTTACCAAATCTACCATGTCTAATAACTAATGGACTTCCACATTCAGGACACATCTCACCTGTTTCTTCAGGCGCATCTTTTTCCATTTCTTTAAATGCTTTTTCTACTAATGGTTCAAAAGTATCATAGAAACTTCTTAATACTTTTATATTATCCATTTTGTTGTCAGCTATCTTATCTAAATCATCTTCCATCTCTTTTGTATAATCAACATTAATGATATCTGAGAAACCTAGTTGTAATTTATCAGTTATATTTATACCAATTTCAGTTGGATGGAATTTCTTTTCTATTACTCTTACATATCCTCTTGTTTTTAGGAGTTGCATAGTTGATGCATAAGTAGATGGTCTACCTATACCTAATTCTTCCATTTCTTGTATTAATGTAGCTTCAGTATATCTTGGTTTTGGTTTAGTAAATTTTTGTTCAGAATCTACTTTATCAGTCTTTAAGATATCTCCTTCATTAATAGTTGGAAGTTCTTCATCACTTGTTGAATAATATGGTCTATAAACTTTTAAGAAACCATCAAAAGTTTCAATAGTACCAGTTGCTTTAAATTCATAGTTATTATTATCTAATAATATAGTTGTAGATAATATTTTAGAATCAGCCATTAAACAAGCAAGTGATCTAGCATAGATAATTGAATATACTTTATATTCATCATCTGATAAATATTTCTTTATACTTTCAGGAGTACGCATAACTGATGTACATCTAATAGCTTCATGGGCATCTTGTACATTCTCAGTTTTCTTACCCTTTTTAACTACACCAACGTATTCTTTACCAAATTCATCTTCAATATATTTAAATGCTTCATTAATAAATACTGGAGATAATCTAGTTGAATCTGTTCTCATGTAAGTTATTAAACCTACTGTTTCAGATCCAATATCAATACCTTCATATAACTTTTGAGCTATTTGCATAGTCTTAGTTGATGAATATGAATATTTATTTATTAATGCTTGTTGTAATGTAGAAGTAGTAAATGGCATAATACCTTTTCTACTCTTTTCTTTCTTTTCAACAAGTTTAACTTTATATTCTTTACTTAATGAAGATAATACATTATTAACTTCTTCTTCATTATGTAATTCTAGTTTTTCATTATTATATTTTTCTAATGATGCAGTAAAATCATTAAAGTCTGCAGTTATCTCCCAATATTCTTCAGGAATAAATGCTTCAATCTCTCTTTCTCTATCAACTACTAATTTAAGAGCTACAGATTGAACACGACCAGCTGATTTACCTTCAGTCTTAGATTGCATCAATTTAGATAATCTAAAACCTATAATTCTATCTAACATTCTTCTAGTCTCTTGAGACTTAACTAAATCATAATCTATTTTACGAGGATTCTTGAATGCATCTAATACTGCATTCTTAGTAATTTCATTGAATACTACTCTTTCATATTTTTTATCATCTAATCCCAATGCTTCATATAAGTGATAACTTATAGCTTCTCCTTCACGGTCTGGGTCGGTTGCAAGATATACAAAGTCTGATTCTTTTGCATCCTTCTTTAATGCAGTTACATCTTTATTTCTACCTTTTTTAATAATATAGTTAGGTTCAAAGTTGTTTTCTACATCTATACCTAAACCAAATTTACCAGTTGTTGCTAAATCTCTAATATGACCTTTAGATGATACTACTTTATAATCATCACCTAAGTAATGTCCTATTGAATGAGTTTTAGCTGGGGACTCAACGATTACTAACTTCATGTATTATCATTCCTCTTCTTTATTTTCTTCAGTTGTATGAGGTTGTATCTTAAACTTATCAGTTCCTTCTCCTAAATATTTAAAATAGTTAGATCTTATTGCAGATGCAGACATAGATTGTCTTTGATTAATTTCAGTATTAATACTCTTTAATACATTAGCTGAATATTTCTCTTTTCCTTCAACATATGTAATCTTAGATGAAGGTGCATAGTAAGATGCATTTTCATCTTGCCATGATCCATCTACAAAGTATGCACGTGATACATGTGTCTTACTAAATATATCTGTACCTAAATATAATCTAGGATCATAATCTACATTAAATAGATTAAATAATGTAGGAACTAAATCTATAATAGTTGTATAAGAATCAACTGCTATACCTTCCTTAAGACTTGAATTATATATTAACATAGGTGTTCTGTCAACATTATGATCTGTAGTTGAATTATGATTTACTGTATAACTAGCATTATTAGCTTTAAGGTAAGTATTTATATTTGAATCACTTAATCCATATGGATAATGATCACCAAATAAAGCTATTACAGTATCATCAAGAATACCTTCTTCTTCAAGTTCTTTTAATAATTCTTCCATAGCTAAATCTAATTCTTTCATCTTAGATAAATATCTCTTTAAGTTAGTAGGATAGTCTGTATTATCCCATAGATAAGTATATTTATCTCCAAATTCAGATGGTTGATAGTATGTTTGATGAGTTGTTACACCTGCAAAATAAACTGCAAATGGTCTATTACTCATATAATACTTCTTAGCTGATTGGAACATAGTTTTATCAGATGGCCATTCTTCATATACAGGATTCCATGACATACCTAAATCATCTACTGAATAGAATTTCTCAGCACCCATATGAGGTAAATATGTTCCTCTATAATAATAATGTTGAGTATAGTCATGATATGCAGATGTTCTATATCCTAATTGTTTAAACAATGACATATATGCTTCAGGATATATATTCTTAGTATATGAATTAGCTGTACAAGTATTATTAATAGTAAATAATGATGTATTAACTGTCATTTCATTATTACCTGTAGAACAGTTATTACGTGGACTAAAGTTATTTCTAAAACTTATACCTTCATGATACATCTTATATAATGTTGGAAAATCTTTTTCATTTAATATAGCTATTTCATTAACTGATTCTAATAACATAACTATTACATTCTTACCTTCAAATATACCTGTCATATCATTCTTTTGAGATATAGGTCTATTCATGAAATAATTATTTAATGTCTTATATGTAGAATCATTAGTTTTATCATTTAAAGCTTTCCATGCTGTATCATCAAATTCTCTCTTATAATCAGGAGGTACTACTTCCTCTTCTTGTTGAATAATAATATCATCATATGAGTATAAGTATTGAACATCTTCTTCAGATACATGTTTAATCATACTAATAGAATCAGAATATAAATACATTAATACTCCGAAGTTATTAGCTGACATATTAGCATTCTTAGGATATAACCATACAGCATATGTTGGATCCATTTGTAATGGATCTTGGAATTTATTTGATCTAATAGTTAAATAATGTACTCCTATTAATATTAATATAATAAAGATAGGAATAGTTTCTAAATATATCTTTTGAACTTTAGTTAATTTCTTTTCAACTTTTAATCTTTTACCTTTTTGTTTCTTTAATATTAATCTTTCAATAAAGATAAAGTATATTAAACCTAATACAGTAAATACAAATATAATATAGTAAGTCCAAGGAACTGAATGTAATACATCATTTATATAATTTGTTACTTTACCACCTTGTTCAGCATTACCCATTCCCATGAAGAAACCAATGAATGAATATAAACACATTTCTACAAAGTAGAATATAGTTACTACTAAAGTAAATATAATATTAGCTATTCTTTGAACAATAACATGAAAGAAATGAAATATATAAGACCATATTAATGATACAAATAAAGAAGATAATAGTATTCTTAATGTAGAAAATGAAAATATAGGATTTTCTACTAATCCTCTTATATATACTTCACATCCAAATAATATAATAAACAAAGCTATTGTACTTAATACTAATCTATTAGTGAAAAACTTTCTCATATCTATTCACCCTTCTTATTGTCTTCTTTAATTAAATCACTTATTGGAGAAAATGTAAATCTATAAAAAGGTAAAACACCATATTTTTTAACAGCTTCTATATGATCCTTAGTTGGATATCCTTTATGCTTAGCAAAGCCATATTCAGGATATGTTTTATCTAATTCTATCATCATATTATCCCTTGTTACCTTAGCTATAACTGATGCTGCAGCAATAGATAATGATAAAGCATCACCATGTATAATAGCTGTTTGATCTATATCAATATCTAAGTTCATAGCATCTATTAATACATGTTCAGGTTTTATATCAAGCTTATTAATAGCTTGTATCATAGCTTCCTTAGATGCTTCTCTTATATTTATTTCATCTATTCTTTTTTCATCTACTATACCTATAGCATAGTGAACATTTTTATCATTAATTAAGATATCATATAGTTTTTCTCTTTTTTTCTCAGTTAATCTTTTACTATCAGTTAACCCTTCTACTTTATAATTAACAGGTAAAATACATGCAGCAGCTACAACTGGTCCACATAAAGGTCCTCGTCCTACTTCATCTGTTCCACATATTAATGTTTTACCTTGTTTATATAATTCTTTTTCATAAGATAATAAATCTACATCATCTACTTTAAACATAGTATCAATCCTTTATAAAAAATATTATATCATAAAAAAAGATAGTTAAACTATCTTCTATCAAATGTTATTCCTTTAACAGCTTCATTACGGATATCATTTATTATTTGGTTAGATACTCTTTCATAATCAATTTCTCCACCTTTAATTAAACATCCAAATTTCTTACCTATTATTTCATATGATTCTTCTATTAGATTATTGTTGAATTCATCTAAGTTATATCTTTCCTTTAAGATATTAGGATATAACTTATTTAGTTTATTTAATATATGAATAGCAACTTCATGTTTATCTAATATATCTATTTTAATAGCAGCACATGAAGCTAAGTTCATACCTAATTCTAATGTCTCAAACTTAGGCCATAGAATACCAGGTGTATCTAACAAGATAATATTATACTTAGTTTTTAACCATACAAGGTTCTTAGTTACTCCAGGCATATTACCTGTTTGAGCAACTTTCTTACCTGCCATCTTATTAATAAATGTTGATTTACCAACATTAGGTATACCAACAACTAATGCTCTTAATTCTTTGGGTTTTAATCCTTTATTAATTCTTTTTTGATTAATATCATCTGATATATCTTTAGTAGCATTAACTATCTTTTTAAAATCATTATTATCATTAAAGTTAACAAGTACTACTTTATAACCAACACTCTCATAATAACTCTTCCATTTATTAGTTTCATTTATATCACATAAATCTACTTTAGACATAATTAAGATTCTAGGTTTATTCTTAACTATATTATCTATATCTACTATCTTAGATGACTTAGGTATTCTTGCATCTATTATTTCATATACTATATCTACTTGAGGTAATAGTTCAATCATCTCTTTACGAGCTTTATTCATATGACCTGGATACCATTGAGGTATCTTAGTCTTCTTTAATATTTCTTCTTCATTCATGAGAGTCATCTCCTTTTTATTTTTCTAATTTCTTTATATATACTTTTGTATCTTTTCCATCATTAATTCTATTTTTTAATTTTCTTGCTGTATCATCAACTAATACAGTATCTTTTAATAGAATAATATCTTCGTTCATCTTTCTTACATCTTTTAAATTCTTTGGATCATCATCTATAAGAATTAATATACTACCGTCTCTTTCATAATTGGCTAAATATTCAGCTTTTAATATAGATGAATCTCTCATTTCATTATCTTCTCTTGAAATTATAATTCTATTCTCTTTTTTAAAGAAAGGAGCATATGTATCTAACCACCAATGTTTTTGAGCAAAACCAGACGAATATCTTGTTGCTGAAAATATGAACATTTCTACATTTGGCATTTCTGAAACAATTTCTAATTTATCAATATTGTCATATAAAGGACGTTTCTTATCATAATCTTGAGCTGAACCAAATATATAATCTGCAACAACGCCATCCATATCCACAAATAGTTTTATTTTTTTGTCTCCAAATTGTTCTAAATATTCTTTTAAATACATATTATTCACCTCATTTGATTACAATAAAATTATAACATAACATTTAATAATAGAAAAAGATTATGGAAATCCATAATCTTATTTCTTTACTTCTATTTCTACTCTATTTGCATCCTTGATATTTTTATCAACTGATGCAGATGCAGGAATAGTTTCATTTGGTTTTAATTCTCTACCTATATAACCAGATAGATTAATAATCTTATTGTTATCTTTATCATAGAAAGTAAATGATAAATGATCTACATAATTTAATTCTTCTTTTATATTAGTAACATTAACAGTATAAGTATATAATCCATTTTCTTGAATAATCATACCATCAGTTACTTTAATACCATCTACAACTTGTTCTTTATTAATATTATATAGACTTGGTTTTGGTCTTCTTTTAATAATATTATATGATACAGCAATAATTAATATTATTACTAATATAGATATTATTATCATCATTACTTTTTTCTTATCCATATTATTATTCACCACTTTCTACTTCTTTAACAATAATATGTTTAGTAGCATTACTACTCTTATTTAATCCGTTTATAATTGTACAAGTAATATCATATTCACCTACTGCTAAATCTTTAGTATTAGTAATAACATTATCACCAATCTTACATTCATATGTAACACCAGATTTAGTAGATGTATATCCTGTTGGTAATGATATATCATCACCAACAGAAATTACATCATTTAAATTTAATTCAATTGTAGGAGTTTCATTATCTATCTTATCGATAGTAAATGAACTTGAAGACATTACTTTCCCTCCACCATCAACTGTTCTTGCAATAATAGTTGTTGGTTGAGTTATAGTTATACTTTCAGTATATGGTAACCAAGTATTACCTAAATCTATACTATATTCATTTGTATATCCATCTGGATAACTAATACTAATAGATTTAGAATCAGACATATCAGGAGTACTAATAGTTATCGTAGGGTTAATAACTCTAGTATTTCCAAGGTTACTATCAGTTGAATTATTATCCTTGTAAGACAAATTTTCAATTTGAGTGTATGTTATAGTACCTTTTCCACCAGTTCCTCCTAAGGAAACAGTTCCACCATTTGCAAGAGCATTTCCTTTAGCAAGTTCTGAGACGTAGAAAATATTAATTGAACCTCCTCCAGAACATCCACCAGAACCACCATTTAAGCCAGCACCACCAGCAGCACCATTTGCTCTAACAGTTCCATTATTAATATAATTATTTGAATAAATCATTAATAATCCACCAGTTCCATTTTGACCAGCTCTTTGTCTTTGGTTATTAACATTTCCTCCTGGTGCACCTGGATTACCAGCTCCACCAGCTCCAGTTGATGAAGAATTTCCTCCACCTTGGCCACCATTAGGTGATCCTGCATAACCTGGCCATCCAGAATAAACACCACTTCCGCCAGTTCCTCCGGAATATGAAGTTGCAGTACCACCATGTCCTGCATTTGTACCACCATATCCAGCACCACCACCAGCTAATGCTCTTCCAGTTGCCGCTTTACCTGCAGCACCATTTGATGTTCCACCAGTTGAACCAGTCGCTGGTATATATTCATAAGTATCATCCGCGTTTTTCCACAAATATACGTTTTGTCCAATGGCATAAGCACCATGTGAATTATCAATAATTCCATTATTAGTTAAATCGCCGGTTATATAAAGCATAAATCCTTTTGGTCCACCTAGACTTGTTGAATAAGGACTTACTGTTACACCTGAATTTATAGTTAAGTCTCCTTTGACTTTTACTACAACCATATTTTGTGCATAATCTCTATATGCTGCTGTTGTACTAGTTGCAGCAACATTTTTTGATATATCATTTTCATCACCAAATACTTGGTTCTCAGTAAATGTTTGATCTCCATCTAATACATATAAGTGAATTGGATATTTTTCATCATTTACATTAAAGAAATAATATCCGCTATGTAAAGAATCATCACTTAATAAAGATAGAATGCTATCACCATATTTGGTTTGCTGTTGTATATATAACTCTTTATCTTGTTCTATTATTTGCTTTAAGTCATAATATTGTCCGTTTCTAATTTCACCTATGTTAACACTTCCGGCGCCACCAGCTCCACTTCCAGAAACACTTCCTCCGGAATAATTAGTTGCACCTTTGATACTATTAAATCTTTCATCAGTATTAACACCAATTGCATTAATATTTGTTGGTTGATTAGTGAATATGTTAATTGAACCTCCACCTGAAGATCCACCAGCTCCACCACTTCTTGCGGCTCCACCTGCAGTTCCTCTAGCACTTATAGTTCCATTATTAACATATTCATTTGAATAAATAATTAACAATCCACCGGTTCCGCTTCCTCCGGCATTTTGAGGTTGATTATTAACATTACCTCCAGCTGCTCCTGGGTTTCCAGCACCTCCGGCTCCTGTAGAACTTGAGTTTCCGCCTCCGGCTCCACCGTTGCTTGCTGCTGCATATCCAGGGTGTCCCATATAAACACCACTTCCTCCGGTTCCTCCAGAGTATGAAGTTGCGGCTGAACCTTTACCAGCGTTGTTTCCTCCGCCTCCGGCACCACCACCGCCTAGTGCTCTTCCAGTTCCAGCGCCTCCGGCTGCTTGATTTGATGCTCCACCAGCTCCTCCGGTTGCTGGTACATATTCATAAGAATCATCCGCGTTTTTCCACATATATACGTTTTGTCCAATGGCATAAGCACCATGTGAGTTGTCTATTATTCCATTATTTGTTAACTTACCTGTTACATATAATGTGAATCCTTTTGGTCCACCTAGACTTGTTGAATAAGGGCTTACTGTAACTCCAGAATTGATTGTTAAGTTTCCTTTAACTTTTACTACAACCATATTTTGAGCATAACTTCTATATGCACTTGTCGTACTTGTTGCAGCAATATTCTTTGATATATCATTTGCATCGCCAAATACTTTATTTGTATCAAATACTTGATCACCATCTAATACATATAAGTGAATTGGATAATTTTCTCCATTAACATTAAAGAAATAATATCCTGTTGTTAATGAATCATCATTCAATAATGGAAGAATTCCATCACCTGTTTTAGTGTGATTTTCAATATATGATTCTTTATCTTGTTCTATTATTTGCTTTAAGTCATAGTATTGTCCGTTTCTAATTTCACCTATGTTAACACTACCGGCTCCTCCGGCTCCACTTCCTGAAACACTTCCTCCAGAATAAGTAGTAGTTCCTTTTATACTATTAAATCTTTCATCTGTATTAACACCAATCGCGTTTATATTGGTAGGTTGATTTGTAAATATATTAATTGATCCACCACCTGATGAACCTCCGGCTCCACCACTTCTTGCTGCACCACCAGCTGTTCCTCTTGCTGTTATCGTTCCGTTATTAACATATTCATTTGAGTAAAT
This sequence comes from uncultured bacterium, assembly GCA_946611605.1. Classification (GTDB taxonomy): domain Bacteria; phylum Bacillota_I; class Bacilli_A; order RF39; family UBA660; genus UBA6985. The sequence goes on from CAMODU010000013.1 coordinate 9,850, forward strand.
TATCAATAATCCACCTGTTCCGTTTCCTCCACTGATTTGTCCTTGGTTGTTAACGTTTCCTCCAGGTGCACCTGGATTTCCAGCTCCTCCAGCTCCTGTTGAACTAGTGTTTCCTCCACCAGCTCCTCCGTTGCCTGATGCTGCATATCCAGGGTGTCCCATATAAACACCACTTCCTCCGGTTCCTCCAGAGTATGAAGTTGCGGCTGAACCTTTACCAGCGTTGTTTCCTCCGCCTCCGGCACCTCCGCCACCTAGTGCTCTTCCAGTTCCAGCTCCTCCGGCTGCTGAGTTTGATGCTCCTCCTGCTCCTCCGGCTGCTGGTACATATTCATAATTGGCTGTTTCGCTGTTCTTCCAAAGATAAATATTTTCTCCAACGGCATATGCTCCATGTGAGTTGTCTATTGTTCCATTATTTGTTAGTTTTCCTGTTACGTATAATGCGAATCCTTTTGGCCCACCATACCTTGCATTATAATATGGCCCTACTGTTACTCCTTCATTTATTGTTAGATTTCCTTTGACTTTTACTATTACCATATTTTTAGCCATTTGTGATGCAGCTGTTCCACTTGCTACATCAAACATATCACCATATTGTGTATTTTCTGTAATAGTTTGATCACCATCTAATACATATAAATGAACTGGGTAAACAATATTTTCATCATCTTTTTGAACTATAAAATTATAATATTGAGATTCAAGTGTATCGTCTTCAAGTATCTTAAGAATTGATTCACCAGTTCTTTCGTCTATCTTAATAGCTCTTACATTTTTCATAGCAGCAGCAGTTTTACCAGCTCCTGTTGTTACTGTACATTCAATAGATTGACCACCTGCAGGTAAAGTCTTTGTACTTGTATGTGTTCCACCTAAAGAACTTGTACATTCTATAGTTCCACCAGATTTATTATTATTGACTGTATAACTAGTAGGGATTGGATAGTCTTCATATACATCAAATTCATCTGGTAAACCACTTAAATCTATGGATGGTATAGTTCTATCAATCTTAGTAATTAATAATGTACTAGCCATCTTAGTATTTTGACTACCATCTCTTACTCTAGCAATAATAGATACATCTTCTGATTCTATTAATACAGGATTCTTATAAGTTACCCATGTAGAACCACCATTGATAGAGTATTCTTTAATATAATCATTATCAATTTCTTTAGGATAATTAATTGTAACTGTCTTAGTATATGTCCATTGTTCAGGATCAGATACTTCATAAGTTATATCATTAATATCATTAGTTACTGCCTCAATTGTATAAGGATCACTTTCTACATTAGCTTTATTAACAGCTTTAACATAGATAGTATAATTATAATTACTCTTTAAGTTAGTAAATGAATATTCATTAGTACTTTGAGTATAATGTTCTCCATCAATTGAATATAAATAATGTTTAATATCAGTTTCATGATCTTCTGCTTCTGCATTAATAATTAATCTTGAAGATCTTGGAGCATATATAACTTTAGTTACAATTGGTTTAGTATCATCAATAGTATTAACATCATAGTTAGGTGATTGAGATACATTAACATCATCAGATGCTTTAGCCATTATTGTTCCATTATGTTCCATAGTAATTGGAGTATCATATTCATTCCATGTATTACCATTATCAAATGAATAATATAATTTCATTAATGGATCTTCATGAGAAAGATATACTTTCTTATATCCACTCCAAGTTTCTAAGTCTGGTTCAAATCTTACTTGAGGTTGAGCCATAGTATTAGTCTTAGCGTCTATATGATATACTTCACTATTATTACCTACAGCATCTTGAGTATATACATATAAAGTATATACTGTATCAGAATTTAATCCACTATAAGTAAATTGTTTAGTATCACTTACATTAAAGTGTTCATTATCAGTTGAGTAATAATAATATTTAATTCCTGATTCATTATCTAAACCATCAACAGATACAGTAATAGTACCAGTTGTAGTATTAACTACATTCATATATCTAACACCAGGATTACCATCATCTATGTTAGTGATTCTATAAGATGCTTCTTCACTCCATACTTCAAGTTCATCCATAGCTTTAGCATATACAACTGCTTCGTTTTCTTCTACTGTAAATGGTCCAACATAATCTAACCATCCTGTAGTTCTTCCGTCTTTATAAACTATCTTATATAAGTATTTTTCCATTCTATCAATATAATCTATTGATATGTCTAATTTACTTACCCAGTTATTTGTATATGGTTGAATAATAGGTTTGGCAGGTGGCTCAGTATTCCATCTCATACCTATATTAGCAAGTATATTACTAATAGTATCATCCATGATATACCAATCACCTTTGAACTCATATTCATTACCATCATCATCAGTTAATTTAATTATTAATACATCATCATGTACTAATATATCTTTATATTGAGGTTTAATTAATAATAAACCTTCAGGTGGATATGGTTTCCATTCACCATCTAAACCATATTTATATTCTCTTTTATCTGGTTTAGATGTAGAAGGATAATTTAAATGAATTAAATAATACATACCCTTATCTAATACTGCAGTAGTAATATCATGAATATTAGTTATTGTATATGTAGTAGTAGCTACATTATGATTAATATCTTCTGAATATGCATATATTACTGTATTATTAGTTGATATATTAAATTGTCCATTGTAGTTTTGTAATGCTCCACCATTAATACTGTATTTCTTAACAGTAGCAACTGAATCATATTCAATCATTACATCTACATCACTAGCAATCTTACTATTATCTGGTATTGCTCTAATGATTGGATCAATTAATCCATCAGGCAAGAAATTAACAACTCTTTGGTTAGTTCCTACACCTCTTATTTCATCATTCTTTTCATATAAGTAAATAGTAGTATTCTTAGTAATAGCAAATGGTCCAGTATAATCATGCCATGAATCTGTACTACCTAACTTATATTTCTTTTCCTTTGCTCTATCATCATATGTAAGTGTTACTGTTACTTCATTAACACTATTATATTTATTTTGTCCAGCTGGATTTAAGCTAATCTCTGATGATAAGTTAGTTGGTTTAATTGGATTTAAATTATTAATAACTAATTGATCATATGCATAACCATTATAGTTCTTAGCTCTTGCATATACAGTAACATTATTAGTTACTTCAAATGGTCCATAATAAACCATATAATATATATCATCAAAACTATATTCAATTAAATCATAATCATATGCTTTAATAGTTACTTTTACTTTATCAGCAAGACTTCTTGATGTATGAGGATCTGGATTAGCATAAATATTAACAGTTGGTTTATTAGTATTTCTAATATTTTCAACTCTATAATATGATCCTTTAGATCTTAATCCATCACTTTTTCTAATATAATATGCATCTATATGTACATTACTACTTACATCAAATGGTCCTTCATATCTTCTAGTTGCTCCACCATTTAAACTATAATAAATATCTCCTTCAAAATCTGTTGTCATAGTTATTTTAACAGGAGTTGTAGTTGTTGTAGTTTTATTAGCAGTAATATGAGGTCCAGCTAGATTATTAATTAATCTAACATAATCACTCTTAACATCAGTTCTAAGTATTCCTTTAGTATCAGTATATTCTGCTTTAGCATATACTGTTGTTCCACCCATAACATCTAATGGTGTTGTATAGTTATTCCATGTAGCACCATCATAACTATAATATAGTTTTGCTGTTGGATAGTTAGAACTAATTACTACACTACCATGTTCATCAACATATAAATAATTAGGATATCCCATATTAACTTGTAATAAAGATGTACCTACATATTTAGCAGCATATTTGTTTTGTTTAGTATTATCACTGTTATCTTTTTCAGCAATAGCTTCTACATATGTATCATTAGGAACTTCAAATGATCCTGTATAATCTATCCAATCTCCACCATTAATTCTATATTTAATATAGTTAGTTGGATAATTAGCATATATAGTTACAGGAGTTGTTGAATTATCTAATATTTCATCTCTTGTAGTAATAAATAATCTTAAACTATTCTTGTTTTCTCCAACAGTAATAGTATCATATGCTATTCTTTCTTTATTATCATTATTTAAATATCTAGCTTTAACAGATACTGTAGTATTTACTCCTACATTAATTAACTTATAATTACTATTACTATTAGCAGGAGCAGAAATCCATTCTTCTCCATTTACTTGATACCATAGTTCTTGTAAATTTCTATCTGTACTTACATATACATCAGTAAATTCAGTTACATCTAATAAAGAATTAGCTGATAGATATACTCCATAGTCATGATAATCATTTCCGTCATATACTCTTTCTCTATCATATCCATCAGTAGTACCTTCAAACTTATTACCTTCTCTTGTTGTTACTGATCTTTTAGCTGTAGCATAAGCTTCAATAGTAGTATTCTTAGGAACTTCAAATGGTCCTTCATATTTCTTATATGCACCACCATTTATTCTATATACTCTATTTTCTGAATCTGATTGGTAATAAATACTAATAGTAGACATATTATCATCATTAACAGCAGATGGACTCTTAGCTATATTAATATCAACCTTACCAAATAATGAATCAGTAGTCCAAGGTCTTTCTCTTATAATTACAGCATCAGTATTAGATACTGTTCTAGTACTTAATACTTCACCAGTAGTAGAATTATATGTGCTTAATTCTTTAGATGTTCTAGCTTCTATTAATGTATTAGGTCCTACAAAGAATCCTTCAGTATATTCTTTCCATTCACCATTATTAATACGATATTCTCTAGTTATTGCTTCTTCATCATAAACAATAGTTACATATGTAGTATCAAAGTTATATACTTCAAATGATTCAGGTCTAATATCAACAATAGGACTACCTTGTTGTTCTATTATTTCTTTACCATTTAAATCATATTTAATATAAACATTACCTACATCTTCAATTCTAACTTTTATAGGTCCAACATAAGGTTGCCAATCAGTGCCACCTAAACCATCTCTTACAGCATTAACACTGTTTAATCTCCACATTCTATTAGTAGAGTTTTTAGGATAGTATAGATTTAATATTACCCATCCATCCCATTCTTCATCAGCACCTTCTTGGTAATCTACTGTTATATCTTTACTAGTAGTTGCAACAAGTCCATTGTTACCTGTAGCAGTACATGTAATAGTATAATCACCAATAGCTAAGTTAGATGTATCAGTTAAAGTATTATTATTTTGATCATGACATTCAACTGTTCCACCAGATGGTCCAAATTTATACCATGATGGTAAAGGATAATTATCAGCAAATTTAATAACTGCTGGTACATCTCTTAAACTGATTTCAGGTATTACATCATCTTTTACTTCATCAACTTCAGGATCACCATCTCCACCTTGTCCATCATTTGTTGGATCTTCAGGATTAGTTGGTTCTTCACCTTTAGCTTTAGTTTTTATCTTTTTAATAATAATCTTTTCATTACCAACACAGTCAACTATTTTAATATAAATTGTATAAGAAGTATTAGGTTTTAAGTTAGGGATTTCATTATTGATTAAAGATTTATAATCATTACCATCTAAACTATAATATATTCCTGTTAATCCACATTCAGGATCATCAGTTTCAATATTAATAATTATTTTATCATCTTCTATGGTAACATTTAAATCTCCTTTTACTTCAGGAGCTTCATTATCGATATAAACAGTTACCATATTAGATATTTTAGAATGTTTATTTTTGTTATTAACTGCTCTAAACCATACATTCCAAATACCAGTTGTACTTATAACTGTACTTTTAGTATCAGTTCTTTTCCATTCACATAATTTAGCATTTTCATCTTGTCTAGTACAATATTCATAGTATTCAATATTCTTAATATTAGCATCTTTAGATACATATACTATATTAGATTGTACCCATCCTTCTTTCTCTGCAACTATATAAGGAGAATTCTTAGCATCATAATCTAAATCTGATTTACCAAGATTAAACCATAGTACAGGTATTAATAAAAAGAAAAAGATAAAAAATGGTAAAAGCATAAATCTAGATACGTATATATCTAGTTCCTTCTTTTTATCATATTTTTCTCCAAATTCAGGATCAGTTTTTAGTACTATTCCTCTTCTTTTAAATAATGTTGTTTTATAAATATAATCTTTATTATATTTAATATTATTATCTTCTAAGACTTCAATAGCCTTATCGATTTTCATGCCTCTTAAATCAGGCACATTTTGTGTCTTTCTCATTATGTTTTCCCTACCTTATTATAACTATACTCATTATAACTCTATAAGGTATTTTTGTCATTATAAAACAATAAAAAATACTAGTTATTTTTAACTAGTATTTTATATTATTCTGTTGGTTGAGTAAGAACTTCTTGAGTAGCTGGAGCTACATAATCATTTACTCTAATTTCATATGTATCTATATCACTATAACTACCTACTAATGATATTTCAAAGTCCTTAGTATCATTACCTGCTATGTTTTCAATTACTATAGTTGAAGTACCAAGTAATTGAGCTTTAGTAGCATTAGACATAAGTAATTTTAGTTCAGCACTTCTAGTATTATTAGTTGTATTAGTAATCTTTCCAGTTACTTTATTTAATGATCCACTTGAAGAAATCTTTAAATCTTTTAGTTCATAATTACCTTGCTTCAATGCAGTACCATTTTTTACCTTTTCTTCAATAGGTAAATTAGAAGTATTAACAAAAAAAGAGATACTTTTATCTCTTTTTATTGTTCATTTCATCTAACATTCTAATGATTTGTCTTTCATTTTTTAAGCTTTCTTGTATTTCATCATGTAATCTTTCAAGTATTAATTCACTCTTTAAATCTACTTGATAGTCATTTTGATTTCTTATACTATCCTTCTTTGCTTGTCTATTTTGACTCATCATGATAATTGGAGCTTGTAAGGATGCTAAACATGATAGCATTAAGTTTAATAATATAAATGGATAAGGATCTCCTCCTCCATTTGTAACTATTAAAGTATTAATAACTATCCATACAATAATGAATAAAGAGAAACCAAATATAAATCCCCAAGATCCAGCAAATTCAGATAATTTATCTGCCATTTTATCTCCAAATGTCAATGTTTTATCTTCTTGTTTATCAACATCAATTGTAATAGGTTTATCTATTAACATTTCAAGTAAATCTTGTTCATCTTGGATATCTATTTCTTGTTTTAATAACTTTTTAACTATTTCCTTTTTATTTACTACTTGTTTATTTTCCATATATTATCACCTACTTTAATTATAGCACTTAAAAAAGTAGATGTTAATCTACTTTATATTTTATTAATAATATTATTTATTCTATTCTTATATCTAATAGGTTTTAGCTTTTTAATATTATAGTCTTCATCTACTGATACTTCAGGTATATACATACCTGTTTCTAATTCTATATAATCAGCTAGTACTCTACGATGACAGAATTCATCTATTGGTTCATGACATAAAAGAATGATATTGTTTCCAAATCTTCTATGCATTTCTTCTAGTAAATCATATATATATACATCATGTAATCTAGTTTCATAGTAAGATTTAATATACTCATCTTCTATTCTTTTTACTTCTTTCTTATATTCATCTAATTCTAAACTAAGATTACGTAAGAAATCTATATTATTAATATACTCTTCATATGTCTTTAATCTAGGAGCTAACTTCTTAAATGCTCTTCCATAGTAACCCCATGCATTACCACCATCACCTGTAATAGATACAGTATTACCTGATTTAACATTCTCATAGTTACCTGTTCCTAATATTATCTTAGAATAATCATCCATGTTAATCCCCTCACAAATAAGTATTATAACATAAAAATAAGAGGATTATACCCTCTTATTTACTAACATTACCAAATTTATTAAATGGGAATAATCTAAGTTCAGCAATACCTTTAATCTTTTTACTATTAAATACACCTAGTACTCTTGAATCTAAAGATACAGCTCTATTATCACCCATAACAAAATATTCATCTTCACCTAATGTAATACCTTGATCACATAATTGAGTATTTCTTATACATGTAGCAGCTTTATAATCATCTTCTATAAAGTTTTCTTCTACTACTTTACCATCTACATATAAGATACCTTTCTTAGTTCCATCTTCTTCTTTTACTTCATATTTTATAGTTTCTTTAGGTAGTCCTATAACTCTTTTAATTATTTGTCCTTCAGAGTAATCAACTACAACTATATCAAATCTATTAATACCATTTATTCTCTTTTTTAATTTATATAATAACATATAGTTTCCATCTTGAAGTGTTGGCATCATTGATGTGCCATCTACTCTAAATGGAGATGCTATAAATATTCTAATAGCAAGGATAAAAACTATTGCAATTAGAAATGGTCCATATTCCATGAACATATCTCTAGATGCTGCTTTAGTATTCTTTTCTATTTCTTCATTACTTGCTGTTGTATTATTTTCTTCTTGTTTTTTCTTAGCCATATAAACTCACCAAATTAATTATAGCATATATAAAAGTAACAAAAAAGGAAAGATTTTAATTTCTTTCCTTAACTTTGTATTCTTTTTCCATTCTATCAATGAAGTTAAGTTTAGCTCTTCTAACCATACCTTTTCTTACAACTGTAATCTTGTCGATTAATGGAGAGTTAACTTTAAATACTCTTTTTACTGGAATAGCTCCTGATTTTTTTCTAACAGTGAAAGCCTTAGAAACAGAACCACCAGATATTGAAGTAACTAATCCTTCGAATGCTTGAATTCTATGAGTTTTACCTTCAACAATCTTGTAGTCTACTCTTACAGTATCACCAACACGAAATTCAGGAATATCAGTTCTTACAGATTTTTCATTGATCTTGTCAATTAAGTTCATGACTATACTCCTTTCCTAATAAATTGCACCCACATAATCATAAGTAAATACTCATCGGATTACATTTAGCTTTTTCACAAAAGCAATAGTAGTATACCATTTATATAAGTATAAATCAAGTCTTTTACTGTATAGAAAAAGCTAGTGTTAACTAGCTTTATTTCTATGCGTCATATTCAGTTATACGATATCCATCAATATCTCTTGTTATAGCTTTAAAGTTCTTGAATTGAGCATATGCTTGAGATTCTGTCCAGAAACCATAAGTACCTGTTTGATATGTAGAATCTGTACCTTGATATAGTAATGTAGAACCACTACCGATAGTATAAGTACCATTAGCATTATAATTCCATCTATATACTTTGAAGCTTGAACCATCAGCTATAAATTTATAGTGTTGCCATTTATTTCTTGTCCACCAGTATCCTCTATTTGTGCTAGATAATCTTGAACATGAATTAGTTCCACTCCATCCAACACATGTAGTTGAGAATTGTTTACCAGCTGATTTCCAAATACCATTTGAATTACCATTATTATATCCAGATGAACCACCTGTACCAGTACCAGTTGTACCAGTATTAGCATGGTTATCCATCAATAAGATATAACCAGTGAAGTTAACATTGTTAGTACCAGTAGTAGCATTGAATCCTAATGGATTAAATCTAATCATAGCACCCATAGCATCGTCATCACCATCAGATGATGTCATATCAAAGTCTAATTCAGTATATTTATATTGAGGTATTACGTATTTACCTGTTTCAGGATCCTTATATTGATAATAGTATCCTGTCCACTCAGTTGTATTAACTGTTTCAACAATTACATAATCTCCCTTAGCTCTATCAACTATATGAGTATCAGTAGTACTGTTAGTACCATACCAGTTATGGTTGTTACCAGCTTTTGCTATAGTACCCCAATCAGTTAAAGCTGTTTGGAAGGCTGTATCATTAGATGATGTAACTTCTGTTGGATCAGTAAATGTATAACGTTTAACTATTTTCTTAGAAGCGAAGTTATTATCACCAGTAATTTGGATAGTAGCTATTAATTCACCTAATGATTTAGCTGTAACAGTAATTGTACCACTTGAATGTCTTGTACCATTTGCATCTGTTGTAGATGCATTTTCATGAAGTACAGCATTACCATATGTAGTATTATTTACTGATAGGCTTATTGATCCTGGACCAATATATTCATAGTTATAAACACTCTTATTGATGCCAGATGCACTTTCATCAAGTGTTACATTGAAGAATGGACTGAATTTATTGTTAACAGTAAATTGTTGTTCTCCTTCTTTATAAATAATTGATCTTGAACCGTTTACAGTAATTGTAGCATCTCCAACTTTAGTACCAGGATTTAAGATGATATTATCATCTTCATCTAGATATACTGATACAATGTCAGGATCAGATGATGTAACAGATAAGTTACCATCACCATTGTAAGTTAATGTATTAACTATATCAGTCATTTCAGTATCAATATCTAAATGAGTTTGTCCTAAACCAAATGTAGGAGTTTCCTTTTCATATTGATCTAATAATGTTATCTTAACATAACCGTCATCATATTTAACTCCAGTTTCATGTTTAACATTACCTAATCTTGAAGAAGCATAGTTAGAACCACCAGCTCCACCATAACCATCTTGACTAGCATGAGTTGGGCTTCCGAATCCTCCGGCACCACCACCATAGAATCCAGCTCCACCAGCTCCAGCCACATGATCAGTGTATTGAGAAGTTATAGAACCTCCCTTACCGAATGAACCAGCTTCTGCATTGTTTCCACCTTCACCACCGGCTGTTAATGAACCAGGTTTAGAAGCAGTACCATAGTAACCTTTACCAGCTGTAGGATTATTACCACCAGCTCCACCTTCTTTAGAACCAGCACCTCCACCAGCACCAGCTACCATGATTATATCGTCTTTATTATTTTCATAATTGTATAATTCACCTAAATTAGATGTAGCGATATGCGAAGCACCTCCACCAGAAGCACCACCAGCATTTTCAGATCCACCACCATTATAACCAGCAGCATCTGAAGTACCAGCACATCCTACATAGATATAGAATGTATCTCCTTCATAAAGTGAAATAGTACCATTTACATATCCACCTTTACCACCTTCAGCATTTTCAGTTGAACCACCTTGAGCTCCATATGCATTGAATTTATATAATCCATTTACTGGAGCAGTCCATTCTTGTACATCACCAGTACAATAATAGTCTACTGAATATAAGTTACGTACAACATGGAATGTTTTTCTTGCTGAAGCTTTATTTCCAGCACCAGTTGTAACAGTACACATAACTGTATGTTCACCAGTACCTAATCTATCTAAGTTAGTTATTTCTCTATTCTTTTCATCCTTACATACAACATCTCCACCAGATAAATTATTATTTACTGTATAAGCTGTTGGAACTGGATGATCACTATTTAATAATACTTCATCAGGAATATCTAATGATACAGTTGGAGTTGTTACATCTATTTTATATACATTAAATGATGCATTACCAACAACTACATTATCTTCTAAACTACGAGCAAGTACTACAGTTTGATTATCTAGAGTAATTGGTCCAGTATAATTTTGCCATGTACTACCAAAGTCTAATGAGTATTGATTAGTTAAATTCTCATGATAATGTATTGATACAGTCTTAGATGTTTTCCAATCAGGAGTATTAATAGTTATTTTAGGATTCTTACCTACGTTTTGAATATCTACTATTTGAATTACTTCTCTACCTACACCATCCATAGCATAGAATGTGTATTTACCATTTTCAGTAATTGTAACAGTGTCACCTGGATTAATGAAATTACCAGCTTGCCAGAAGTAAGGTATTTCTTGTGCACCTCTAGCCCATCCAACAAGTTGAACTGAAGTATTATCAGTAACATTAACTTTAATTGGTAATTCATCAACAGGTTTATTTAAGTCTCCTTTTAATGAAATAACAGGATCTTTATTATCAACATTGTTAATAGTGATATTTGATACATCAGACCAACTACCTTCTGCTGTCATACTCTTAGCATAAATAGTAGTTCCTGCTTTATCTACCATTATAGTTCCTTGATATTCCATCCAATCAGATGGGCCATCTTCATCAACTATACGATACATCTTCTTAACATCATGTTCTCTATATAGAATACCTACTTCTACAACTGGAGCAACTTCATTTGTATTTGTTACAAATGATGGACCTGTTCCATTACCATCACCCCAACGTGCAAATAAGTATTCATTTATTTCATCAAGACCTCTTTCTAAGAAATAGTAATGATCTTTAAATAATATCTTCTTATTATTTTCATCTTCAACTAAATATCCATCTTCAGTTTTATCAATATTAACACCAGGTTTAATTAATAAAATACCATTTGGATTATAAGTCTTCCATGTACCATCAACTTTCCATTTATACTCTCTTGTATTTTCAGGAGATGATTCAGGATAGTTAATATAAATAATTAAGTAATCACCTTTATCTAAAACTCTATAGTTAGGTATAGATACAATATTATTAATTTTCTTACGAGCCTTACCTACTTCACCATCAGCATTAATATTTCTAGCATAGATAATAGTATTTTCATCTACATAGAATGAACCAGTATAATCTGTCCAATCCATACTACCATATCTATATTGAGTAACTAATGCTCTTTGATCATAGTCAATTGATACTTTTACCATTTGTGCGGCTGTATTAGGAGTTACATTTATTATAGGATCTGATATACCTTGAGTAGTATAATCAAACATCTTTTCCTTATATCCAGCACCCTTAGCAGATGATGCATAAGCATAGATAGTTGTATTTTTATTGATTTTGAATGGTCCTTCATAATTCTTTATTTCACCATCTTCACCAATCTTATATTGTTTAGTTGTTGCTCTTGAATCATAATCAATAGTAACAGTTATTTCATCAACTGCTAATGAGAAGTTATTAGCAGGATCACCGCTTATCTTAATAGATAACTTATCACGTACAGTTGGAGGATTAACTAACATAATTGTATATTGTTCATATGTGTCTCCAAAGTCATTTGTAGCATGAGCATATACAGTACATGAGTTATATACTTTAAATGCCCCAGTATATGGAACATATACTATACCATCTAATGAATACTCTATTGTTTTAGCATCCTTAGTAGTAATAGTTACTAATGTTTCTTTTTCTTCTTTATTTAAAGTATCTGGATTAGCATCTATACTAATATATGGAAGTTTATCTTTCTTAATAGTTTTTATTCTATATTTAGATATATCAGATGTCATTCCATCTTCATCTCTAATATAGTATGCCTTTATTACACAGTTATAATCTATTGTAAATGATCCATCATATTCTTTATAAGCACCATTGTTGATTGAGTACATTATCTTTCTTGCAGGATATTCTGTAGTAATAGATACTGTAGTTGAATCAACTATTACTGAAGAAGGATATGCACTAATATTAGGACCAGCTAAATAATCATCAGCTTCAGGTTCTCCAGGATGTGGATATCCACCAGGTCCTTTAGGTCCATTTGGATCGTATTCACAATCAGGTTCTAGACATTCTTCTCCTCCACCTTCACCAGGGCCAGGTCCTCCACCTTCACCAGGGCCAGGTCCATGACCAGGACGAGTTGGATTTGGAATATATCTAGTAATATATGCTTCATCTTCATCAGTAGTTATTTTATTAACAAGTAAATTACCTTCGCCATCATATACAGGACTTCTACCAATAGCCTTAGCATAAATATATGTATCAGGTCCTACTTCAAACTCACCAGTATATGGTTGCCATGGTCCCTTATTAATCTTATATAACTTTTGTTGAGCATTATCAGCATAGTAAATAGTTACTTTAGTCTTTTGACCTTTTTCAACTGCCCATTCATCAGGTTCAATTGATATTAAGTTTCTACCATTTGGTGCCTTAATATGAGGAACACCATCAAGTAAGTATTTAATATAAACATTTCTTACATCATCAACATGAACTAAGATAGGTCCTGTATAAGGTTGCCATCCATCTTTATAAGTTCTTTTCATCTTAGGATTTCTTATTTCATATTGCCATTCAGTTGATTGAGCTGGATAATATAAAGTTAACCAAATCCAACCATCTTGAGCTTCCATACCATCAGGATCTTCTGATTTGTATTTAACTAATATAGTTTTTTCAACAGATGCAGATAATCCATTTACATCAGTTGCACTACATTTGATAGTTTGATTTCCTAAGAATAAATCTTTTGTATTTGTATATTCTAAGCCATCAACAGTACATACTGTTGTACCTCCTTCATTTGGATACCAAACATATGAAGGTAATTCATATTCATCTTGATACTCAATTATAGAAGGTATTTTATCTAAGTTAATAATTGGAGGCGTTAGTTTATCAATTTTATTTTCTTCACTATCAGATGTTGTAGCTTTTATACATGTTGATACCATATTATTAGCTTCATCATAAACTCTAATACATATAGTATATTCAGTATTAGGATTTAAATCATTTATATCAAATCCATTATTCCAGTTATCAACATCAATGAATTCTCCACCATTAACATTATATTCAACTCTAACTATCTTAGATGTATTATCCTTAGCAGATAAATCAATATGAATAGAATTGTTAGTAGCTGTACTAGTAACTTCGTTTATAATTGGTGAATCATTATCAATATAAACAGTTACCATATTAGATAACTTACTAGTAGTCTTATCATTAACAGCTCTAAACCATACATTCCAAATACCAGTAGTTGTTATTTCAGCATTCTTAGTATCTGTTCTATTCCATTCACATAAATTCTTTTTATCATCTTGTCTTACACAATATTCATAATATTTAATATTATCTAAAGATGCATCTTTAGATACATATACGACATTTGATTGTACCCATCCTTCTTTTTCCGATACTATATAAGGTGAATTCTCAGCATCATAATCAAGATTAGATCTACCAAGATTAAACCATAGTATAGTAGGTATTAGGAATAAGAAAAGCAAGAAAAAAGGACATAACATAAATCTAGATACATATATATCTATTTCTTTATTCTCTGATACTTTCTTTCCTATTTCAGGATCTGTTTTTAATACCGTTCCTCTCTTTTTAAATAAAGTAACTTTATAAATATAATCTTTATTATATTTAATACAGTTATCTTCTAAACATTCAATCGCATTGTCGATCTTCATACCCTTAATATCAGGTACTCTAAAACGCTCGCTCATAAATTACACTCTCCCATATTATTTATACTTTAATTATACTACTTCTAAATTTTTATTGTAAATGATATCAAGTAATTATTGTGAAAAAGTGCGAAATATTGCTATAATTGACATGTAAGGTGATATTTATGTACTGTAAACAATGTCATAAAAAAATTGAAAAAAATGTAATAAATTGTCCTTATTGTGGTTTCAACAATTCTAATGATATTGAAATAGGTGCAACAAGAGAATTAGACCTTAGATTAATCAATGGATATAAGGAACCACCTAATAAGCATAAGAGTAATCCTAAGATAGTTACTGCTGTAGCTATAGTATTAATAATAGGTATTCTTGTAGTTGCTTATTTTGTAAATGGTACTAAAAGTGATGATAATAATAACTACACATCTACAACTACTAAAGAAATAGTTAATACTAAAGAATTTAAGATAGATAATCTAACATTCTACTACCCTTTAGAATTTGATGTAGATAATAATAAATTGTATTATATACAAAACTCACAAATAAATATTACATTTAATAAAATAAATGATACAGAATACTATGATATAATGAATAATAATGAAGTATTAGATACTACATTAAATGAAATAGAAGCTAAGACTTATGCTAACGATAATAATTATGGATATCTATTAGATATCAGCAATAATAAATATCATATAGTTATCAACTATACTGATGATATAGAAGAAACTGTACAAGCAAGTATTAATAAAATATTAAAATCATTAATAATAAAATAAAGAGTGAATTACTTCACTCTTTTATAATGTATCAATATCATCATCATCTGATTCTTTTTGATTATCTATAACATCTGATAATTCTTCTCCATCATCAAATGCTAATGGATTGATATTAATTAAGTTATCTTCTCCTTCTTTAGTAGGATTATTCTTAAACATATCTTTATCTACTTCTAATTCTTTGTTCTTTAATTCTTCATTAACATCTGTAGATTTAGATAAGAATTCCTTTAAAGGTTGAATAACCTTTTCTTCTGGTTCAATTATATCCACTTTTTCTTTCTTCTTAATCTTAGGTAATGGGCCAACACCTGGAATAGGATAATTCTCAGGATCTAATTGAGCATTAATCTTACTACGTCTATCTTCAATACCTTTCTTAGGTAATAATAATATAACTATTATTACTGCAAAACATAATACTATAAAAGTTATTATGAAAGGTAATAAAGTATTAATTAATCTTTCTCTTTTAGTTTGATCATTATTTTCAGATCTTATAGCAAGCATATGATACTTAGTTTCTCTTTTTAACTTAATATAATAACCTAATGATCTATACTTTTTACCATCTGCATTTTCTGCAACAATGTCATATGCTTTTATTTCTGTTGATTTGCCAACTTTATATTTATCTTTAATCTTAGTAACAACACCTGCATATATTACTTCTTTAAGTGGAGTATCTGATACAAATGTAAGATTATATTTATCTTTATGATTAGATAAATGTTCTACATTATAATCAACTTTAAATGTATCACCTGGAGAAATAGACAATACTTCTAACATAGATGTATCTATTTCAAAAGACATATCTATCTTCATAGCTTCTTCTCCACGCCAACCAAAGTATAGAACTGGTTGATTATTCTTTACTTCATCATCAGTTTCAAATGTTGCTTCAAACTTACTAAATGATATAGCATGTACAGTATAAGTAGATAAACAAATAATTAATATTAATAAACTACATAATACCTTTTTCATACTATACTAACACTTTCATTGTTCTTATCATTTGATTAGTATAACCTAATTCATTGTCATACCAAGCAACTACTTTAACCATATATGTTTTATCATCTAATTCAATTACTTCAGTTAATAAACCATCTACTAAAGCACCATGTTTATTACCTATTACATCAGATGAAACTATAGGATCCATAGTTATATCTAAAGTTTCATTCTTATGTAATCTAAATGCTTCATTTAACCCATCAACTGTAGGTTTCTTTTTAACTATAATAGATAAATCTATCATAGAACCATCTATAACAGGAACTCTAAATGCATTACCAGATAATTTACCATCTAACTTAGGCATTACTTTACCTATTGCTGATGCAGCTCCTGTAGATGTAGGTATTATATTTTCAAGTGCTGATCTACCACGTCTAGACATAGCACCTTTCTTATGTAATACATCTAATGTAGTTTGATCATTTGTAGTTGCATGAATAGTACTCATATAACCACCTATAATCTTATATGATTTATCTATAACATCAAGTACTGGTGCTAAGCAATTAGTAGTACAAGATGCAGCAGATATTACTTCTTCTTTACCTGTTAATGTTTTATGATTAACATTATAAACTATAGTCTTACAATCACCTTTTGCAGGAGCAGATATAATAACATGTTTAGCTCCAGCTTCAATATGTTGTTTAGCATCTTCTACATTAGTATAGAATCCTGTACATTCTAATACTACATCTATCTTTAATTCTTTCCAAGGAAGATTTCTTGCTTCCTTTTCTTTAAATATCTTTATCTTTCTATTTTTATATTTAAAATTCTTTTCATCATAAGAAATTTTAGATGCATCAAACATTCTAAAATTAGAATCATATTTTAATAATAAATATAAATCTTCAGTAGAACCTAAATCATTAATTGCAACTAGTTCTAGATTTTTATCTTCTAATAATTCTCTAAAAGCAATTCTTCCAATTCTACCAAATCCATTTATAGCTACTCTTTTTTTCATATTTATTCCTCCTACTTTTCAAATACTGATCCACCAATAAACTCTCTTAATACATTATCATGTGGAATCATTTCAGATGATATTGGATAGAATACATTTAATGCAGCAAGTAATCTTCTTGCTTCATCATATGCTTCACTGTCCATTGCTATTTGTTTTAGTAATGGTTCACAGAATACTTTAAGTATTCCCATCTCATATATATATGCTGTATTTAATACAGTATCTACTGTATCAGTATAAGGGAATATATATTTTTCTTCACCTGATCTTACATCACCCCAAGTAAGAATAGTTCTTTCTGCATCACAACCTCTAGTTCTAAAATCTCTTATCATTCTTCTTAATAATCTATTATCAGTTGTCGATACATAATTGTGTCTATCAATTCCTAATGGAGTTAATGGAGATAAATATATTTTATATATAATATTTTGATCTAATAATTCTAATACTTTAGGATTAATAGCATGTAATCCTTCTACTACTAGTACATCTTTTTCACCTATACTAATTGGATCAGCTAATGTATGTGTTCCTGTAGTAAATTCATATATAGGTAATTGTACTTGCTCACCAGCTAATAATTTATTTAAACATTCTGAGAAGAAATTAACATCTATAGCATCTACAGATTCATAATCTACTTTACCATCTGCCATGATAGGTTTCTTATCATTATCTAAATAGAAATCATCTAATGAAATAGCAGTAGCATTAACACCATACGAAGATAGATATAATGCTAACTTTCTAGATGATGTAGTCTTTCCACTTGATGAAGGACCAGCAAGTAATATGATCTTTTTATTCTTATCAATTATATCTCTTGCTATATCATTTATCTTAGAATTCATGATAATATCATTCTTTCTAATTAAATCTCCTATATGTCCTTGAGCAACTATGTTATTTAAATTAGCTACATAAGGAACTTCAAGTCTTCTAGACCAGCTATTATATTCAGTAAATGTTCCAAATAATTTATTTCTAAATGTAAAATCTAACTTACCATTAAAAGGATAGATAAGGATAAACTTATTAATATCTACAAAATATAAATCAAAGTATTGTAATACTCCAGTACTAGCTGGCATATCATGTGTATATAAATAATTATATTGTCCTTCTAAAGAGAACATAGATACAACAACATTATTAATATTTAATATATTAAATGCTTTTTCTTTATGTCCTTTATTCTTATAGAAATCAAATGCTTCTTTTTTAGTTACTATCTTTTTCTCAAAAGGTAAATTTTGAGATACCATAGTTGTCATATATTCTTTGATTCTATTTAATGCTCCTTGATCTATAGGTGTAGGTGCTTCTATAACACCATATATACCGTGGTCTAAACTATGTTCAAAGTATACTTCACCATCATATAATCTTTTAACTGTATTAATAAGCATAAATTTTAAACCAGCTTGATATACCTTCAAATTCATAATTGATTACTTCTTTCCTCTTCTATTCTTTTCATTTCATTTTTTATATCTTCTAAGTTGAACATTTCTGTTCTTTCACTTACATATTCATGATCATCAACTTTAATATCAGTATTAATAGTTGTATTATTTATAGGCATTGAATTAAATGCTGTTTCTCCAATATCATTAGTAATTGGTTTTTCTATTTCTACTTGAACTGTCTCACCTACATCATTCATAAGTGGTTTAGGTTCATCTATTGTAACCGAATCATCAACTTCATTAGTTAATTCATGTGCTATTTGAACATGAACTATTTCATCTTGATTAATATTGTTTTCAACTATAGGTGTAGTATGTTCTACTACTATAGCTTCACTTGTATTTTCATTTTCTAATTGTTTAGGTTCTTCAATAGTTATAGGTGTGTCATCTACAGAAGGAATTGGTATATCGATTGTAGGAGGTGCCACCTCTGCTTGTTTCACTTCCTCTTGAACAACTTGAACTGGTTGTTCATTAGTTGGTACTTGAGGCAATATAGAATTACTCATATTAATATCTATATTATCTGCATATTCATGTCTTTTTGGTTTACTATTTTTCTTCTTATTGTAATTAATTATTATGAATACAGATATACCTGCAGACAATAATAATATAATTAGAGGAATCAATATATCCTTCATATAACACCCTTCTACTCTATAATATATTATATCAATTTAAAAGGGCATAAAAAAAGACTATTGACTAGTCTTATACAATTCCTTTACTTTACTTGATGCTTCAGATAATTCTGCACAATCATTAGATATTTTTTCTTCCCAATAATCTGTATTATTAATATTATCTATCATTAGATCTTTTACTAATCTACAAGTATCTAAAGAAATATATTCTCTTAAAGGATTTCCACAGTTAGAATATGGCATATTATTAAATCTTGCATTACCATAATTAATTGTAGAATAGAAGTTTCTTTCTTTTGTTCCTTCTATAGAATATAGTATCTCTCTTGCATCATCATCTAATTGCCCATCAAATTCCTTTAAGGCTTGTAGGAAATAAGCAGTTGCTTCTTCTCTTTTTATTAAATTCTTATAAGGGAAGATAATTCCATTATCCTCTGCAAATTGAGCAGTAGCTATATTAGCCCAAATATTATATTCATCTAATATAATACCTGCTGGGCTTCTCTTACCCAAGGTATCATGTCTACTTATTCTTAATGATTTGCATATACTAAACATCATATTTAATAAATCATGATATTTAAATCCTTTATCTTTCATTAATATATCTGCTTGAGTCTTAGATAAATTATAATCAACTCTTATTCTAGATTTAAAGAAATTAATACCTAATATCTTGCCTTCTCTATTAACATGAATTCTATAAGTTAAAGCAGGTCTTTCATCATCTTTAGTTAAAGATATTTTCTTAGCTATTTGATAAGGTATCATTGGTGCTTTTTCATCTTTAACATAACGAGATTCACACATATTTTTCATATGTGCATCTAATCCCCCATCTCTTGGTATAAATTCATCAACATCAGGTGTATGCATATATAAATAGTATGTCCCATCTTCTTTTTCTTGAATAGAAAAAGCATCATCAAATAACATCTTTAATCCACTTGTATATTTAACATAATCAATAGTGATAGTAGGCATACTTCTTAAATCCATTCTATCAGTTAAATTATCCTTTGGTATTGTTACTTCATTTAGGATAACATTATCTACTTGGTTATACATAAAGTATTTATCTATTATGTATTTATCTATTATGTATTCTACATATTTAATATGTTTTTGATTTTCTTCTTGTATCTTTTCCTTCTTGAAAGCTAAATCTGTTTTTATTTCTTCTTTTTGTTTATAATCTAGTTTTAATTCATCTCTAATTACGATCATAGTTATTACTCTTTTAAAATAATCTATATCTTCTAAAGTCATGGTGTCTATATTATCAACAAAGTTTCTTATTACATAAGTTAATAAATGTTCTTCATCATTATTATATATGTTAACTATTTCTTTATGAGTTTCTATAACATGTTTCAAAGCTTCTATATCTTTCATTTCATATATAATATGATTAATTACTTTAACATTATCAT
>CAMODU010000014.1 GCA_946611605.1 uncultured bacterium
TTAATATATTATTAGATGAAAAAGTAATAAATGATTATGAATATAATAAAGGATTTGAATTTGTTAAATATCTATTAAATGATCCTATAGTATACTTTAAAGTTATAAAATCTAAGAAGATGGGTAAATATATAAATAGATTAGAACAAGTAGCAATTAATAATGCAAAAAGTAGAGTTTAATAACTCTACTTTTCTATTTCAGATTCATATAATTCTTTATACATCTTAGATTTCTTTAATAATACTTCATGAGTTCCCTCATCCTTTACTTTACCATCTGATATTAATAATATCTTATCACAATTCTTAATAGTAGATAATCTATGAGCAATTATTAATATAGTATAATCCTTTTGTAAATTATGTATAGCTTTTTGAATAGATGCTTGAGTTTCATTATCTAATGCACTTGTTGCTTCATCAAATAATATTATTTCAGTCTTTTGTAAGAATGCTCTAGCAATTGCTAATCTTTGTCTTTGACCTCCTGATAAGTTAACTCCACCTTCACCTACTATGGTATTATATTTATCTGGTAATGATTCAATGAAATCATCTAAGCATGCCATCTTACATGCTTCTCTCATTTCTTTAAATGTTGCATTAGCTTTAACTAACTTAAGATTATCTTTAATACTTAAATTAAATATATATGGATCTTGAGAAATAATAGTAATATTACTTCTTATAGAATCTTTATCTAATTTATTAATATTAACACCGTCAATAAGTATTTCACCTTTATCAACATCATACATTTTACATAGTAATGAGAATATTGTAGATTTACCTTCTCCAGACTTACCAACAAATCCAACAGTAGTATTAGCATCTACTTTAAATGATAAGTTATTTAATACTTTATGTTTCTTACTATAACCAAATGAAACATTCTTAAATTCAAAGTTACCTTCTACAGAATCTAAATGTTCAGTACCAAATTCTTCCTTAGCAAATTCTTCAGAATCTACTATATTGAATATTCTTGTACATGATAGATTAAAGTCTTTAAATGCTTCTATTAAATAACCAATAGAATCAGCAAATCCAGTTGTTCTTTGTTGATAGTTTCTAATTACTAATGCATTAGTAATAGTTATACCACCTGTCATAATTAAATATACTAAATATATAATTAAGAATTCATCAAATGTATCCTTAGATATCATTTCTGCTAACCAGAATCTTCTATCTTTAGTTCTTACTCTAAATCTTTCATTATTGTTGTGGTCTACTTTAACCTTTAATTCTTTTAAGAATGATTCTTCAGAGTTTAACATTTTAATATCTCTTGAACCTCTTACTAATTCACCAATAAATCCAGTAGTCTTTTCATTTAATTTTCTTAAATTCTTATCTTCTTTATTTAATTCTTTAACTCTGAAATAAGAAATTAATACAGATACTCCCAAAGCTATAACAGTATATATACCTGTATTTATATTTACTATAAATATTGCTACAAGTGTACCAATAGAAGTAAATATTCCTGCTATCTCTGATAAGAATCTTTCAAATGCTACTGATATATTTGAAGTATCTCCAGTTAACCTTTGAATAAATACACCTGATGAATTTGCATCTAATGTATCATTGTTTAATTTTAATATAGCTGATCCTAATGAGTTTTGTACTTTAGAGAATACATCAGTATAAATTTTCTGATATAGTTGTCTTTGAAAATACCAAGATATATTCCATATAACATCAGTTGCATACAATATTAAAGCTATTATTATAACTTGATCTAATAAATTCTCTGTTAATCCTACTATTACTTTAGCAGATAATATAGGAGTTAATATTCTAAGTCCTAATATTACTATAGTAAAAATAACAATTAAAAACATTCTTAAACCATGCCCTTTAAAATATGGCATAGTAAATCGAATATTTCTTTTAAATTCTTTCATTAATATCCCCTTTTCTAAATGATATTAGTATTCTTTATAACTAACTAATTTCCAACCTTTTAAGTTGATTGTCTTAAAGTCTACACCTTCTACATGTGACCCACAGAAACGACATGTTGTATCTCCTTTAGTTGGAACAGGTGCTCCACAGTTCTTACAATTAACAGCATATGTTACTGAATGACCATCAAACTTCTTAGCATCATATACAAGTATATACTTGGTAGTATATCTTGTTTCTATTCTTAATCCTTCTTTAGTCTTACCTCTTTTTTTATTATTCTTATAAAAATAAGATAAAGAAGTATTAACTTCTATATATGCAGATCCTTCTTTGTTACTATATGATTTAATAGTATTTCTATGAATCTTTATATCATCATATACAACTTCTGTATCGGTAGATACCATATCTTGTATTTGTTCATATATAGTTCCTCTTATTAAATCAAATGTAGAATCGTTTGTTATATGTGATATATCTTTTGATTCTAAACAATTAAATATTGATTTCAAATTTTTATTATTTAAATTAAATAGTTCAGATGAATGAAAATCATCAAAGTCTTTTTGTATCAATGGTTCATATATATCAGTCATTCCTGAAATACTTTTAGGAGTTGTTAAGGAAACTGAATCATCATATAATTCACCATTCTTAATTCCTTCTTTTACTCTATCTTTTAACAATTGCATATTTTCATATCCTATTGTAAAGTTTAATCTATGAATAAAATATAAGAATAATATTACTATAACTAATACTACTCCAACTATTGTACCTAGTAATATTGCTAAAAATATCATATATATCACCAACTTAATTTTACTATATATTATTGAATATATCTATATTATTTATTATTATATTTATGTGATTAATATGAACGAAAAAGAATTAATTGAATATTATAATAAACACAATGAAGATAAAAGATTATTAACTAAACATGCTAATATCGAATATATAACAGCTATGAAATATATACATAATTATATTAAAGTTGGAGATAAGATACTAGATGTAGGAGCTGGAACTGGAGCATATTCAAAAGTATTAAATGATGAAGGATATGATGTAACAGCAGTAGAACTAGTTAAACATAATCTTAAATATATAGAAGATAAAGGTATTAAATGTTATCAAGGTAACGCTATAGATTTATCTAGATTTGATGATAATTCATTTGATATAGTTTTATTATTTGGTCCAATGTATCATTTATTATCTATGGATGAAAAAATAAAAGCATTAGAAGAAGCTAAGAGAGTTACTAAAAAATATATATTTATATCATATTGCATGAATGAGTTTGCACTTATATATCATGGTTTTATAGAAGGATATATTGAAAATGATATAAATAATATAGATGATAATTTTAAAATAATTAAAGATAATGATAATTTATATTCATATGTAAGAATAGAAGATATTAATTATTTAAAAGATATATGTAATCTAAAAAGAATAAAAATTATTAATCAAGATGGACCTACAGAATATATAAAAGATAAAGTTAATAAGATGAATGATAAAGAATATGAATTGTTTATAAAATATCATTTATCAACATGTGAAAGAGAAGAACTACTTGGTGCAGGAAGACATATATTAGATATATTAGAAAAATAAAAATACAACATATGTTGTATTTTTTTATGAATTAGTATAAGAAAAATGCATGTAATCTTTTTTAGATTCCCAATAGCCTCCCCAGCTCCAACCTCTTTTTTCCATGGCTTGAACTAAAGGATTGTCTACTCCTATAGAGTATTCATTACTATGAGGTTGCCAATCTATATTTGGAGCACCTGCTTGTTCAATCGGAACGCATGGATTCTCAGCTACATTTATATCTATTGCTAAACCATAGCAATGAGCTGATAAATTATCATCATCACCTTTCCAATTATAACCTTGAACTTCATATACTTTAAAGCCTGCATCTTGAGCTTCTTGTAATGCTGCTTTAACATCTTCGGCAATAGCTTTATTTAAGTTTACTTTAGTTGTTGTTTTAGTTCCATCTTTTAATGTAATTGGAACATCTACAGATACTATATCCTTATATGCTTCCTCAGGTGTTTGAGGTGCACCATTAGGATATATTTCTTTTAATTTATCTTCTGGTGATTTAGTTATCTTATTTTGAGTTTCACCTATCAATAAAGCAATACTTTCTAAATCGTCTATTAATGTAGTATCTGTCTTTTGTAATTCTCTTACTCTTTCTTGCATGTCAGATAACATATTCTTAAATACCATTCTTGCTCTTCTTAAAGATTCATTTAAATTTGATACATTCTTTTCCATTTTATCATTATAATCAGTAAACATATCATATGAATCTTCTAACTGTTTATATAATTCACATATATTATTAATATCATCCTCGATATCTTTCATAATATTAATAATATCATCAAACTTTTCTAAACATCCGCCATCAGTATCAGTATCATACGTAAAATTTTTAAATACTTTAGGTTCTTTAATAGTATTAGCTTCTTTAGAATCCCATGTCATTACATTTACCATAATATCATCCTTATTATAAATATTATATCAATATATATTATATATTAGAATCTACATAGTATTTCTTTACAAAAAAAAAGAATATCTATTGATATTCTTATTATATATTCTAATATCCTGAATAAGAATGTGTTCCCCAAGATTTTAATACATTGTGGATATCTCCACCAAATCTATCTATTACTTGTTCTTGGATAAAGTTTGCATGGGACTCTGGTGTTTCTTGACCAGCATATCCCGCTCCAGTTTGTCCAAAACCTTTATCTTCAATTCTTTCTAATACCCAAGCACATTCTTCTGCTGATAAATTATCAATCATAGAATCTAATTCTCCACTGTGAGTACCATTAGCGTGTGATGGAATTTCAGCATATAGTTTATTAATAACATCTTGTCCTGCTTGACTTTGTGTTCTTACTACTAAACCATTTTCATCCATAGCTGGAATACCACTTCCTGATGATCTAAATCCAGCTTCAGTTGAATTATTATCTGGAGTTGTAGTAACTGGTTGAGTTGTTGCTTCAGGAGTTGTTGTTTGTGGTGCAGTTGTTTCTGTATTATCTGATGGAGTATTAATTGTATCACCTACAGTACCAGTTTCTACTTCTGGTTCAACTGCAAGTGATGTTTCAGGTTTATCGACTGTTCCTATTTCTTCACCTTTTAGTTTTCTATTTACTAAGTCTTGTACTTCACTTGGATCATATCCTGCTTCAGCTAATGCTTTCTTTCTATCTTCACCTGTTCCATATTTACCAGCAATAACATCATCTACTACTTCTAATGGATCTTTTACTGAAGTATCTTCTGCTGGAGTTTCACCACTTGGTGCTTCTTCACTTGGTGCTTCTTCACCAGGAACTATAGGTTTATTTGTATCTCCAGAACTACTTCCATCAGATTCTGTATCTGATTTAGTTAATAACTCATTAATTTGATCTAAGTCTTCCAATAGTTCAGAGTCTACTTTTTGTTGTTCTACTAATTGTAATTGCATTTCAGTTAAAGCACTTTCATATGCTTTTTGTATTGCATCAACTGATGATTGCAATCCATTCTTATTATTATCCATTAATTCAAAATAATCAGTAAACATTTCATAATAACCTTTTAATGTGTCATATTTTGTTCCTATATCTGTTATATCTGAATTTATATCGCCTATTAACTTTTTAACTTCATCTAATTTATTTAAAATACCTTCATCTGTTTCTGTATCATATGTAAAATCATTAAAAGTTTGTGGTTCTTTTGCGAAATTTGCTTCTTCTGAATTCCATGAAGCCACTTCATTCATACATATCACCTCTATTATATTTATTATATCAACATATTTAGAATTATTAAATCTATATCAAATATATGTGTGTAAACTAAAAAAAGAAGAATTATACAATTCTTCTTATTTGTACTATACCTTTTGTAACTGTAATATCTTTAACTTGTTTCGATCCTCTTGAACTAGCACTTATAGCTGTTAGATTTCCATTTGCATCTCTACCTGTACAAATAACAACGTGTCCGCCACCATTAGTAAATATTAAATCACCAGGTTGAGCTTGAGACGAGTCAACTTTAGTACCCATTTTAATAAGAGAGCTCGTACTATGAGGTAAACTTAGTCCTAACGCTTCACCTGCTTTTACAACTAATCCTGAACAATCTATACCGTTTTTACCAAGTCCACCATGAGCATATGGTGTTCCATAATATTGAGAAGCTGCATTTACTAATACACTACCAAGACCAGCACCCGTTAAATTAAAACCAGCTTCTTGTGAAGGATCAGCACTTGTAACAGGTGTAGTGACTGGAGTAGTTGCAGTTGGTGTAGTTGTTGCTGCAGGAGCAGTTGGAGTACTTGTTCCACCTGTGCCTCCATTACTTCCTTGATTATATGTACCATTTATTTTTTGATTAACAATTTTTTGTACTTCGCTAGGATCATAACCTGCATCAGCTAATGCTTTCTTTCTATCTTCACCTGTTCCATACTTACCAGAGATAACTTCATCTGCTGCTTTAGCAGGATCTAAATCAGGATTAATTTCTTTTTTAGTATCAACTGGTGTATTATCTTTTGTAGTATTATCTTCAACTTTATTATCTTCTGTTTGCTTAGATTCAGTTGTTTTTTCATCATTCGTAGGAGTATCTTCCGTAGTTTTTTCTTCTTTAGCAGTAGTATCTTCTTTAGGTTGTTCTTCCTTAATAGAAGTTTCATTAGCATTGTCAGATTTAGCCAAACCATCTTCATTAGTGTTTGAACGATTAAGTATAATATTTATATCATCTAAATCTTCTAATAATTCTGAATCTACTTCTTGTTGCTCAACTAATTGTAATTGCAACTCAGTTAATACACTTTCATATGCTTTTCGAATAGCATCTGCTGATGAATGCAACCCATTCTTGTTATCATCCATCATTTCAAAGAAATCAGTAAACTTATCATAATAACCTTTTAATTCTTCATATTTATCGCATATGGAAGATATATCATCATTTACGTCATTAATAATAGTTTTAACATCATCTAATTTATTTAAAATACCGTCATCTGTTACTGTATCATAAGTAAAATTATCAAATGTTTGTGGTTCTTTAGTAGCTTTTGCTTCGTTTGAATCCCATGAAACTACTTCTGCCATATATATCACCTACTATTCTATATTAATTATATCAAGTATAAAGAATAACTAAAATATACTTAGGAAATTAAAGTGTAAATAAAAAAGAGGTATAAACCTCTTTAATTATTCTATTGTAGCTTGATTTAACATATTAGATTGTTTTAATGCTTCTTCACTAGTTCCATCACCAAAAGGTGCTTCTAATGGTTTTAAATTACCATTAGCATCATACCCTGTATCACCACTTATATCAGAGATTTTAAATCCTGTATTATTTGTTTGAACGATTGGTTGAATATCTATTGATTTATCAACAAGTGGTGTTGATGAACCATTATTATTATTCATTATTTGTTTACCTACATTTGCAACTTCTGGTTTTGGTGTAGTTGTTGTACTAGCAGAAGTACTAGTTGTCGTTTTATTAGCATTATTAACATTCTTCAAGATTTCATTTTGAACAGAACTTGGTACTTTATTCCATGTTTCTTGTGTTAATCCACCATGTGATGCTTTAAAAGCTGCTGTTTGTGATTGAGCATTATTTGTTCCTTTTAAAATTTCATTTTGAACAGTAGTTGGTACTTTATTCCATGTTTCTTGTGTTAGTCCACCATGTGATGCTTTAAATGCAGCCTCTTGTGTACTAGTTGTAGAACTTGCAGTAGATTTAGTAGTAGATCCACCATTTACACCTTTTAAGATTTCATTTTGTACTGTAGTTGGTACTTTATTCCATGCTTCTTGTGATAATCCACCATGAGATTGCTTAAATGCTGCTTCTTGTGATCCAGCATTAGCATTATTTACTCCTTTTAAGATTTCATTTTGTACTGTAGTTGGTACTTTATTCCATGCTTCTTGTGATAATCCACCATGAGATTGTTTAAATGCTGCTTCTTGTGAATTTGCAGATGGAGTATTAGTTGATAGTTTATATGGTGCAGTTGTATCATCTGTTTTAACATATGTACCATTCATCTTTTCGTTAACTATATCTTGTAATCCACGCGAAATAACATTACCGTTAGCATCTTTTACATCTCTAACGTTATATCCTTGTTTTTCAAGTTCAGCAAATCTATCTGGACCTGTTCCATATTTACCTTGAATAATTTCATCAGTTACTTCATCTAAACTCTTACCCATAGTAAATCCAGCTTCTGTAGCATCTGTATCAGATACTATTTTACCCTTTTGAGATATTTCAGCTTGGTTTTGTAATATTTTTTGCTTTTCTGAATCAGGAATATGATTCCATTGATCTTCAGTTAAACCACCATGAGATTCTTTAAATTGATTATTTTCCCATTCAGCTTTTCTTTCCGCATATTCTTTTTGAGCATCTCCTGAAAGATGAGATAATTGTTCATCAGTATAATTATATGGATTCTCATTTGAAGTTCTCATTCCTGCTTCTGAATCACCACCATTTAATAATGAATTAATTTCATCTAAATCATCCATTAATGTAGTGTCAGTTGCCATGTTTTCTTCAACTGCTTGTTGAGCAGTAGTAAGAATATTCTTATAACTGCTTTCTATATTTTCTAATCTACCATTCATTGTTCTAATAATAGCATCCATACTATCATTGTAATGAGTAAATTCTTCATACATTCCTTTTAATTCTTCATAACGTTGATGTAATGATTCAATATTAGTTCTTACTTCACCAATCTTTGTATTTACATTTGAAAATTGATCTAAGATTCCACCGTCAGTTTCATTATCATAAACGAAATCATTATAAGAATTAGGAGTCTTATCTAATTTTGCTTCACTTTCATCGTAATTTGCTACGTTATATGCTTCTGCCATATATACCACCTCTATTATTTATATTGTATCAATAATTGTTGTTAATAAATATAATTATTAATCTACTTTACACATTAAAAAAGAATACTTGATAGTATTCTTATGCATATCTGTTTCCACCTGGTTCAAGAATTGTACCACCATAGCTAGTAGAACCATTAGATCTGAAGCTACTATATGGATGTACTGTTCCACCACCAGCTGCTGCACTTGCAAATAATTGATCTACAGCTGCTCTTGATGCTGGAGATAGTGATGCGCTAGCATAGTTACCATTTTGATAAACAACATATTGATTCTTAGCAGTAGCAATTTTATAAATATCATTACCACCACTCCATCCACCAGTTCTTGCTCTATTAATCATGGTAGATGCTATATTCATTGCTTCATTTGGACTAATATTTCCACCTTCAGCTGCTATTATTTTATATACTGTTTCTAAGTTTTGACCAGTAGGCATTACAAATCCTCCTGCAGTTCCTACTCCGGCAGATGGCATAAAACCTGCTTCAGGAGTTGCAGCTGTTGCTGTTTGTTGAGCTGCCAATGCTGCTTGTGCTGCTTGAGCTTGTTGAGCTGCTTCAGCTGCTGCTTGGTCTTGTGCTGCTTGTGCTGCTGCCTGTTCTTGTGCAGCTCTTGCTGCTTGAGCTTGTTGAGCTGCGTCCATTGTTGGATCTGTTACTTCAGCACCTTGAGCTAATTGTTGATTAATAGCATCTAAATCTTCCATTAATGAAGTATCTTGTTGTTGTAATACTGCTATTTGTTCATTCATTACCGATATAACTTGATTATATGCTGTTTGAATTTCACTAAAATTATTACTTAATGCTGCAGTATTTGCATTCATTGCATCATTAAAATTAGTAAACATACCATATAATGCTTGTAATTGTTGATATTTACTAGCAATATCTATTACATCATTATAGATATTAGTTATAATTGAACCAACTTCACTTAGTTTTTCTAATGCACCACCGTTAGTAATAGTATCATAAGTAAAATCATTATATACAGTTGCTTGCTTTGGTGCGCTTGCTTCGCCTGAATTAAAAGTTGCTACACTTGTCATATTATCACCTATCATAATTATAGCAACATTAAGAATTTAATTAAATAAATAAGTACATATGCATTGTAAATAAAGTGATAAATAGAGTTATTTTATAGACTTGATTGTTTATAATTATTATAATTAAAATAGGTGATAATATGAGTAGACGTAGTAGTATATCATGGCATGAAAACAATGGTTCTTCAAACAACTATCCTTCTACATATGATAAATTTACATATAATAATGAAGGTAATAAGATATTTAGTTTGTTAGAACAAATAAATGCTGTAACAAGAAGTATACAAAGTGATACTGAAGAAGTTGTAAGAGGAATCAATAGATTATCAAATAAATATGGTTCATGTAGAGATTACGATGAATATGTAAAAGATATGAAAGATATAATAATTCTAAGAAACAATGACTTAGTAGATACAAACAAATCAATTATTAAAAATATGGATGAATCTATATCTTCTTTAACAGATAAAGATACTAAGTTAATTAATGATTTAGAAATATTAAACAAAATGATGAATAGGTGATAACATGGCTGCAAGATATTATGATTTTGATGGTGTAATGGATACATGTTCATCTGGTAGTTATTTAAGTAATGCTCTAGATAATCTACAAGATGACTTAGAAAAATTACAACGATTAGTACATGAATTAGAAGAAAACTATCATGGAATAGGTAGTAGTTCAAGTATTTATAAATTATATGATGAAATATATTCTAATCTAGGTGGTGCTAGTAATTATAATTACTGGAATAACACTGGAATGTGGAAAGCAATACAAAATATAGTTTATAAAGCTGATACATTATATAGTAATGCTGAAAGAGATAAACGTGAATGGGAAGAAGAACAACGTAGATTAAGAGAAGAAGCTGAAAGAGCCTCTAGAAGAATTACTATGAGAAGTTTTAGATTTTAACAAAAAAAAGAAGTTCACTAATTACTTAGTGAACTTTTTAATTTCTCTATATCTATTGAAGCTTCATTATCGCTTTGATCATCATCATTAATTGTAATAGAGATTGGATCTTCATCTAATTCTATTTTAGTATTAGAACTAAACTTTTTAAATTTAGGATCTTCATCTAATTCGATTATAGTTCCTGAATTAGCTAATTTAAACTTAGGATCTTCACTTAATATAATAATCTTATTACTTGTCTTAATAGATTCTGGATCTGAATCTAATATTATTTTCTTTCCTGATTTAGTTTTAACTGATACAGGATCTTCATCTAATACTATCTTTTTATTTGTTTTAGCTATTTTAAATTTAGGATCTTCATCTAATTCTATCTTCTTACCAGAACTATTAATATAGAATACTGGATCTGAATCTAATACTATTCTTTTACCAGATTTAGTTTCAACAACGAATGGATCTTCATCAGATACAAATGCACCAACTTCTCCTTCATATGCATAAGTCTCAGTAGAAAGATTTTCTTTAATAGTTGGATCTTTTTCTAATTCTACTTTAGCACCTTCATTATTGATTAATTTAATCTTATCATTAATACTGTCTTTAATATTATCTTCATATAATAATAAACCAGATAACATTACTTCATAATGTACAGAAGCTAACTTAATCTTCTTTTCTTCTTCTTCATTCTTAGCTTTCTTTAAAGCTTTTAATCCTTCTTCTTTAATAGCTAATCTAGCATCACTTATAATTGAATGAATGTTTTCTATATAATTATTCATACAACAATCCCTCTATTCTAATAATAATTTTATCAAGTATTTGTATAATTGTAAATGTTATTATATAAATATACTCTTATTTAACATATTATTATATAATTAAAATAGGTGATAATATGCATACTCATTTATATAGAAAGACTTCAATTATTACATATAATAATAAAAGATTTCAAGTATTTAGAGATGAAAAAGGAAGATATGCTTTCTTAGAGTTAGATGAAAATAATAAGTTTCATTATCCACAAGTAGAAGACTTTGTAGCTTTAGCTAATATGTTCTCTAGAGATTTAAATAAAGAAGCTTTTTTTGAATCATCAGATAATAAAAAGAAAAATAGAAAGAACAAGTTCAAATTTACTGCATCTGTAATAGCTGCAGCTAGTATAATAGCATGTTCATCACTACTCTATAATGAATTAGAATCAAGAAATCTATTAGAAAACAATAATGTACAAGAATGTATATCTGTTACCGATGATGAAGTTGTAGAACTTCCAAATATAGAAGAAGAACAACCAGTTCAAGAGGAAAATCCTCAAGTAGTAGAAGATACAAATAAAACAGTAGATGAAGAATCTGGATATACTCAAACTAATACTATAGAAGAAGAACAGGTTAATACTAGTTCTTATATTAAGCCAACTGAAGTAACTCCAGATATGTATTATGAGAATCCAAATGGTAAAGACGTTATCATTAAAGATTCATATGCATTAAATAAATATTTAGGTGAAAAACAAATAACTATTCAAGATATTGAATCAGCTATTAATGCTAATTCAAATATAAAAGATGAATTAAAACCTGAATTTATTGATTTTGCTCAACAAATTATGGATACCTATCCTAATGTTGATATGAGACTATTCTATGAAAACATTAAAACTATAAATATAATATACGAATCTCCTGAAGCAATAGCTCAACACGGCTCAGATGTTGCATGGTATAACTGGGGAGAAAAAGCAATTCACATTAATGAGAATTCTACATTCTCACCAGGATCATTTGATTTATTAGTATTAAGGCATGAAGAAAGTCATCTTATTTCAATTGGAATCATAGAAACTCAAGATGGAAAAGAATTAACATGTGTTATTAAAGATAATAACTACGGTAAATATGTTCAAGAAGCATGTGCGGTAATGATATCAACATATCCTTTTGAAGAAGAGTATTACACTACTGATTTAGGATATGGAATAATAGCTAACGAATTTAGAGTAATAATAGAATCCATTCCAGGATTCGATATGAACGTATTAGCTAATCATGATATACACTACATAGAAGAATACTTTGATGATAATATAGATAGTGAAATTAAAGCTGAAGAATTCTTCGACCTAGTAGATGAACAAACTATAGTATATTATAATTCACAATTATCTATGGATCCTGCAAGTGTTGAAAAGATTTATAAATATATATTTGATGCTGTAAAGCTTAGATTAAATCCTAATATGTCATATGAAGAAATAACTGAATTTGAAAATAATATAATAGCTACATTAGAAAGAAATCTAGGATTCACTAATAGTACAACATCATATGATACATTGAGAAATGAATTTAATAATTATATGATAGAAAACAATATACAACAACAAAGTAAGACAAAATAAAAAGGAATCAATTGATTCCTTTTTTATTTCTATCCTTGGTCTTTATCTCTATCGTTTACAGCGTTTGTATACATGTCATTTTGTAATAATACAGCACCGTATACTTGATTCCATAAACCACTGCTTGGAGTACCAATATTGTTATATAAATATTTATATTGGTTATATACTGGACTAGTTTGTCCTTTACCATGATATAATGGTTCACATTCATTAATTAATACTCTTAATTCTTTTAGAGATTTTTGTAAATCTGAAAGAGCTTGATCCATTGCTCCACCAGATTGAGTAAATTCTATAACTCTATCGTATTCATAAGCTTTTTGTGTAACTTGTCCGCCTGCCATCTAAATCTATCTCCTTTCAATTATTCGGCGCTTCCTGCGCTTAATAAGCTATTTAATTGCTCTAAGTCTGACATTAATGTTGTATCTGTAGTCATATGTTCATTAATTGCTTGTTGAGCAGTAGAAACTATATTATTAAAATGTTTTTCAGCTGCTTCAATTTGTGTAGTCATAGTTCTAATAATCTTTTCCATTGTTTCATCGTATCTAGTGAACTTGTCATAAATAGCCATTAATTCTCTATAACGAGCGTGTAATGCATCAATATTTCCTCTAACAGCATTAATCTTCTTAGCAGTTTCATCCAATTTATTTAAGCAACCACCATCAGTTTGGTTATCATAAATAAAATTATTAAATGTTTGTGGAGTCTTTTCCATTTTTGCTTCAGACTCATCAAAATAAGCTACTTCCATAATTTTCTCCTTTCATACATATAGACATCGCTATCATAATTTAATTATAGATAATCAAAAAAAAAGTGTAAATATTAAACACATATATTTACACCTAACTTACACTTAATAATTATTCACCGTTATCTAATCTACGGTCCTCTAAAGCATTATTGTACATCAAGTTTTCAAGATCGTAAGCATCTCTAACTACTTGCCACATACCTCCAGCTTTAGTTCCTATCCTATTATATAGTTTTTCATATTCTTTATATATTGCACTAGTTGATCCTACACCATGGAATACTTGTTCACATCTTTTAAATAATTCCTTTAATGCAACTAAATTCTCTTGCAATTCATTTAATGATGTATCTAATTGTCCACCAGTATTTGTAAAATCTATTACTCTATCATAATCATACGATTTTTGTGTTACACCCATAATCTCACCTCTTAATTACCTGACTGATTTCTAAGATATTCCTTTAACATGGAACGATCTGAATTACCAAATACATCAACAGTATCACTTTCAACATGAGGAGCAAGATTTGGAGCCACATTATTTTGTGGATCATATCCAACATCTGTAGAATGTTGATATCCATCTTTTGTATAATGATTAGTCATATTACCGTTATCAGCACTTGGTGTATAATGATTTGAACTTTCATTGAAACCAGCTTCATTCGCCCTATTTGTTACTGCTGCAGCTGCACCAGCACGAAAATCAGCAGCAAAACTTGCAGAAGGTGGCAATGGCACTCCAATTTTAGGGTTTGTTGAATAAATAGTTCCATTAGATTGTGCTTTAAATCTAGGATCTGTTGAAACATCAATTCCAGATGTTTGATTTGTTCCTGATGAAGATGTATTAAATCCAGCATCATCACTCGAACCACCAGATATTAATTGATTAATACTATCTAAATCATCCATTAAAGCAGTATCTGTTTGAGATAATGATTCAACTGTTTGTTTAGCTAAATCAATTATTTGTTTAAATTCTTTTTCAACACTTTCAACATATGAGTCCATTCTTCTTGTTATTCCCTCCATTGTAGGGTTGTAATCAGTAAATTCATCATATATATCTTGTAATTGTGAATATCTTTCTTTAATAATATTAACACTTGATTTAATTGTGTTAATCATATTAATTGAATCATCAAATAGATTCAGTGCACCTGAATCTGTAACAGTATCATATACAAAGTCATTAAAAACAGTTGGTTTTTTTTCAGCAACTGCTTCTTGTTCATTAAAAGATCCTACTATACTTGCCATACTTATCTCCTAACTACATTTGGTCGCTGTTATAATCAGTTTCAGCATTTGTATACATAAAATTTATTAAGTCTCTTGTAATAGCAGCATTAAACCACATACTACCACTAGTTTGTTCAGACCCTATTTTATTGTATAAATCTTGGTATTTTTGATAAACAGGGCTTGTTGTCCCAACACCATGATATAAAGGTTCACATTCGTTAATTTTAACTCTTAGTTTTGCTAAATCACTTTGTAATTTAGATAGAGCTGTATCTAAAGGCCCACCACTATTACAAAACGATTGAACATTTGCATAATCGTATTCTTTTTGTTGTACTGACATATATATCACTCCTATTATATTTATAATATCATATTATCATTTAGTAATATTGTTTATAAGAAAAAGTTGACATTAATAATATGTCAACTTTGTTCCATTTCTAATAGTAGTTTCACTTACTAAAACATTCTTATCAAATGGTGTTCCTGTCTTAGCATCTATTAATAAAGAATCCTCTTTACTCTCATATTGAGGATATAAGTTTTCTTTAATTAGATTATCTAACATCTTACATACATAATAAACTGTCTTATTGTTTGGAATATTAACATCCAATACATACTCAAATTCAGGAAATGATACTTCACATATAATCTTATATTTCATCTTCTGTATCCTCCTCTACTTCAGTAGACTGTAACATTTGAGAATAATATCCCTTACCATTTTCAACAATATATCCCATGTTATCAGCAAGAGCATCTCTAAGTTTAATATCTCTAGTATTTAATTCAATATACATTTGAGTTTCATATGTATTACCAATTAATACACCATTCGAGTCCATGAATAATTTTTGTAATGCTTTTTCTCTACCTATATCTTTATAATCTGCTAACACATCAGCAAAGATAAAGTCGAATAATCCTAATTCACGAGCTTTATCAACAATTCCACTGAACTTTTCAAATTCTTTTCCTAATAACTTAACAATTGCAGATGATTCTTGGAAGATAATAATACTTCTTCTTGGAGCTTTATAACCTCTCTTATCTTCAGTAGAAGAATACTTATTATATTCATCATTTATATAAATACATAAATTCTTATAAGTATTTAATATTTCTTCTGAACCAACATAAGTTATATTAGAATATCTTTCAGCTTTAAGCATATCATTAGGATCAAATAAATATACTCTCTTATCTTTCTTATCACATACATCTTCTAATTGTTTGCATATAACTTTCATATAATCAGTTAATACAAACTTCTTAGGTCCAATAATAAGCGTACCAAAGTTTCTTTGAATATCGAAATACTTAGGTTCGATTGATCCTTTAGAATAACCAACACAAATCTTGTTGAACGATATTCCTGTAGTATCAATATTATTGTATGTTAATGATCTTGGAATCATTGGTATTCTATGAGCTTTAATCTTATAGTATTCAGTTAATTGACCACAAATTTGTTTAACAATTTGTTGTAATTTATCTTCTTGATATACAGTAGCTGTTTGGAACTCATAACAAGTATTATTAATTTCAACTAAACCTCTACCTTTATAATCTTTAATAAATATACCTTTAGATTTTGAACCAAAGAATATAGTGAAGTCGTCATCAGATTGTTTAAGAATAACTTTTTGTGGGAATGCATCAAGAACCTTACCTTTAATACCATTCTTATCTACAGAAGTAACTACGAAAATGATACCATACTTAGCACTTTCTTTAAATACAGGTAACATACTCTCAATTTGTTCAGGTAATATTTCTTTTAAGTTATCTACATTATTAATTACAAATACTAATAGTGGATCTTTTGTTTCACTATACTTGATATATGATTCATAATTACCACCAAATTCACGATATCTCTTTCTTCTATCTACATATTCTCTTGTAGCATATCTAAAAGTATTCTCAATCATATCAATATTATTTTGATATACTACACCACCAACATGAGGAGCATCTTCAAACATTGATAATGTTTCAGCACCAAAGTCCATTAAGTATAATGAAACTTCTTGAGGTGTATAACTAGATATAGTTGAATATATCATAGATTGTAATAATTGTTCCTTACCAGATCCAGAAACACCTGTTATATAAGTATTACCATCATTAAGTTTCAATCTTAATAATGATTGTTTTTGTTGATATGGATTATCATATTCTCCAATAATTGGTTCAATAACAAATGGTGTTCTATTGAATTGATACTTCTTCTTTAGATTATCAACAAATATAGTTTCAGGTATAGGATCTAACCACAAAGGTCTAATCTTATAATTTTGATTCTTTGCTACATCAGATACATATAGAATAATATTTAATAATTCTTCACCATGTACTTTTTGATTAGCCGCATCATCTTTAGGTTGAGCATGATATTCAACTGAATTTATTACTTCACCTAAATCATTAAGTAATTCTACTTGTGTATCTATTTTCTTTTTAACTATAGAAGTTGGTTGATATTTACCACCCGAATAAGCAGATTGACCTAAAGCGAAGTATTCATTCATACCTACTTGTAAGTAGAACGCACCAGTTTGCTTTAAGTAAGCTGCATCATCACATTTAATCATATCCTTAGAGTCAGCTTTATCTTGAACTCTTAAACATATTTTAAATCTTGAGTTAGACCACATTTGATCATCTACAACACCAGCAGGTTTTTGTGTAGCTAGTATTAAATGCATTCCTAATGAACGACCAATACGAGCTAATGAAACTAATTGATCTAAGAACTCAGGTTCTTGTGCTTTTAATTCAGCAAACTCATCTGAGATTATCAATAAATGGGATAATGGTTCATCTAACATACCTTTTCTATAGTATTGTTGATATTTATAAATATTCATTGATGAATCATTTAACTTTTCTCTTGCTTCATTAAACATTCTTTGTCTTCTCTTAGACTCTGCTTCTAATGATGCAAGTGATCTTCTTATTTCTGATTTATCCAAGTTAGTAATAGTACCAACTAAGTGAGGTAGATGCATACCTGTTTCTTTATTTTCAAATGAACCAGCTAAGCCACCACCTTTATAGTCGATAAGTACGAATTGTACTTCTTCTGGTGAGAAGTTAACACATAGCGATAAGATATATGTAATAATCCATTCAGACTTACCAGAACCAGTAGTACCAGCAACTAAACCGTGAGGTCCGTAAGCATTTTCATGAATATCCATGTTGAATAATTCACCTTGTTGGTCAATACCAACAGGAACAGATAATGTATTAACAGGGTTGTTAGTATGCCATCTATCAAGCGAGTTTAATTGTTGAACATTACCAACACCATACATATCTAAGAATCCAACAGACTTAGGTAATTCATGTTTATCTAACGGAATGTTAACATAGATATTAGCTAATTCTTTTACACATTCTTCAACATTTATATTTGTATTAAAGTCTGCCTTAAATTGACTTTGATTATCAGCTGATAAATCATTTTTAAATAAACCTGATACATCTTCAGCTATATGAATAAATGTTGAACATTGAGATGGTAAGTTAGCAATTCTATTATGTTTAATAATCATTGAGAAACCAAGATTATCACCCATTTCAAGAACTGATTTAATACCATCTAGGTTTCTAGTGGTTTCAATATCATCTGTAATAATTAGATAATAAGGACTAAACATTCTATATGTAGCCTTATCGGAAGAATGGTTTTCTCCCATAGCTTCAATTCTTCCTTTGATTATACTATCTAAGTATTGAGATAATTTCTTTTTATCATCAATAGATGAAGCTATGAATCTTATCTCATGTTGGTTATCCCAACAGTAAGGAGAGAATTTCATCCATTCCCAATTACTTTGATTTTTTTCATTAGTGAATATCATTATTTTAAGTTCACTATAAATATGGAATGTCATTAATTGTAGTAATAAACTTTCAAAGAATGATTTTAATAATCCAGGATTACCAATTATAGCAGATATTCTATTTTGTAAGAACGATGTTTCTAATGGCATATCTGGAATATATTTATATTTATTAATTAAAGCTTTTACATCTTTTGTTAATAATGTATCTTCAGATGAGTACTCATCTTCATTATATGCAATAGTTAATAATGGAGGTACATAACCAATACCAATTCTAGCAGTTAAGAAATCATTATCATTGATTGTCTTTTCCCATAGATTTCTTTTTCTTCCATATATTATTTGTTGACACATATCTAATGATACATTATTTTCAATCATTATTTGTTTTTGTGATTCAACTATATCATTAATCTCTTTTTCTTTTATTTCAAGATAATTCTTATATTTTTTAATTCTTCTAGCCTTATCTCTTCTTTGTTGGAATTTAGTAAATCTTCTAGTTAATACAGGCCATAAAAATGAAGAAATCATAGTAAATATAGATAATCCTACACTTGGTAATACATTTCTAAAGTCTGTATTATTTTGTGCTGCAGACATTAATGTTTGAGACATAGTAAATACAGATGTTACCATCATTGTCATTTGAGGTCCAATTGTAAGAATAGTTGGAGTTGTTTGTTGAACACTCTCTGATGGAGGTGGAACTAATGCCATCTCAACAGGTTTATTTTGACTTCTAAATCTAGGAGATCTTAAGAATTCATCTTCTTCTTTAAATACTTCTTGTTCTCCTTCTTTATCAAGTGAATCTTTATTTACTTGTTGTACTATTTTCTTTTTAGTGACAAATGCTTCTGCACTTGGAGTAAGTTTTGTATTAGCAAGTAGATTAGATACAACTAATACATTACCTACTGGTACAACCTTTAAACC
The DNA here is from genome assembly GCA_946611605.1 of uncultured bacterium. GTDB lineage: Bacteria > Bacillota_I > Bacilli_A > RF39 > UBA660 > UBA6985. Next base: position 20,155 of record CAMODU010000014.1, read on the forward strand.
ATTTGAGAAGATAATATCTCCATGGTTAACTCTTTTTCTTTTAACTAGTTTATCATTAACATAAACATAACCATCAACTGATTCTAGATACCAAGAATCTTTTTGGAATGTTAATTTGTATTGATTATTTTTCATGTAAGGAGAAGTATAAACTAAATCATTACCTGCTCCCTTACCTACAGTTATAGTATTTTTCTTTATTTCAAGTTCAGTAGTATTTGGTACATATGCTAAATAGAAGTATAATTGAATAACTTCTTTAGTAATTGTATTAGTAACATTTAAAATACTATATTCTTTTACTTCTATTTCGTTAACAGCTTCTCCGTTGGAATTAGCAACTGATATATTTGTATTAGCGTAGAAGAAACATTTTGTTCCATTAAAAACAATATTACCCAATACATTTCCCTTTGTATCATGGATAATATAGTTACTTCCATCAGAATAAGAAATATGTTTTCTTAATATAATATTGTTTTGTAAAATCGCTATTATCATATTACCATTCCCTATTATGTAAATTATATCATTTATACCATCTATAAACAATAGATTTATTATGTAAAATGATTGTTATTTTTAAGCGTTTTAATATGATAAAACAGTAGTATATGATATTTTATTATTAGGAGGAGTTTATATGGATACTCAAATAGAAAATAATGAACAACCAATTGTTGAACAACAGCCAACAGATGAACAACAATTGAGTGAAGAAGAAAGAAAAGCCAAATTAAAAACAAATAAAAAAATAGTATTAGATGAAGAACCAGTATTGTTCAACATCCCATATGCTACTGATGATACTATACCTGATATACCACTTAATACTGGAGCATCTGTAACATTAAGTTCAGAACCAACACCAGTTGAAAATGATTTACCACAAGAACAATCAGGAAATATAACATTCTAGTCTATATGTATAACATATAGATTTTTTTTATTAATTAAAATATAATATATATAGAATAGGAAGGATATATATGGGATTTATAAAGAATCTTTATGATGGTAATATTGATATAAATGCTATAAATACATATATATCAAATACTTTTATTAAGTGGTTACCTTTTATAATTATATATGGAATAATATTTCATGTTTCTTTATGGTTTATCTTTAAGAAAGAAGAATTAAAACCTTGGTATTCAATAATACCATTCTATGATTTATATTTATTCTTTAAAATAATTGGTTTACCATACATATTAGTATTTATTCCATTTATAAATATTATTACATTTGTATTGATGCCTTATAACTTAGCAAGGGAATATAATTGTAAGGAATGGATGAAACTATTATCTATATTAGTTCCATTTATTATAATTCCTTATATAGCTTTCTCTAATCATCAAAATAGAAATAAAAAGATTAAATTTAATTACTTACAATATTATAAAGATGTAGATAATCTTGAAGATAAATTAAAGATTATAACAGATGATAATTACATTATAGATGATGACAAAGCAATACCATTTAAAAAAGATAATAAAGATGTTAAATCTAAACAATCTGAATATGTTGATTCCCTAGTATTCACTAAATCAGATGATGAATATGTTGAAGATGAAGAACATATTGAATACAAAGAGTCTCGTGTAAGTGAAATTAAAGCTAAACCTGAAGAAGAATTAGTAGACTTAGAAGATGATAACAATCAATTAGACTTGCATGAAATAGATGATTTAGATAATGACTCTAAAATATCAAGTAATACTGAAGTTAAAATTGAACAAGATATTAAAGATTATGAAAAAGTTGGTCCATCAGTTACAGCTATCGCATTTGGTGGTAAAGATGAACACGAAAACATGACAGAAGCAAAAAAGAAAGAACACAAATGTCCTTACTGTAATTCTGATCTTGCTGGTTCAAACGGTACTTGTCCAGGATGTGGTAAAGACGTATCAAGCTTAGTATTCGAAACAGTTAATTTAGATAAATTAAAAAAGTGATTTTATATCACTTTTTTATTTACTTAAATTAATTAATACTTTTAAAGCCTTTGCTAATTGATTATCATTCTTATCAATAGGTTCCTCATAGTATTCTTTATTTAATTCAACTGTATATGAAGGAGTAATACCAACACCATCAATACTATTATGATTAGGTGAATACCATACACCAGTAGTAAATTTAATACTTGTTGAATCACTTAATTTATCATATTGTTGTATTTTGCCTTTTCCATATGTTTGAGTACCAACTGTTATAGCACCATATGATTCTTTTAGTATCAATGTTAATAATTCACTAGATGATGCAGTTACACGATCAATTAATACAACAATAGGATAGTTTCTTTCTTCATCTGTATCATCTGTTTCAACTATTTCTTTATTCTTATCTTTATATGAATATAGAGTTTTATCTTTTCTAACAAATAACTTAGATATATCTGCTGCTTGATCTAAATAACCACCACGATTAGATCTTAAATCTATTATCAATCCTTTAATATTGCTTTTTTCAACTTCTTCTAATGCATTTTTAAATTGAGTATATGAAGCTCTTGAAAATGATTTAAGATAAATATATCCATAGTCATCATCTTTATTAACTAATAACTTACTACTAACAACAGGATTATCTATATCAGTAATAGAAACATTAATAAGCAAATCTTCACCATTTCTATTTAATAACATAGCTACTTCATCATGATTCTTAATATACTCAACTACTTCAGATATATTGCTACAATCTAAATCATCTACCTTTACTAGTTTATCACCTATTTTAACACCAGCTTTATCAGCAGAAGAATTCTTAAATACATTGTTAATAAATATACCATCATCTTTCTTTTCTACAACTACACCAATACCTTTATAAGTACCATCTAGTTGATTAGATAATATTGAATTCTTATCTTCATCCATATAAAGAGAATACTTTTCATCTAAATACTTCATCATTCCATCTATAGCAGAATTAGCTAGTTCTTCTTTATTAACATCTTGATAATACTTATCTACTATTTGATTATATACATTATCAATGTTAGTAGTATTACTCTTAAATATATTCTTCTTATGTATAAAAGTTGTTATGATTATAGATAACAGAGAAAATATTAATACTATAAATATCATATCCATTATAGTAAATCTTACTATGTTGATTTTATCTTTGATGTCGCCTATTCTCTTCATCTTAACCACCCTATAATAATTATATCATAGAATAAAAAAGAATAGATATAAATTATCTATTCTTAATGCCATTTAGCTATTAATTTTAAATCACTTGTTGGTTTAATAGAACCTTCATAAACATTACCTTGAGAATCTTCCCAATGCCAGAAGTTAAATCCGTCTCTTGTTGGAATTGGTAATGTGAATTCTTTACCTTTTTCTATTTTAACTGAATATATAACTGCACCATTTATAGTACCACCATTACAATTATATGATATACTCCATCTTTCAACAGCAGGTTTAGTAGTTATTACTATTGGAGCTGTTGTAGTTGGTTGAGTAGTTGTTGTTGTAGTTGTAGGTACTTCTGTTTTCTTAGTAACAGTTTTTGTAGTTGTAGTTACTGTTGTAGTTGTTGTAGTTTCAGGAACTATAGCTGTTGTAGTTGTAGGTTCTTGATTTCTTTCTTCCTCTTTAGTTTTATCATCTATATAAGTAAATGAATAGTCAGATTTATTATTACATACTAAATATGTCTTAACTCTATATTCATTATCCATTTTCATTAATTCAACATAAGAATCAGAATCAGAACAAACATATTCATATTCATCTTTTAGTTCAGATATATAATTCATTTCAATTAATTCTTTTAAAGATATCTTTTTTGTTGTTCCTTCTTCAATATCTAAATTACCATCTTTAAAATATCTAATAGCTACTTCTTGTAAGCTACTAATATTATGAGACATATTATTCTTTTCTAAATATTGTTTTCTACTATTAAATACCATAGATAGTAATTTAAAAGTAAGAATAAATATTAAGAAGAATAGTATTACTCTTAATGCTATTTTAACCAATTCATTTTTCTTATTATCTTCTTGGTACATAATAATACCCCCTTAACTACAAACAATGTTAAATATTATAATAAATAATACTCCTTTATGCAAATTACATGATTACAAATGATCCAGTTAATGAACCTTGAGTTGCATTAGTCCAGATTCTTGCATCATAGTCTTTAGATGTATATGCATCTAATGAATCAACATCTAATACAAAGTAATAATAGTTATTATCTTCTGTATATTTCATATCACTTAATGCATATATATGATTATCTAAAGATAACTTAATATCCTTATAATTAACAGTAGATGTTTTAGAATAAACATATACTAATTTATAATCTTTTTCATTTTGAGTACCATTTCTTAAAGTAACTGTCTTAGGTTGTAATACCTCATAGTTATTATCTTCCATAGTTGTAAGTCTATCAAATCCATCAAAACTTAAAGCTACTTGCATATCTTTAAAAGACGCAGCAATATTAGCACCAACTTTAGATGGTGAATTATTCCATATAGGAATAGATATAATAACTACCGCAATTACGATAAAAATATGATAAAATAACCCCTTAATATCAACCATAAATAAAACCCCTATTCTTTCATTTATTGGTTGTATATTATATAGTATTTTATAGTAAAAGTCAAAAGAAAAAGCAAACAGATGTTTGCTATATATATGTATTAATAATTTGTGTTAATAATAACATAGAGTCTTCATTAATTTCGCTAGTAGGAATACTAAATGTTGCAAATATTGTTTTATTATCTTTAGACATTAATAATACACCATTAGTATATCCATTAACCTTAGTTTCTTTTTCGATTGAATAGTAATAACTTCTACCATATAACTTAACAGGTATAATATTATTAAAACCTAAAGAATCAAGTGAATCAACTAAGTATGTTTTTAATGAATTATCTGATAGATAATTACCAGATTTAGTATTAATACTATAATTAATAGACTTATTCGAATTATTAACTAATAATATAGCATCTGCTCCTACAACATCTTGATAGTTATAAGGCATGCTTGCATAATCAGATGAGACTGAATAACCATTTGGTACAGTTAATACATGACTATTATTTGAATATGGTTGTCCTTCTAATTTAACAGTTGTAGTTCTTGCTATAGTACTTCTAGCACTTAAACCACCATTTCCACCAGATGTAGTAGTACCACTTGTTGATGCAACAGTAGTTGTTGTTGTAGTTGTTGTTGTATAATCATTTGGATCTAAATCAGTTATTATTGGTCCATCATCAAATGGATGCATATATATATAAGCACCATATCCAATTAACCCTGATAAACCAAGGACAATAATTAAAGTAATAATAACTCCAACAGCACTTTCGTATCCACTCTTTTTGATTACTTCAGTATATCTAGAGCTTCCACATTGTGGACATTGGAGGAAATTACTATTATATTCTGCACCACAACTACTACATTTATGCATAATAACACCCTCTATTTTATTCTTTCAATTAAATAAGTAAATCCTCCTGCTAATCCTATAATTGTTACTGCAATAATAATAATTATATAAATAACAAAGAAAGATCTAGCATAATTTCTTCTATTTATGTTTGAATTAGATAAAGAAAATATTATTAATAGTATAAAACCTATAACAGGTAAACTAAATAATATATTATATCCAAAATAAGCCCATGGACTTAAAGGTCTATATTCAACAGGTATTTTATCATAGCTCATTTTATTACACTTCCTATATTAATATTATATATTAAAAAAAGTGATATTAAAATCACTTTTTATTCATTTTATCTGCTTTTTCTATAAGAGCTCTTATTTTCTTATTCTTATTTAATTCATTCTTTTTCTTAGGATCATCTTTAGTCTTAATATTACCTAATTCATTCTTTATTTTATATGCTTGTATTAGTTTTAATACATCATTAATAATAATAAATGTTGCCGGTATTAAGATTATTAAGAACCATCCTGCAGGAGATGATACAAAGAATTGTATTCTTCCTAATTGAGGTATCTTTAATACATATTTACCTACTACATTATCATATGTGATTCTTCCGATATCTTCAGAATTGTTATTATCACCTTTAGTTTCATAATAAGTAATACTATTATATAAATATTTCTTAAATATTCTATGTGTTACTGTATAACCACCAGTATCTATAGCATTAGAGTAGAAAGTAATAATGTCCCCTTCATTTAAGTGATTATCATCTTTTGCCCTAACATTAACTATTACATCACCTACCATAATTGTAGGTTCCATTGAAGGAGATACAATAGTATACATGCTTATAAGTGGCTTAGTACCCTTTTTCTTAGCAATTGCAGATGTTATTATATAAAATACTAAAAAGCATGCAAGAATAAATAAGAAGACTAAAAAAAGATATGATAATATCCTAAATATCTTAGTAAATAAATTGTTGCCCTTCTTATTCATAAGCATTAACTCCTATAATAATTATAAATCAATCATCAATTACTATTCAATATAATAAAAAGACCTTTACAGGTCTATTTAGTTGCTTGATATACTGATACTTTTGCATCAAATTGAGCATCCGGAGCAGCAGTTACACCATCTGCTACATATATATTAATTGTATATGTATGTAATGCTCCTGTTGGAATTGGTCCAGCAAATAATCCTTTACCAACTACAACATTATTAGCTCCTGTTGGAATGTTAGTTCTAACATCATTACCAGGAATAATTGTACCATTATTTGAATCATTATTTGATGTAATTGTATATACTAATTCATTATCAGCATATGAATTGTTATTAATCTTTAAATCAACTTGATAGTTTAAATTTGATGATCCAGTTATTAAACCATTTATAGTAAAAGTTTTAGTAGCAACTAATGTACCAGCTTGAGCTGCACCAAATTGAATATTAGCATTATCTGCATATTCAATAGAAATAGTACCATTAGTAACTTCAATAGTTGTATCTGAATCCTTGCTGTTTATAGATATATTAAAATAAGCAAATGTTGCTCCAATAACAGCTACTAACAATGTAGCAACTGATATAATTGTTAATAAAATCATGTTCCCCTTGTTGTTATTTCCCATCTTTAACACTATCCTTTACCATCTATATAAATAATATCAAATTATGGGCTTTTATGCAATAAAAAACCATGATTATCCATGGTATTTTTTTAATATTTTTTGGTCTAATACGATAAAGCACATGAACGTCATTAGTACTGATAAAAAGTATACTAAATTGTTATTATCTAAGCTAGATAATAAGAAGTACATACTAGATAATAAATAACCTAATAATGAAATTATAAATACTGCTTTATCTTTCTTAGTTATGCAAATCATAATAGCATATAGTACTACTACAGCTATGGTATATCTTGTAGATAATATATAAATCATATATATCATATTATGAACAAATAGCAATCCAAATAATACATCTAATAATACTTTAACTTTATATTCTTTTAAATATATTAAGTAGAAATCAACAAATAATATTATA
>CAMODU010000015.1 GCA_946611605.1 uncultured bacterium
AAAAACTAATTACTCCTAATATTACAAATATAGAATAAGTAAGTTTTTTATTAACAATATAATCTATATAACAATTAATAAATATAGCGACTAAAGAAAAGAATAAAATAAATCTTAATATTATATCTATACTCTTACTTCTTAATGTAGGATAAACAGAACTACTTTTACCTTCTAGTTTAGCCTGACATAGAGGACAATATTTTTCATTAGTATTTATACTTACATTACATTTATTACAATGTTTCATTTAAATCACTTCCGTATTTATAACTATCTCTACTCCATTATCTCTTAAATATCTAACATAATTTCTTATTATATTATTATATTTAAATATAGATGATATACCTATACATAAATCATTCTTATTAGATACTATAGTAAATTGAAAATCATTAGTACTAGTTAATGCTATAACAGATTCAACATATTTATCTGTAGCTTTATCAAATTTAACAGCTCCTACATTTGATAAATTAGTTGTTCTCATTTTACTAGTAAATGATTCAATTATTCTCATTCCTATTTCTTTAATAAATAAAGGTAACATACGTGCTGCTATTAATTTTTGGAAAGATACCATTTTATTTGTTCTAGATTCTAATCTTTCAATTGTTAATCTTTCTTTCATTTCAGTATTAACTACTTTAACTATTTCATCAAATTCTAAATTACCTTTAGATGGTCTAAAGTCTATTGTAATAATACCAAAGAAATTCTTTAATGAATTAGAATTATAGAATCCTCTTAAATCTACAGGTATTTCTAGTTTAATTAATTTATCATAGTCAGATACTTTATATTCTTTAATTATTGAATATATTAATACTGATATTAAATATCCTGTTAAAGAAGTATTATATTTATGAGCTAAATCAAGCACCTTTTTAAGATTAGTATGTACTTCATAGAATCTTGTTTTATCTTTTAACTCAGGAGCTCTATAATGATAAACATTTTTATGATGTTCTTTAATTCTTTCAGACTTCTTAAAATATTTATCATATGAATCTTCTACTCTATCCATTTCAGATGAAACATTTTCTACTTCTACTTTTTTCTTATAATTATATTTAACATAATTTGATATTAATAATTTAAAGAATTCTAAAGCACCTCTTCCATCAGATAAGATATGAGACATTTCTAGATTAATTCTATTCTTATAATAAGTTACCTCATATAATAAATCATTATCATCATATATCATTTTATGACATATAGGTTTATTCTCTTTCTCTACTTTTATATCTTTATATGATTCTTCTAAATAATACCAGAAAAAACCTTTCTTTAAAGTAACATGAAAATTAGGATATTCTTTAATAGTTTCTTTTAATGCTATTTGTAAATAATCTTTATCAACTTCATCTTTTAATACACATGAAAATCTAAAGACTGTTTGTCTTTTTTTAGTTTTTATAGAAGCATAATAGAATGCTACATTATCTAGTTTATACCACTTTGTTTCATTCATATTAATCACATATAATATTATACCTTATCAGGCAATAATTTATCTACATAATTTAACATTTCTTCCTTTGTATAAGGGTGATAACTTCTCATCCAAAGTTTAAACATATTAACTAACCCACCTAAATAATAATCAACGATTACTTCTATAGGAATAGATGATACAAATCCTTTTGACTTCATATCTTCAATAGCTTGATCTCTTAATGTTTCAAGTACCATATCAATAGCTACTGAATTCTTATTACTATTTATTATCATATGATATAGTTCTTTATTTTCTTCCACTTCATCTAAAAATAAAGATATAAACTTAATAAAATAATGTTTATTAATCTCTTTAATATCATTTTTCTTAAATCTAGTTATTAAACTATTCTTTAAATCATTAATTAAAGAATCTAATAATACATATTTATCTTCAAAATGAGCATAGAAAGTTGATCTATTAATCATAGCTTGATCACATATTTCAGATACTTTAATTTCTTCAAATGATTTTTGAGCCATTAAAATCATTAAAGCATCATATATATTTTTTCTAGTTTTTAAAACTCTTAAATCTGTTGCCATATTATATCACCAGTTAATAAATTAACTCTTTTTACTACAAAAATCAAGATATCATACATTATGTATGATATTTATACAACTGTATTAAACAAAGTGTTGTTTATCTATACACTTTAATACTTTTGATAGTGAAAACACACTTTAAGTTGTTTTACAATGTATGTGTTGAAAGGAAGAGATTATGAAAAGAATATCAAATTGGATAGCTAATCATTCTAAATTAATACTAATAATAAGTTTATTATTGGTAATCCCTGCAATAATAGGTTTTATTACTACTCGTATTAATTATGATGTATTAGTTTATTTACCTGATAACATCGAAACTATTGAAGGTCAAGATATATTAACAAATGACTTTGGAATAGGTGCATATGCATTTGTATTATCAGATAAAGATAATCCTAAAGAATTAAAAAAACTAGAAGAAAAACTAAAAACTGTTAATACAGTTAATGAAGTAATATCTATAAATGATGTTACAAATGGTTCTATACCATTAGAGATGTTACCAAATGATATAACTGAAAAGCTTAAAAGTACTAAATCAACATTAATCATGGTTACTTTAAGTGATTCTACTTCATCAGATGTAACACTTTCTGCTATTGAAGATATTAGAAAAATAGTAGGAGATGCAAATCAAGTATCATCCATGTCAGCCATGGTATTAGATACAAGAGATTTATCTAATAAAGAAATAATAGCTTATGTAATTATTGCTGTATTATTTGTAATACTTATATTAACATTTGCAACTGATTCTTATATTACTCCACTTCTATTATTATCTAATATAGGATTAGCAATTTTATATAACATGGGATCTAATATAATGTTTGGTGAAATAAGTTATATCACTAAAGCAATATCAGCTGTATTACAATTAGGAGTTACCATGGATTTCTCAATATTCTTATATGATAAATATAGATATTTAAAATCAAAAGGTAAAACACCAGTTGATGCTATTGATGAAGCAATACAAGAAACATTTAATTCAGTAACTGGTTCATCACTAACTACTATTGCTGGTTTCTTAAGTTTATGTGGTATGTCACTTACACTTGGTAAAGACATAGGTCTTGTCATGGCTAAAGGCGTATTGATGGGATTAATATGTGTTTTAACTATATTACCTTCTCTATTAATAATATTTGATAAAGTAATTGAACGTACTCATCATAAAATAATATTTCCTCAATTTAAACTACTACAAAATATAGCATCAAAACATTATAAGGTTATTACAGTTATTGCATTAATATTATTAATACCATTTATATATGGTAATAATCATGTAAATGTATATTATAAATTAGATGAATCATTACCTGATAACTTACCTTCACAAGTATCTAATAAAGAAATAAAAGAACAATATAATATTGCTTCTCCTGAATTCATATTAATAAATAAAGATATTAAAGGTAATCAATTAGATGAATTATCTAACGAACTAGAAAATCTAGAAGGAATAGATATGGTATTAACCCCAGGTAAAATTGAAACTCTTGGTATACCAGATTCATTTATTCCGGATAAGATAAAAAATGTTTATAAAACTGATAAATATCAATTAATTATTATTAACTCAACATATGATGTAGCATCAGATGAATTAAATAATCAAATTGATAAAGTAAATGAAATAATAAAGAAATATGATGAAAATAGTATATTAGCTGGTGAAGGAGCATTAACTAAAGATTTAATTAAGATATCTAATCATGATTTCAATGTAGTTAACTATGTATCAATTGCAGTTATATTCTTAATCATGGTATTTGTTCTTAAGTCAGCAAGTTTACCATTTATTTTAACTTTAGTTATTGAAATGGCTATATTTGCTAATATGGCATGGGCATTCTATACAGGAGATAAATTACCATTTATTTCATCTATAGTTGTAGGTACTATTCAATTAGGTGCAACAATAGACTATGCAATATTAATGAGTAATACTTATTTAAATAATAGAAGAAAAGGTAAAAATGTAGATGATTCTATTAAGAATACATTAGGTGCAGTAACACCATCAATTATCATGTCAGCATTATGCTTCTTTGCTGCAACATTTGGTGTATATGCCTACTCTGATATAGACATGATTGGTTCAATATGTGAACTATTATCTCGTGGAGCTATTATTAGTATGATTACAGTTATCTTACTATTACCTGCTCTATTAAGAATATTTGATAAAGTAATTATTAAAACTACTAAAAATATGGAAGGAGCTAAATAATATGAAAAAGTTTAGTAAAGTATTATTATTAATATGTTTAACAATTATACCTTTTAATGTAGGTGCAATTAATAAACAAGAAAGTGTATATGAAGTATTAAATAAAGATGGTTCAAGAAAATCAATATCTGTATCTAACAAATTAACATTTGTCAAAAACAATGACATTATTGATGATACAGAATTAAGAAATATATTAAATATATCTGGCGATGAACAATTTAACTTAAATAAAAACAAACTTGTATGGAAAGGTAATAATAAAAATATTATATATACAGGTGAAACAAATAAGGAAACTCCTATCAAGGCGTCTATTAAATATGAATTAAACGGGCAAAAAATTGATGTCAATGAATTGGAAGGAAAAGAAGGAGATGTAAAAATTACTATTAACTTAACTAATACAGAATCAAGAAAAGTAAATGGTAATAAATTATATGTTCCTTATGTAACAACAGTTGGTACATCTTTAGATAATAATACTGAAGACATTAGTATTACAAACGGTAAAGTAGTTTCTACTGGAGAAAAGAATTTACTAGTTGCTATTGCTGCTCCTGGTTTATATGAATCAATCGGTTTAAAAGATTTAAAAAATTTAAACAAAGTAGAAATAAAATATCATACTAAAAATTTTGAATATAAAGATATATATTTAGTATCCACTCCTAAACTATTAAGTAAGACTGATATGGAAGTATTTAATAAGATGGATAAAGTCACTGAAAGTGCTAAAAAACTACAAGACAACATGAACAAAATTGTAAGTGCTACTAGTAAATTAAAAGAAGGATCATTTAAATTAAATGCTGCATTAAAACAAGTTAATGATGGTATTATTCAATTATCTGATGGTTCTACTAAAGTATCTGAAGGTATGGATAAAGCATATGATGGATTAGATAAAGCTACTAAAAAACTAGATGATGAAATAAATGAAACATCTGTTAATCAATTAAAACAATTAAAAGAAAAAAATAGACAAACAATAACTAAGATGACTACAGACTTAACTACTGCTATTGGTGGTGGTGATATTGATCAAACATATGCTAACCTATCTCAATCAGGCGCATGTTCAACTGAACAGTATAAATCATTCTGTTCTAACTATCAATTATTACAATTAATAAAAGCTAATTATCAATCTGTAGATTCTGAATTAACTTTAGTAACATCTTTACCTAAACAATTAAATGAACTAAAGAAAGGTCTAAAAGAAATTAAAGATGGTTCTAAGAATATATCTACTAACTTAAAGAAAGTTAAAACAGCAATTGGAACTATATATGATGGCTCTACTGAATTAAACAATGGCATGAATAAATTAGATAATGGTATTGATAAATTCAATAAACAAGGAATTAATAAACTAACTAATTATTCTAATAAATTAGATAAATATAGTAAGAAAGCAAAAGCATTAGTACAATTATCAAAAGACTATGAAGGATTCGCATCAAGCAATGCTGATGAAACTGTATTTATAACTGTAATTAAATAATAAATAAAAATAGTTATTACCATTTAATAACTATTTTATTATCTTCAAATTTAATTTCTAAATTAGGATCAATTACTTCCTTTGTTATAGGATTAACTACTTCTTCATTTAAGAATTGATTATCATATAACATTTGTAATGTAACATTATCTTTGCATACATCTTCTAAGAAACATCTTTTAGCATAATACTCTACTTTACTATGCATAGCATATAATAATTTTTCTTCATGTCTATTATTAATTGTTACTATTGTTTGAGTAATTAATATAACAGCAATAATAACAATTGTAGTTATAAATATTGCAAAATTACTTATTCTCTTCTTTTCCATAATAATCCCTTATAAATCTTTCTCTATATTCTAATATATTATCATTCTTAATACATTCTCTTAAATCTTCAGTTAATTTAATCAAGAATCTTATATTATGAATAGATAATAATCTTTGCCCAAATGTTTCATCAGCTACAATTAAATGTCTTATATAGGCTTTAGTATAATGCTTACATGCATAACAATCACATGTATCATCTATTGGAGTAAAATCTTCTTTATATTTATTATTCTTAAGATTAATTTTTCCATATTTAGTATGAGCATGTCCATGTCTTGCTAATCTTGTAGGTGCAACACAGTCAAATATATCTACACCTCTTATAACATTTTCAATTATATCTATAGGATCTCCTACACCCATTAAATATCTTACTTTATCCTTAGGTAAATATTTGCATGAATATTCTACTTGTTGATATTGTACATCTTTTGGTTCACCTACTGCAGTACCACCTATTGAATATCCATCAAAATCCATTTTAACTAATTCTTCTACACAATGTTTTCTTAAATCTTCATATTCAGCTCCTTGAACAATACCAAATAATGATTGTCTTGGATTATTGAATACATCTTTTCCTCTTTTAGCCCATCTTAGAGTTCTTTCAACAGATTCTTCTACATACTCTCTTGTATGAGGAAAACCTACACATTCATCAAAAGACATAGCTATATCAGAATCTAATTTGTTTTGAATTTCAATACTCTTTTCAGGTGTTAATAATAATTCTTCTCCATTTAAATGAGATTTAAACTTAACTCCTTCTTCAGTTATCCATTTAGGTTTAGATAATGAGAATACTTGAAATCCACCTGAATCAGTAAGAATAGGTCCGTCCCAATTCATGAATTTATGCAATCCACCTGCTTTATCAACAATATCTTCACCTGGTCTTAACCAAAGATGATAAGTATTAGATAAAATAATACCAGAACCTACTTCTTTTAATTCTTCAGGAGATAAAGTCTTAACTGTTGCTTGAGTACCTACTGGCATAAACATTGGAGTATCATATGTTCCATAGTTTGTTTCAATTGTACCTAATCTAGCATTAGTATTCTTTTCTTCCTTAATTAAATTATATTTAATTTTCATATAACCACTTCTTATCTTTATTTAATTATACTTCTTTTTTTAACTACTTCTGCATCTCTTCTATCTTCTTCGTATAAATAACCTCTTCTATCTCTTTCAACAAATCCAGCATTTTCATTTATGAAGTTATAAACATAATCATCTACATCACCAGATGCATAGTCAGCATCATGTAATAATCTTTCTTGAGTATAAAAATCTGATGGATTGAAGAAACCTCTTTCACCTGCCATATATCTTAATACAGCTATTTCATACATATTCTTATATATATTAGATATATATTCACCTTGACCCATCTTAGCTAATTCAATAGCCATATTTATATCCATAAACTCAGGATCTACTACCCATAGCATAGAAGGAGTATTAGTTAGTTTTATATAATCTATTATATCCTTATTTAAATCATATCTATTAACACATGGATCTTGTTCATATATAAAAGAACCATCTCTATCATGATAATAAGAATTAAATAATAATACTTTCTTACTAATAGCAGGATCTACTACTAATATTTCCTCTCTAGGTAAAACAACATCTTCAAAATCATTAACAAATTTATATCTACTCATAACAAAACCTCCCTAATCCTTTTTAATAAACATTGCATCTCCAAATGAGAAGAATCTATATTTATTATTAATTGCTTCTTTATAAGCATTTAATATATATTCTTTTTTACTAAATGCTGATACTAACATAACTAATGTTGATTTAGGTAAATGGAAATTAGTTATTAAACAATCAATTGCTTTAAACTCATATCCAGGATATATAAATATATCTGTATTACCTTTGCATTCCCTAAATTCATTATATTTATTCATAATAGTTTCTAGTGTTCTTGTACTTGTAGTACCAACAGCTATTATTCTTCTATTATCTTCTTTAGCTTTATTTAATATATCAGCAGTTTCTTTAGTCATCTCATAATACTCCGAATGCATATGATGATTCCTTATATCATCTACTTCTACTGGTCTAAATGTACCTAATCCTACATGTAATGTTACTTCAGTAATTATAACACCCATATCTTTTAAATCATTTAATAATTCTTTAGTAAAATGTAATCCTGCAGTAGGTGCAGCAGCAGAACCAATGAACTTAGCATATACAGTATTATATCTATCTTTTTCTTGTAACTTTTCATGAATATATGGCGGTAATGGCATTTCACCTAATCTATCAAGTATTTCAAGTAATATACCTTTATATAATAATTTAACATGAGTTACCCCATCATCTAACAATTCTATTACTTCAGCTGATAATTCATCAGAGAATTTAACAATAGTACCTACATGTAATCTCTTTTGAGGTCTTGATAAACATTCCCATTTATCTTCACCTAAATCTTTAAGTAATAATAATTCAATAACAGCACCAGTATCCTCTTTAACTCCCATAAGTCTAGCAGGAATAACTTTAGTATTATTAATTACTAATACATCTCCTTCATGTAAGTAATCTTTAATATCATGAAATTCTTTATGTTCTATTTCACCTGTGAATCTATCCATTACTAAAAGTTTAGAAGATGCTCTATCCTTTAAAGGTGTTTGAGCAATTAATTCTTCAGGTAAATCATAATTAAAATCTTCAGTTTTCATGAAAACCACCTGTATATAATTATATAAAAAAAGAACATAAAAAAAAAGATAAAAGTATTAACTAAAAACTCTTTCCTTTACCTTCTACTTATTAATAATAGTTAATAAGTGTAAATAAAAAACTCAATTATTTAATTGAGTTTTATTATTCAAAGAAATCATCAAAGAATTGATCATCACTTGTAGTATTTAATACTTGAGATTCAGTATCAACCTTAACTGATTGTGGTTGAGTAACAGTTTGAACAACTTTAGGAGTTGTTTGTACTACTTGAGTATTAACATTATTATTAATCATATTATTAAAATTATTATTAGGCATTTGATTAATAGTAGGTTGTTCAATTACTTGAGGTTTAATCTCTGGTTGAACTGGTTGAGATACATTTGAGAATATATCTTTAAATGTTGGTCCAGTTGAATTAGTATTCATAACATCTGTGAAATTAACTGGTTGAGGTTTAGGTTCAACAGGAGTTGATTCAACTACTTTTTCTTCCTTCTTCTCTTCCTCTTTAACTTCAGGTTTAACCTCTTGTACTTTATCTTCAGTTTTAATCTCTTTTTCTTCTTTTACGTCATCTTCAAATACAACTTTATTACTTTCAAATGGATTAAGTGTATTTGGTTTTTCTGTAATTGTTTCTTTCTTCTTTTCTTTTTCTTGTCTTTCTTCTTCTTCTAGTTTTGCAATTTGAGCATCAATCTTTTTAACAAGATCATCAATATCAATTTGTGGTCTTGTTGCTTTTTCAGGATTTAACTTACCTCTTTCAGCAAGGAATTCTTCAAATGTTGGGAATTTCTTTTCACTAGGTTTATTTAATCCAGCCATACCACCAGTCATGATATCTGAGAAACTAGGAGCTCCACCTTGTACTCCTGCAGGAATAAATGGTGAAGGATTTTGAGCTGCAAATGGATTTACTCCTCCAAATGGTGATCCACCTTCAAAAGGATTTCCTCCATTCTTCTTCATTTCTGATCTCTTACGTACATCAACAAAGTTCTTTAAATCAAATAAAGCAACTTCTCTTTTTTCTCTTGTAGGAAGTTGAGCTGGCTCTTGCCATTCTTTATCTCCCCAATCAATATTAAATGCTTGTTTTAATTTAGTTCTAAATGGGTTTTGTCTATTACGTATTATTATAACTTCATTTAATTGTAATTTTTGTAAGTCTGCTACAGTTATTAATGGAACAGATGCAGTCTTATCATCCTTCTTAGACTTAACTTCACCACATAACTTAGATATTTCTTCTAAGGCAGCTAACTCAGTAGTAAGTAAGTACATTAAGTTAGCACAGTTAGATCTAATTGTTTGAGCTTCATCTTTACCATATACTTGGTCTAATTGAGCATAGTTTTGGATGATAAATGTAAATCTAATCCATCTTGAACGAGCAGCTGTTACCATTGTCGTTATATCTTTAAGAGCTGGCATGTTCGCAAACTCATCAAGAATAAAGTTAGTTCTATAAGGTAAATGTGAACCTGGAGAACTTTGAGCAACATCTATTAAAACTTCGTATGCTTGCTTAATAAAAATTGTAGCTAAAGCATGATAAGTTTTCTTTTCATCTTGAACGATTATAAATACAGCAGTTTTCTTCTTACCAATATCTGCTATATCAAAATCAGAATATGATAACATTTCTGTTAAGTTATCTCTTGAACCAAAGTTTCTAATCTTTAATCTAAATGTAGATAAAATAGATCCTTTTGTATCTTGAGGTGCATTAATAGTATTAGATGCAAGTAAGTATGATGAAGATTGTTCACCTTTTAATTTGAAGTATTCTTTAATATATGTAGAATTACCTCCAACTTTATCTTCACCTATAGTAGTCATGATATTAACCGACTTTAAGTTTATTTCTTCTTCTTTAGCATCTTCAATTAATCCTAAGATATTAGCAGCTAAATAATCTGCTGCAGAGTCTTGCCAGAATGGATCTTGTTGAGGTCCATCTGTTTTAACAACGTTATTAGCAACGTCATCAATTAACTCTAACGCTTTATCTCTATTACCTTCTTTATATAATCTATAAGGTACCATTAAAGGATTCCATGCATTACCCATTTGAGGATCACGGAAATTTAATACAACTATATCATATCCTTTATGTTTTAAGTATGTAGTATGGTTTCTATATATTTCGCCTTTAGGATCGGTAAATACCATAGACTCACCATGTTTAGCTAATGAATATACTAATGGGTCTACTACTGCTGATGTTTTACCAGATCCAGTAACTCCGACTACCAATGTATGATATTCAGAATCATCAACCCACATATTTTTACCATCATTTATGAAAACAACTCCACCTGCATCAGCGTCTTCATCTTGAACACCAACCTTGCAGATTTTCCATCCTGCCTTCATTTCTTTTTCTTCCATCCATCTAGAATATCCATCTGAATCCTTTTCACCAATCTTTAAACCTGGTCCACCTTTTGAGAATTCAAATATAGTAGATGAAACTGATAAGAAAATAACAAATAATACTCCTAAGAATACGATTAAAGTAGCAGGTAAATATGGTAATAATAATCCTTTAATAGGATTAAAACCTGCAAATTCTTGAGTATTAATAATTGAGAATACATTAGTTACAGCTATTGAACTTAAATACAATAGAACAATACAAAACAAAATAAATAATGTTAAATCTTTACCTGTAACTTTAATCTTTAATTTAAGTTTCATATAGCCTCCCCTTTCTCCATCTTATATTATAATATAAATTAATATTTATTACTATACCATTTTATTTGCTTGATTCATTTTAATAATTGTTACAATTATAAAAATTAATACAAACAATCCTATAGCAACTAAGATTATAATTAATATATTAGTAGATTTTTCACTTATCTTAGTTTCTTTAGTTGGTTTATTATCTTCTTTATTATCGTATATTATAGTTGTTGTACTTTCTGTAGTAGTTTCATCAGGTGCACCTATTATTATTTTACCATCTGGAGATGTTACTCCTTCTTTAGTTGTAGTTGTTGGTTTATTATTACTAGATGATGTAGTTGTACCACCTACTACTTGATCAGAATCTTGTAATCCTTGTTTTCTTCTAATAAGTTCATCGGGAGTAAGATCTGAATTTTTACGATATTTAGTACCATCATAATCCATTGGATTAAATGATACTTTAATATTAATAGTTATTACACCTTCACTATATAATGCTGTACTTTTAATAGGTAAGAAACCATATTTATCAGCAATACCATCTACAGTTATACAATAACCATATACCATCTTAGCATCGATAACTGGTTTATCTAATGTTATATTTGCTTGAAAATTCTTTTCTTTAAGTAAATATACATCATTAGATTTAGCAGCATCTTCAGTATATGTAGTTAATTGAACATATATTTTACCTATACTTGATACATCTGCTGATGTAGTAAATACTGCATTTAACTTAACAGTATTATATTCATCTGCTGATACCATATTAGGAATAAATAACATTATAAAAATTATTAATAATATTATTCTTTTCTTCATATATGTTCAACCCTTTCTATATATTTTTTGCTTTTATAAATAATGCTGCAAATAACAATATAAATAATGCTATTGCACCAACAAATATATAAAGAATAGTCATGGATTTTTTACTATGTTCGTCCTCTTTTACTTCTTCTTTAACATAATAAGAAGTATAATCTAGTGATAACTCAGTAGTATCATCATTATATACACTTACACTTTGAGGATTATTAATTGGATAATCATATCCATCATCTACTGTTAAACTAGATATAACATAGTTAGTAGCAACTACTCTTTCATTAATAGTAAAGTTATTATTCTTATCTAATACAAAAGTATATTTATAAGGATAACCATCTAATACTATTTTTATAGTTTTATTTTTTAAATTATCTGGCATATCAACTTTAATATTGATATTACCTCTTCCAACTGTAGGATCATCATTAATATTATCTAATTCTATAGTAATGTTCCCTTCAGCATCTATATTTATATATTTCTTAGAAATTGGTTCATAAGCCCAAGTAGATGTAAGTGGCATATCATCCCAATAAGGTTTACCATCTACATAGGATTCTACTTCAGGTATTAGTCCTTCTGCTTTAACAAAAGGAATAAATAATACCATTAATAATATAATTACTATCTTCTTCATGTTATTCACCTATGTACCCATGTAAGAGAAATGCATGTAGTCTTTCTTAGCTTGTTTCCAATCTCCACCCCATCCCCATCCAAGGGATACGAATGATTTATATAATTGAGTATTATGATTTATTGCAAATTCACTACTAGCGTATGGATTAGCACTAGCAACAAATGGATTTTCAGCAACATTAATATCAACAGCTAATCCATAGCAATGTTGAGACATTGTTAATCCACAAGTAGCTCCACCTGTTTCAGTAGAACATCTATTCCAACCTCTCATAGATTGAACATCATATACTTTAAATCCAGCATTTTGTGCATCTTGTAATGCTTTAACAACATCACTTGCTATTGCACTATGAAGAGTTAAAGATTGAGATTTCTTTTGCCCAGATTTAGTAGTTACAGCTACTGTAACTGTTGTTAAATATTTGCTTATTTCAGCTTGAGTTTTAGGAATACCACCAGGGAATAAAGAACTAGTCATTGTTGAACATTCTTTACTAACAGGCTTGGTACCTCCGCCACCGCCTCCGGAACCTCCTCCTTCAGCGTCTTTATATCTATAGAATTGAGTAAATCCATTATAAGAACCTCTTATAACTCCTTGAGATGGGTCAACATGTACCCATTGTCCATTACCCATATATATTCCAACATCATCACCATTGACTCCAAAGTCGCCTGGCTTTAAATCACTTTCACTTATAGATTCAAATAAAGAACTACCTGCTATATTGGATCCACTTAAATATCCAGGATCAGATCCTGATACATTCCAAATAACCCATTCAGCTAGTCCTCCAGCATCTACACCACCTGATATACCGTTGACGGTAGCATCCGTTGGTCTTCCTCCACCTTTATAAGGTGCACCAACAGCAAGTGCTGCAGCTGTTACAATCTTTTTTCTATTTGTAGATAATGAATCCCATCCAGGAACATCTCCAACTATAGCTTTGGCCATTTCATCATCGCCACCACCAGTAATCCAGTCCCAAACATTTTGAGCACCTTCAGAGGCTCCTTCCATGAAATCATTTAATACATTATATCCACCCTCAAAAGGAAGAATAATAATTGTTATTAATATTAAGAAAAAGAAAATAGCTGGTAAAGATGCAATTATAATTCTTTTAAGTATTACTTTTTGTTGCTTACTTAAACCTTTTTTTGCTTGTTTAGCTTGTTTTATTGCTTCTCCATAATTTCCATTTTTAGCAGCAACATATGCACCAGCAGCTCCAGTAACCGCTTCAGAAGCACCTTCCAAGTCTTTAGATGCTTGTTCAACGCCAGGAACTTTATCTGCAATATCAGACACTTTTCCTAGAACAGCATTACCAGTTTTAGAATTATCTATTTGACTAGCAAGTTCTGCACCTTTTGCACCACCATAATAAGTTGCAACAGCAGTACCTGCAGCTCCAACTAATTTTCTAGTGGCAGTTTTTTCAACTTCACCTTTTTCATTTACTTGTTTTCCATCACCAATTTTTTCTCCTGGTCTAGGAGCACTTGGTTGAGCTTGAGGTTCACCATTAGCCTCGGCTTCTCTGTTTTCAGCATCTGCTTGTTGAGCTTCTTGTTTAGATAATCCAACTTTTTCACCTACATCTGGAGTGTCTGAAACGTATTTTTCAAGCATGTTATCAGCTTGAGATATTGCTTGTGCTTTAGCATCAAAGCCAGCTTTAGATCCGCCAGCACCTGTTGATCCACCTTTACTAGGTGTACTACCTAAACTAGGCCCACTTCCGCCTGGATTCATAGATAAACCTCCTCTCTTCTAGTTTATAGAAACATTAATACTATTTAATAAGTCTTGATAAATCTACTGTATAGTTCCATACTCCATCTTCATAAAATACATAACTAGAATCTGTATTATCAACTAGGATAATCTTCTTCTTTTCATCACTATAACGTTTAACTTCACCACTTAATAAAACCGACTTATCTAACTTCTTAACATATTCTAAAAATTTGTCATAATTATCATTAAACATATGTGTTTTTGAATCTTTAGTTAATTTACTATAAGCCTTAACTGGATCAGTTGCTAATAATTTCATAAAATCTTTATAATATGATCTATATACATCAACTTTATCTATCTTATAAACTATATATTGATTAGCTTCATATTTAACTATTTCTTTTGCAACATGATCAACATTAGGTTCATATGTTCCTTGATTTTGTTTAATATATCTATATAAGAAAATACCTCCTGTTATTAATGCAATAACAACAAAGAATATTATTGTTCTTATATTATTTCTAATAAAATTACGCATGACAGTCACCTCCAAATTGAGATGCATCTATCTCTTTAATTGAGAATGTCATTTCATTTTCATTTAATTCAACTTCATAAAAGATATCATCATATGATTTATCAACATTAACACCAACAGGATTACCAGATACTAAATAACTAGTATGTCCTTTACCTAATCTTTTAGAACACATCAATGATCCTTTATAAGTTGTTCTAGATGTATTAGTTTTTAAAGTAGATAATACATTATCTTTATTTAGATTCTTATCTTTTTTATAATCTTCATCTAGCATTTTTAATACATCTTCTGCATTATTATTATAAATAGTAGTATAGTACTTATCTAATATATTAAGTACAGTATAATATCTACTATAATCAGTTACTTTAATATATTGTTTATCTACTTCATCATTAAACATAGATTTGATTCTATATCTTGCAAACATAGATACTGCTACTATTAAGAATATTAATATGAAAAACCATATTAATAATACTTTTCTTTGATCTTCAGTTAATTTATCTAACATATAATCACCTCTATGTTCCAAATACATTATGCATGTATGGTCCAAGCTTTTCTTCTACTTGCCATGTTGAATATGCATCTTGGTCTTCACCAATTGTTGGAGTACAATCTCCACCAGAAGTATTACAAGATGTAGGTTTTGAACATATACCTGCAACAGTTGCTTGTCTTCCAGTACTCATATATTTCTTAATATAAGGGAAATATTTACATCCACCTATACTCCATGATCCTGGATTATACCAATACTTACCTATATAAGCATATTTTCCCATCATTTCTGATAAGTTATTATATTTTGATACATTGGATGCAAATGCTTTAATACCTTCTTCTAAAGAATTATATGAGAAACATGCATTGTATCCACCTGTATTAGTACAGTTAATACCCCAATAGTTATGTTTAGATATACCAGGTGAATTACCTTCAGCCATAGCTCTTGTAATAACTAATTCAGGATTAACATTTGAACTCTTAGATACATCATATACTAATCCTGGATTTGAACACATTTCAGCAGCAATAGCTCCTGGATGTGCAGAACAGTAACTAGAAACTTTAGATACAAATTCTGCTCTAGTTAATTTAGTTCCATCAAATTTAGTAGATATAGCACCTGCACCTGATGCAGTATAACCTACAGGTCTTAAATCATCATCATTTGGTGGTTGATTATTTCCTGCTGATGTATTTGATATAGGATCAACAGCATTATTAATAGAGTTACCACCTATTCTTAATTCATAATGTAAATTACTTGTTTTAGTCATACCTGTTGCTCCAGCTTTAGCAATTAATTCTCCACGGTTAACTGTAGAACCTACACTTATTTGTGAATCAATACTTGATAAATGAGCATATACAGTATAATCTGATGTATTTGAATGAGATATGATAATCATATTCCCATACCCATCATTACATTCATAATCACCTTTAGTACAATTATTAACTATAGAATTAACAACACCATCATAAGCAGCAACTATATTAGTTACTCCTTCATCAGTTGTAATATCAATACCATAGTGCATTTCATTTTCTCCTGTAATAGGATTCTTTCTTTCACCAAAGTATGATTCAACATCTTTCATAGTTTTAGCTGGTGTTCCATCAGCATAAACTATTCCATCTCTTTCTTCAGTAGCATCAGATCCAATTGGCCAATAATAACCAGATCTTTCAGCTTTATTATATTCTTCATTATTAAATTGAGCAGTACCATAACCATCATATGTTACAGGTATACCATTATCATTTAATATATCTATTATTTGTTTAATTATAAATAATCTATCTTCTTCTAACATACTTTGATATTCATCATATTTACCTGCTGCCTCAAGTGAATTCTCACATGTTTCATCAGTTAAACATTTAACACCAGCATCTTCAAGTACATCTTTAAATGAATCTTGCATATGTGGTTTTGAATCAAAATATCTAGAATTCTTTAAGAAATCAAAATATTTATTTGTAGATACATGAGCTCCATCATTACCAGCTTGATCTACATATACATAATATGTTCCATCAGGATACATATCATTTTGTAATACACAGTTTTCATGATATTCATCTTTTACTTCTATATGGAAGAACTTAGCTATATATCCTAAGAATGTATCATATCTTAATCTAGAAGTATAATACTTCCAGAAACCTAATTCATGTCCAGGTGCATTTGTAGAAGATGATAAATTAACCGCACATCTTTCTAATTCAAATGGTAATGCATTATGTCTAATAATATTAGTTACACTTCCACCATCTGGACAAGTCTTTCTTGTAGAACCATCTTGTAAAGTTTCAACAGTTGGTTCACCATATGATCCATAGCAATATGTATAATAAGCTATCATGTTTTTAACTAATGTTTTTAATGAATCTGTTTCTTTATCATAATATTCAGCCATAGCATTCAATTTTTCTTCATCTTCTGTTGTATAATCATCCTCAATATCAGGATCAGGATCAGATTCATCAACCTTTATAGCAGGTCTAGCTGAATTCTCTCCAAATACAGAGTAATATCCATTATACTTAGATGTTTCAGTAGCTTTAGTTGTATAGTTAGGATACACTTGAAAGAATACTGTTTCAATGATAATATCATCGATAATATGTAATCCTTTATCTTGATACTTAACTAACATCTTATATAATTTGTTATAGAATAATTTCATGTATTTAATCATAGTTGGTTCACATTCACCATCTTGATTTTCATCACAGAATCTATTCCAATATGTTTTATTTGCAGCATAGAAATCATCCCAATTATACTTGGTATAATCATCTACTAAAGCATTGGCTTTAAATGGCATAATTACTAATAAAGTCAACAAAACAAGAATCATAGTTAAATGATTCTTGTTAATTATTTCTTTTATTTTATTAATTACACGTGACATCTTTATCACATCCTTTTATTATAGTCCTCCACCAGATCCAAATGAATCTAATTCGTCATGAGTTAAAGTGACATATATTTGCATACGTCTTGATCCACATACAAATAATCCTTCACCTTGATTATAAGATTTAATTGCTTCCTTTTCAGAATCATTTAAATCTATTAATTGTCCTAAATCTTCAACACCTTGTTTCTTTAATCCCATTACTAAATAGTATGAAGCATTATCAAATATTGCTTTACCATGAGTAATTAATGCAGGTGCAGCAAAGTCTGTAGGTTGTTGAGTAATGATAATAGTACCAGTGTTATACTTTCTAGCACGTCTTTGCATGTTAGCTAAGTATTCAGCACCTAACTCATTATTACCAGATAATAAGATATGTGCTTCATCTACCATCATCATAGTATTTTTATCTTTATTCAAACATAAACCCCATGCATATTTTAATATATTGAAGAATAATGCATTTCTAATATTACTATCAGAATTCATTACTTCTTTTATATTAAATACTATAAAATCAGATGTTGAATTAAGTGTTGTATGACCATTGAAATAATATCTTAATTCGTTAACAAATGGTCTAATTCTTAACTCTAGTCTTTCTAATACATCTTTTTCTCTAGTAGCTTCAGGTATAGATATTAATTTACCTTTAACTGTTTCATATACTTCATCAAAAGTAGGATATTTATCAGGAGTAAATGATGAGAAATCTGTATCAAAATCTATTCCAAATCTCTTATATGTTTCTTGAGTAATTGATGAAAACATTTCAAGAACATCATCTTCTATATCAGGATTATAATATTTCATAAATGCCTTTAATGAAGATAAAGTTCTAGTTAATACAGTATAACCTTCTCCATTTTGTAGTTCTTCTATATCAGAATCAACTACAACTTCAAATGGATTGATCATACCATATGCTCCACCTTTACCAAGATCAACAAAATCTCCACCATAAATTTTAGCAATGTTTTCTAATTCACCTTCAGGGTCAATACAAACTATTTGATGGTGATTTCTTATATTTGCTCTTAATAATAATTTAGCAGCAGTAGATTTACCAGATCCAGTAGTACCTAAAATAACCATATTAGCATTATTTCTATTAGTTTCTTTTCTTATTTGATATAAGAATTGGTTAAATAGAATAACACCGCCAGATCTATCTACACCTAATAATGTAGATTTACCAGGATCTTTAACTGAATCAAATACGAATGGATACATAGCTCCCATTGTAGGAGATGGCATTGGTATACCAATTCTAGATTCTACTTCTTGTTTAGGAAATAGAGGCATCATACTCTTTAATATATGTTCTTGATCGAACATCATAGGTATTCCTCTCATATCTAAACTAACTAAAAAATTCTTAACTTGTACTTTTTTAGTATCTAATTCTTCTTGAGAATCAGCAGTTATCATTAAATGTAATTGGAAATCAAATACTTTAGAATTAGTTGCAGCTAACATTTGAACAAATGATTCCATTGATTCATAATTTAGTCTTAATCTTTCTTTTAAAGTATTATCATGTTCTTTTTCATATTCTTCTCTTAATTCTACTATTTCCTTATTAATTGTAGATGACATAGTAGAAAAATCAATAGGAATATGCTTAACTACCATCTTTACTCCAGGTATAGATGTTATATTTGATAAATATCCAGGACCTATCATGTTAGGATATTGAACTACTGTAAATATAGTTGCATATTTATCTCCTATCATGAATTGAGTCATCTTAAATGATAACCCTTTAGGTGCGACTTCGCTCTTTAATGTATCCTTAGACATTTGTCATCACCGTCCCATACTCTATCTTTAATGTATCATTAAAAAATGAATCTAATATAACTCTTAAATCTTCATCACTTACTTGTCTAGAATTTAATCCAGCACCAGCAAGGTTAGATATTAATGAATGGACTTTTTTCATTATTTTATCTGTATCTTTAACAGAATCTTTAAATAATATGTAGTATTCTGTATCAACAGCATTTACTTGAGGTCCTACGAACATATCGCATTTACTAATATCTTCATTAATTAGTTTTCTTATAGCTGGATTATCTTCTTGAGCATACATTATTTCTAACTCTGATCTATATAAATTGATGTCTACTGGACGATCACAGCAAACTAACCAGAATTCATAATCAATTGTATTATAAAAATCTCTTAAACCAGTTATTGTATTATTTTGTACTTGTGAATCAGCAATAAAGATATTCTTTGGTTCAATTCTAACACCAGTTACATATTGATGACCAGTTAAAGGAGTACCCTTACATTCAATCATACCATTTTTTATATCTATTAATGGTAACCAGTCTTCAGTACTAATAAAACCACTATTGTTGTTTGTCTTCTTCTTCGCCATAACTCTTACACCAACCTCTCCATCTATAATCTCTTTGATGAACTAAAAATGAATAAACATTTACCGTAAATGACCATACATTCATTTGATTAGGTACAGGTGCTACCATAGTAGCTCCTACCAACAAAGGAAGTAAGTCTACAAATATATCCATTAAATTCTGTGGAGAATTAATGAATATAAGTAAGAATGTACCAACACCACCACCAAGAAAGATAGCCAAATCTATTGGTCTAAACATTCCAAATATCAACATTGATCTTTTGGAATTTGATGGTATTAAATAGTTATTCATATCATCACTCCTTTTTATTACTTATTAATTATTTTGAACCTCCACCAGAGCTTCCAGAACTTGAGCTTCCAGAACTTGATCCTCCGCCAGAACTTCCTCCACTGGCTTTATTAACTCTTGTTAAAGCTTCTTGTTGAATTGCAGCTTGTCTTCTGAATTCATCACTATTTTTAAATCTGTTCATTGAATCTTCTTCAGCTTTAGTCTTATATGCAGATAATAATTTAGCATCATCAGGACTAACGCCATATTCAGAAGATAAGTTCTTAACAGATGTAGATGCAATCATATCATCCATAGCATTTTTAGCAGCAGTTCTCATATCTGATGTTAATCTTGTATCTGTATCATCAACATTATATGTAGCATTACTTATTCTATCAATATCTGCTTCTCTTGAATCAAATTCTGCTTGAGCTAAATCACGTTCAGCTATAGCAGTAGTTAAATCTCTTTGAGCATTGTCTAGTAAGCTTTGATTTGTATTAACATCATTTTGAGCTGTAGCAATTTGACTATCAAGACTAGATAATTGACTACTTATATCATTAAATGATCTTTCATTTGCAGCATGATCGCTAACCGCTTTATCTCTAGCAGCTCTTAATTGTTCAACTTGTTGCATTGCATTGTATACTCCTCTTTCTTCAACACTAGCATTACCAGCTTGAATATGATTAGCCATACGTTGCATTATATTAGCTTTAGCTGTTTCTCTCATTTCATTTGTTATTCCATCAAGTTTACCACCGTTAAGTTTCTTAACTTCTTCAGCATATAAACCATTTAACATATTTCTTTGAGAATCACTATAAGAACTTTCAGCAGCAGCTAAAGCAGCATTTGCACTATCTACTGCAGCTTGAGAACTTGCAACTCCTGCCCTAGCAGCAGTTAATTCATTGTTAATAGATGTTCTTTGTCCTTGTAGAGATGCTAAATTTGTTTGAGCAGCAACTAATGCATTATTAGCATTATCAACATTAGTTTGCATAGTAGCAGCATTATTTGAAGCATTATCTAAATTTGTTTGAGCAACATTTCTTGCATTTGTAGCATTTCGTAAGTCAGCAGCTCTAATTTGTTCGCCTAATTGGCGGTTGTACATACTTACACCTGCTGCAGAATTAAGAAATTGTTGTTTCATTCTGCTTTCAGCATCTTTCTTCATTGCATCAGTTTTAACCTCATGATGTTTTTGTCCACCAAATATACCAGCAGTACCTTTTCCACCATAAGTTTTATATACACCTTGTCTTTGAGCATTAAATTGATTTCCACCAGCTTTTCTACCAGCAGCAGCTCCTATTGCAGCACCGGCTCTTACACCTGTACCATTAACAAGTCCTTCCCAAGCGCCACCAGCAGCTCCAGTAGCAGCACCTCTTACACGGTCAACTGCTTTTTGAGCAGGTTTAGCCATATAAGATGGAAGTGCATTTCCAAGTGTTGGACTCATTCCTTTAAGAAGGTCTCCACCAGCTGAGAACAACTTCTTAAATAAATCTGGAGCTTCTTGACAGAACTTCAATAAACCTAGTATTAATACAGCACAAGCAATTGCTCTCATCAGTTTCACCTTCCTTTATTTTTATATTTAATCTATACTGTACCAAATATAATATCTATGAATATTGGTACCATTGTACATATCTTAATCGTAAACGCTATTATTGCTATTCTTACGAATAATTCTAAATACGTTTTCTTTATTTCTCCAAACCATGGATCAAAATACTTTTTATCAAACATACGCATCAATATTGGTATTGGTGCTATTAATTGCAAAAGACCTAATCTTACAGCACGAGTACCAACTGCAATAGCATACATTAATATAAAATATATAACTATTACACCACAGGCTGTACATATTACCCAGAAGTATTCAACTCCTGAAGCACTATCATCATCACCTATAGCTTTTCTTAATTCATCATCCTCAAGTAATTCTGTTGGTGCATATCCTTCTGATTCACACCATTCCATCATTCTCTCAGACCATCTTTCAGTAATGTCATTATCATTTACTGTTTTAATTATTTGACTACACTCTGTAGCATCACCCGCATCAACAAATGTATTATATGTTGTCTCATATGGATGATAGAATCCCATCAGAGTTATCATTGCCAGTTGTTTACCTGGATTAATGTTTGTAGCATTAGTATCAAGTATAATATTTGGTATTGTATCTTCAGATACAACATGGAATTGGAACATTCCCATATATTTGAATATAACAGGTGCTACAATAACAAGTACTACACTTAATAATATTCCTTTAATAAATTTAGATGTTTTTACACTTGGCATCTTTGAGCCATCTGGATCCATGATGTATAAAAGTAATCTATATGCAAATATAAATATCATTACTATTGCAATAGTTCTATATATTTGACTACTAAAGTTATTATATAATGCTTTGGCAGCTTCATTGTTACCACCAAATAAATCTAATTTAGTTAAACCTACATAGATGTTATAAGTGTATGCTAGTAATGAATATACACAGTAATCTATGAATCTAATAAAGATTAGCGATAGAGCTTCAGTAATAAAACTGTTCGATCCAAATGCTAACATACTCTTTTCACCCCGTATTCTAATAATAGGTCTATTTACCTATCATAATACACTACTATAATTATATTATTTATTCCAGTTTTTAGCAATGAATTACGTAAATAAAAAGTTCAATATTCATTGAACTTTATATATTTATTGTCAATTGACGTATATTATTTATCAATAGGTGTCATAACAGTAATAGTTTTATTATTTAAATCTATACTTTTTATTATTTTTTCGCCTATTTCTTTAGTAAAATTATTACCTATTTCTAATGTATCAGTTATTATTTCATTAAAGTATATTAAATCTGATCCTATTCTATCTACAACTTTAGTTGGATTTTCAAAAGATAAGATATAATTTGCTTTTAATACCTTTAGCTTTCTTTTATAACTTTCTTCATCTGATGATAAGTTATTTAAATATTCTTCTGTCATTTTAATAAAGTCTTTTTCTCTTCCTTTAATAGGTGAATTAACTATGTTGATAATAAATATATTATCTATTAAATCAGTACCTACAGCAGAACCATATGAACATATTTTATTCTCAATTAACTTTTCAAAGTATTCTGATGTTCCACCAAAGTTCATTGTTAATAATAATTCCATGTAATTATCAAATTCTTTTAAAGATAATCCTGTTTTCTTTATATCATCTACTGATAATTTGATTGTATAGCTTATTCTACAATTATTAACTTTAGCTGGGAATATATTTTCTTTCATATTTACTTTTCTAGGTTCATCTGGAAGTTTAACATCTATTCCTTTAAACTCATCAAATTTAAATGTATCCATTCTTTTCTTGATAGTATTCATAGCTTCATCTATATCAAAATTACCACCTATAATTAAGTACATATTACCAGGGTGATAAAAAGTATTATATGCTGCATTTATATCATCAAGTGTAATGCTTTTAATCTCATCTGGTGTTCCAACTACTTTTTCTCTTACATTTGACTTACTAAAGATTGATTTATTCCTTTCTCTATAGAATATTCTATTAGGATCATCATCCCCTCTTTTAGATTCTTCTATAATTATTCCTTTTTCTTTTTCAACAGTTTCTTCAGTATAATATGGAGTATATACAAAATATAATAAGTTATCTAAACATTCTTTAAAGTTTCTTGTATTGTTAACTACATATGTTGTTGTTTCATATGAAGTAAATGCATTTATATATGCACCATATGGAGCAAATAAATCATCTGCTTCCTTGCCATCTAAATGGAATGTAATATGTTCTAAGAAATGTGCAACACCATTTGGTATCTTATGATATTCCTTTTCATCTTTTCTTTTGAATTCTGTTTGTTTAGATCCATATCTAGTTTTTAAAGTAATATAGAACTTATTAACCTTTGTATTAGGATAAAAATAAATGTTTAATCCATTAGGCAATACTTCATGATATACTTTTTCATTTACTCCTTTTATTACTATAGTTTCCATTTATTCTTCTCCTTTAAGTATATAAATTGTATTTAATGTTAAATCATCAACTAAAACTTCAACATCTTTAGGTGTAACCTTCTTATATATTTCTAAAGCTTCTTCATCAGATAATCTATCAAAGTAATCACATCCATATTCTTGAGATAATAATCTATGAGGGTTATCTTTAGAAGATTCCATGTTAGAAATAAATGTATTTAATGCATTATCTACTTCCTCTTGTTTAACATTCTTCATATCTTTTACTACTTGTTTTATTAACTTTATAGCTTTATCAACATTACTTTGATCTAATGATGTATATATAGCAAATGTTCTATCAATTCTAGAATAATCAGATGATATGTTATAACATAATTGATTCTCTTCTCTTACCTTTTTAAATAATCTAGATGATAAACCACCACCACCCATTATTTCATCAAAGAAGATAAATCTTTTATCTTTTAAATCATATTTTTTAACATTAAATATCATGATTAATTGAGCTTGATTATAACCATTTTTAACATCTACATATTTTTGTACTTTATTTCTTTTAGCTGGTTCCATTAAATATGTATCAGTTATAGTATTTCCTTTGAACTTAATATTTTTATCTATAACATCTATTATTCTATCATCATATTCTTCAGCAGAAATATAAACATCTACTTGAGATTCATTTATTAATTCTTCATATTTATTTTTTATTTGATCCATAGTAATAGAATCAACTATTTCTTTCTCAGGATAGAATTTAGTTTTATACTCATCTTTATCATAGTAAATATCCCAAGCAATTCTATCTGCATGATCACTTGGATATTCATCTCTATCACTAAATTCTCTATTCATTAATTCTTTTATTTCATCTAATCTTGATTCATCAAATAAAGGATTATTAAATATATCAAAAGGAAATTGAATAGCATCACATAAATAATCATCATCTACATATTTAGGATTAACGAATGATACATTTATATCTATTATATTATGCATTCCTCTTCTGTTCTTACTAATATTATAAGATAAATTATATAATTCCTCAGCTCTTATAATTCTTTCCTTTTTAGTCTTGAATGTCTTGTTAGTTAAGAATAATAATCCTATTAAAGCTGTTATTAAATAATCATCTTGTTTTCTTATACTTCTTAATAATATATGAACATTTATGGTTTTAAATTTATCCATTTTATAAAAATGAACTTTATAATAACCCTTATCAATTAATTTACTATCCATATGTATACTCTCCTTTTTTATTACTAATTATATCATAAATATGATATTATAAATATAAGAATAGAAGGTGTTTATATGGAACCAGTACACTTAGTTACTGATAAGAATAATATAGCTGAAATAGTATTATTACCAGGTGATCCATTAAGAGCAAAATATATTGCTGAGAATTTTTTAGAAGGAGCACAACTTGTAAATACTATTAGAAACATGTTTGCTTTTACTGGAACTTATAAAGGTAAGAAAGTTACAGTTATGGGTTCAGGTATGGGTATGCCATCAATGGGTATATATGCATATGAATTATTTCATTTCTATGATGTTAAGAAAATAATTAGAATCGGTACATCAGGAGCTTATACTCCTCAAGTACATGTAGGAGACGTAGTATTATCAACTGCTGCATATACTCCATCTAATTTTGCATATTCATATTCAAATGAATCTACTCATATTGAAGAAGCATCAAAGGAATTAACTGAGACTATAGATAATACTGCTAAAGAATTAGGTATTAATATAGTTAAAGGACCAACATTAACAAATGATGTATTTGATGTATATGTTAATATAGATCATTTAAAAAATAATTCACCAATTGATTCTGAATTACTTGCTAAAGAAATGGAAGCATTTGCACTTTTCCATATAGCAAGAAAAGAAGGAAAAGAAGCTGGTGCATTAATATCTGTTGTTGATTCTGCTTTTGAAGATATTCAAATATCTCCTGAAGACAGAGAAACAAAACTTAACAATATGATTAAGTTAGCATTAGAAAGTATAATAAAATAAACTACACATAAGTGTAGTTTTATTTTTGACATTTATTACATATTCCATCTATCATTAATGAATGAGATAGAATCTTATAACCATCTATATTATCCTTTAAATCAAATGGACATTCATCTATTTCAGTTACTTTATTACATTTAATACATTTTATGTAATGCTTATGTTCTTCTTTAATAGTATATACTACTTCATCATTTATAATATTCTTTTCTAAAATATTATTTTCTTCTAATATATTTAAAGTTCTATAT
>CAMODU010000016.1 GCA_946611605.1 uncultured bacterium
CTAATCTATGTAGAGTTGGTGCTCTATTTAACATAACTGGATATTCAACCATAACTGATTCAACAATATCCCAAATAGATTCATCTCTAGTATCAATTAACTTCTTAGCTCCCTTAATATTGTGAGCAAGTCCTTTAGATACTAATCCATTTATAACATGTGGTTTCCATAATTCTAGAGCCATTTCTTTAGGTACACCACATTGATACATCTTTAATGATGGACCAACAACGATAACTGAACGTCCTGAATAGTCAACACGTTTACCTAAAAGGTTCATACGGAAACGACCTTGTTTACCTTTTAACATACTTGATAATGATTTTAATGGTCTTCCAGATGCATTATTAACTGATCTAGATCTTCTACCATTATCAAATAATGTATCTACTGCTTCTTGAAGCATTCTCTTTTCATTTTGAACAATGATTGATGGAGCTCCAAGTTCAAGTAATTTCTTTAATCTATTATTTCTATTAATAATTCTTCTATATAAGTCATTTAAATCAGATGTAGCAAATCTACCACCATCTAATTGAATCATAGGTCTTAAATCTGGTGGAATAACTGGAATAGCATCTAGTATCATCCATTCAGGTCTATTACCTGATTCTTTAAATGCAACTAAACAATCTAATCTCTTAACTAATCTAGTTCTCTTTTGACCAGTTGCATCAGCTGTTTCCTTATTTAATTCTTCTATTTCTTTGTCTAAATCTACTTCAGATAATAATTCCTTGATAGCTTCAGCACCCATACCTACTCTGAATGTATCGCCATATTTTTCATAATAAGCTCTATATTCTTTATCAGATAATGTTTGCTTCTTAACTAATGGAGCATTACCTGGATCGATTACTACATAAGAAACGAAATATAATACTTCTTCTAAGTCTCTTGGAGACATATCAAGGATAAGACCCATCTTAGATGGAACTCCCTTGAAGAACCATATATGTGAACATGGAGAAGCAAGTTCAATATGTCCCATACGTTCACGTCTAACTTTAGAACTTGTAACTTCTACTCCACATCTATCACATACTACATTTTTATATCTTAATCTTTTATATTTTCCACAAGAACATTCATAGTCTTTTGATGGACCAAAGATTTTCTCACAGAATAAACCATCTCTTTCAGGTTTTAAAGTACGATAATTAATAGTTTCTGGTTTAGTTACTTCACCATAAGACCATTCTTTAATCTTTTCAGGAGATGCTATAGATATTCTTATACCTTTAATATTATTTACATCTATCATAATTATTCATCCCCTTCCATACCTGCATCAATTGCAGCTAAATCATCCATATCTGGTTCATCGAAATCATCTTCAGAATCGAATTCATCTTCTTCTTCATCTTCAACAGGTTCTTCTAATTCATGATCAGGCATTTGTTGTTTTACCTCACCAGTATTAGCATCAATTTCATCTATTTCAATGTCATCTGCATCATCTTCAGAAGATGCTTCTAATTCTCTTAGATCTCTATAATTACCTTCATTATCAATGGCTTCAATATTTAATCCTAATGATTGGAATTCCTTTAATAATACTCTGAATGCTTCAGGAATACCTACAGAATTAATATTTTCACCCTTAACTAATGCTTCATATACCTTAACTCTACCAATTACGTCATCTGATTTAACAGTCATCATTTCTTGTAAGATGTGTGCAGCACCATATGCATATAATGCCCAAACTTCCATCTCACCAAATCTTTGACCACCAAATTGTGCTTTACCACCTAATGGTTGTTGAGTAACTAATGAGTAAGGTCCAGTTGAACGTGCATGTATTTTATCATCAACCATATGGTCAAGTTTAATCATGTACATGACACCTACAGATACTCTATTTTCGAATGCTTCACCAGTTTTACCGTCATATAACCAAGTCTTACCATCACGGTCCATACCAGCTTCATCCATCATTTCATATATTTCTTCTACAGATGCACCATCGAATACTGGAGTAGATACATGTACTCCTAATTTCTTAGCAGCCATACCTAAGTGTAACTCAAGTACTTGTCCAATATTCATACGTGAAGGAACACCTTGTGGATTTAAGATTACATCAACTGGTGTACCATCTGGTAAGTATGGCATATCTTCTTCAGGTAATATTAATGAGATAACACCCTTATTACCATGACGACCTGACATCTTATCACCAATTTGAATCTTACGTTTTTGAATTATATATACTCTGATAGTCTTAGAAACACCAGCAGGTAATTCATCAGAATTTTCCTTAGTATATATTTGAATATCATGAACGATACCACCAGCTCCATGTTGTACACGAAGTGATGTATCTCTTACTTCTCTAGTCTTTTCACCAAAGATTGCATGTAATAGTTTTTCTTCAGAAGTTAATTCTTGAACACCTTTTGGAGTTACCTTACCAACTAAGATATCACCATCTTTAACTTCAGTACCAATTCTAACGATACCTTCAGCATCAAGGTTCTTTCTAGCTTCTTCAGATACATTAGGAATATCCCTAGTTATTTCTTCAGGTCCTAACTTAGTATCACGACAATCAATATCATAGTGAGCTATATGTAATGATGTAAATACATCATCTTTAACTAATCTTTCATTTAATACAACGGCATCTTCATAGTTATAACCATTTGCAGTCATGAAAGCTACTATCATGTTTTTACCTAATGCTAATTCACCAGCATTAGTTGAAGGACCATCAGCAATAACTTGTCCTTTTCTAACCTTATCTCCTTCTTTAACGATTGGAGAATGATTTATACATGATTCAGCATTACTTCTTTCGAAGTTAGCCATATAATAAACATCTTGATCTTTCTTAGTATTAACTACTATTTTCTTAGCATCAGCGTATTCAACAACACCGTCTTCTTTACAAATAATAGTTGAACCAGAATCTCTTGCTGCTACATATTCAACACCAGTTCCAATGAATGGAGCTTCAGTTCTTAATAATGGAACAGCTTGTCTTTGCATGTTACATCCCATTAATGCACGAGTTGCATCATCGTGATCTAGGAATGGTATTAATGAAGATGTAATAGAAACAATTTGTGATGGAGATACATCAATAAAGTTAACCTTTTCAGCAGGAACAATAACAGTATCACCATTATGTCTACAAATTAATTCTTCTTCAATAATCTTATTATTCTTATCAACTTTAACAGTTGCTTGTCCTAAATAATAATCTCTTTCATCATCAGCAGTTAAATAAACTACTTCATCAGTTACTTTCTTATCTACTACTTTTCTATATGGAGATGTTACAAATCCATATTCATTAATCTTAGCGTATGAAGATAATGAAGTAATTAAACCAATGTTAGGTCCTTCAGGAGTTTCAATAGGACAGATTCTACCATAGTGAGTTTCGTTAACGTCACGTACTTCAATACCTGCTCTATCTCTAGATAAACCACCAGGTCCTAAAGATGATAAACGTCTCTTATCTGTTAACTCAGCAATTGGGTTAATTTGTTCCATGAACTTACTTAATTGTGAAGATCCAAAGAACTCTTTCATTGCAGCAGTTACAGGTCTAATATTTATTAAAGTTTTAGGAGTGATACTATCGATTTCTTGAGTAGTCATTCTTTCACGAATAACTCTTTCCATACGAGTAATACCAATCTTAAATTGATTTTGAATTAATTCACCAACTTGTCTAACACGTCTATTACCTAATTGGTCTATTTCATCATAGTTACCAAATCCAGCTAATAAATTTAAATAATATGAACAAGTAGCATATACATCAGAGATAGTTAATCTCTTAGAATCTATAGTAGGTTCATTACCAATTATAGTAATAATATTATTTTCATTCTTAGGATCTACTACTTTAATAGTTTGAACCTTATTATATGTATCTAATTCTTCATTGATTCTAACATCTTTTAAGTTATATCCACCTTCAAATAAAGGTCTCATTTCTTCTAGTAATGTCTTATCAACTACTGTACCAGATTTAGCAATAACTTTCTTACCATCTTTAATATCTTCAGCTAAAGTCATTCCTAATACTCTATCTAATACATTTAACTTCTTATTGAATTTATATCTACCTACTTTAGCTAAGTCATATCTAAACTTATCAAAGAATCTAGTTATCATTTGGTTCTTAGCAGAATCAAGTGTAGCTGGTTCTCCTGGTCTTAGCTTTTCATATATTTCAATTAAAGCTTCGTCTGTATTCTTAGTAGAATCTTTTTCTAATGTATTCTTGATATATTGATTATCTTCACCGAACATTTCTAATATTTCTTCATCAGAAGATAAACCTAAAGCTCTTAATAATGTAGTCATTGTAACTTTTCTAGTTCTATCAATTCTTACATATATTACATCCTTAGCATCAAGTTCATATTCTAACCAAGTACCTCTATTAGGTATAATTTGACCAGATACTACATTTCTACCATTCTTATCTATTTCCTTTGTGAAATAAATAGAAGGAGATCTAACTAATTGAGAAACAATAACTCTTTCAACACCATTAACAATGAATGTTCCAGCTTCAGTCATCATAGGCATATCACCTAAGAAGATTTCTTGTTCCTTAACTTCACCAGTCTCGTTTATAAATACTCTAGCTTGAACCTTTAAAGGAGCAGCATATGTAACCATACGTTCCTTTGATTCCTTAACAGAGTATCTTGGTTCATCAAACGAATATGAATCAAAAGCTAAAGATACTTTACCTGTAAAAGATTCAACAGGGAAGATATCTTTAAATACTTCGTCAATTCCTTCCTTTAAAAACCATTCATATGATTTTTTTTGAATTTCTAGCAAATCAGTTAACTCATAACTATTTGCAGTTTTTGAGAAATCTCTTCTTTCTCTTATGTCTCCGAATTTGTGCACTTTATAAGACATCATTTCACCCCAATACTATAGATTTTTATAAACAAATACACACGAAAAAAAGTATTTGCCACCAATTTAAAAGTTTATCAAAGATTCAAATATAAGTCAACACATATTTACTTAAATGTTACAAATACTTAATATTTCTTTGATAAAGCCCTATAAATAGTCAAAAAAGTAAGTATTATCTAATACTTACTATATAATTATCATCACTTGTTGCTTGGCTACTTGGAAAAGTAAATACCATAAATAACATAAGTAATAATAATAAACCAATTAATATAAGTTTAATGTTTCTGTTTTGTTCAAATAATTCTGTCATATTCACACCATAATAATTATATTATATATGATTAGTAAATAGAACCCCTAAGAACAAATTTATTTAAACTTTACAATTAATTAATACTTACGATCTTAACTTTGTAAGTACCATTTGGAGATTCAACTTCACATGTATCTCCTTTTTTATGTCCGCATATAGCTTTACCTATAGGTGATTCGTTAGAGATTTTATTCTCAGCGATATCAACTTCTGTAGGACCAACAATCTTATATGTTTCTTTTTCTCCATCATCAACATATTTAATATCTACTGTAGATCCAATTCCTACTGAATCTTTAGATACTTCAATTATGTTACAATTATCAACCATATATTCTAATTCTTGAATTCTACCTTCAACAGAAGCTTGTTCAGCTCTAGCTGCATCATAGTCTGCATTTTCAGATAAGTCACCTTGAGCTCTAGCATCTTTTAATGCTTGAATTATTCTAGGTCTATCTTCATTTCTTAATTTTTCTAATTCTTCTTTTATCTTGTCTAAACCTTCTTGAGTTAAATCAACTAATTTCTTTTCCATTTATACATCATTCCTTTGTTTTTTAAAACTTACGCTTTTAATAGTATAACATTTTTTTATAGGTGTCAATAATTTTTTGTTATACCCCCCTATAATTTAATTCTCATCATAGAATTCTTAGGAATATCAGCATTTACTTTGATATATAACTCTTCTTTAGGATGAACTGCTTTATCTATTTCATTCATATCTTTATCATATATCTTATCAATAGTATATGAGAAAGTTTCAAATGAAGGTCCAAAGAACTCAACAGTATCCCCTACTTTAAAAGTATTTCTTTCTTCTATTTTTACTAATCCATCTTTAGAATCAAGAACTAAACCTAAGAAATCTTGATTAGATGCTTCATCTCTTCCTAGGTAATATTGTTCGTTTACTCCAGGTAATTTATCATAGAATTGTGGAGATGATTCACGATTAGCTACTCTATTTAATACTTTTAAAGCATATTCTTTATATTCATCATCTAATGTATTATTTAATATCTTATCTATTATTCTTCTATATATAAGAATAACAGTAGATACATAATAGATTGAACGCATTCTACCTTCTATCTTAAATGAATTAACACCAACATTAATCATATCTTCGATATAAGATATCATATTAAGATCTTTTGGAGTCATACTAAAAGGTGTTTCTGTAACTTTTTGACCATCTTTATTATAATCAAAAGTCCATCTACATATTTGTACACATCCACCTCTATTAGAGTCTCTATTAGTTGCATAATTACTCATTACACATCTACCACTTATGGATGTACACATAGCACCATGTGCAAAACATTCAATATCAAGTCCTGTTTTTTCTTTAATATCTATTATATCTTTTCTATTTGCTTCTCTTGCAAGTACTACACGTTTAGCACCTAATTCTTTATAGAATGCTGCTACTTCACTATTTAATGTTGATGCTTGAGTAGATATATGTAATTCCATCTTAAGATTTAATTCTTTATGTAACTTCATTACAGTTATATCTGATGCTAATATAGCATCTACATTTATACTATCTAAGAATAATAAATAATCCTTAAGATTAGTTAAATCTTCATTATGGAATACTATATTAACTGTTACATAACATCTTTTACCTAATGAATGAGCATATTCAACTGTTTCTCTCATTTCATCTCTAGTAAAGTTCTTAGCATTTGCTCTTAGTCCAAATTCTTGACCAGCAAAATAAATTGCATCAGCACCATATAAGAATGCAAATTCCATCTTTTCTTTTGATCCAGCAGGTGCAAGTAACTCTAATAATGCCATTACTTATCACCTCTTCTATCATCATATTCTTTCATCTTATATGTAGTTTTCTTATATAAAAATCCATCATTACCATATTCTTTACCATTTATAATATCTATTACTTCATTTGTAGATAAATCTGAATTATATACCAAATAAAATAATATCTTATTATCATCTACGTCTATCTTATTAATATAGTTAAAGTAATCACGATTAAATACAGCTGTACCATATTTATCTTCTTTTAAGAAGAAATGAGTATTAGTCTTTTCTTCATCTATATTAACATTATTTATACTTTCTATATTATTATGTGTATTAAAGTTAGATACTAATGTTCTTCTTGAATACATGATCATATTCTTACCAAATACATTAAATACTAATGGTTTAGTAGCTTTATCTAATATTTCTAATATTTCTTCTTTAGTTATTTCATTAGATATCAAAGCAGATTTACAACCTTCATCTAAATAATAATTAATAGATGAATAATTAGTTACAAAGTGAGCTTGATTCCATATTAATTCAAGATTACTATCTTTAAGTAAATGTAATATACTTAAATCTTCAAAGAATATACCTTTAAATCTATTTAACTTAGGTATAATACTTTTAAACAATTCTAATGCTTCTGTATCAAATACACGATTAATTAAAAGATACGAATTATCAGGTATATCATCTATATTAAATGAGTTATAACCTATAGATAAATCATTAACAGGAAAAAGAAAGTTAGATATACCAACTTTCTTATAATCATCCATCTCATTTAAATTGTTAATATTAATTAATACCTTGGATGTTTTCATTGCTAGTCTTATAACTTACAGACAATCCATCACCAATATCAAAGAATTTAGTAATGAATTCTTCATTCTCCTTTAAGTATTCTATATAATTTTCTATCTTATTAACTAATCCTTGAACATTTTTAGATTCAATTAAATCTTTATTTTCTACTAATCCATGGAATGCTAAGTTATCAGTAATAATAGCACCATTATCATTTAAATAATATCTAAACTTATCAAAATATTTAATATAAGAGCTTTTAGCACCATCAATAAATATTAAATCAAATTTATATCCTGCTAAGTTAGCATCTAAAGCATCATTGAATACTACTTCAATTTGATCATCTAATTCACATTGTTTAATATTCTTAATTGCTTCACGATATCTTTTGTCATCTCTTTCAATAGTAACTATTTCTAGGTCCTTCTTTTCCTTAGCCATCATTATAGCTGAATAACCTATAGCAGTTCCTATTTCTAAGACTGTTTTAACATCATTAAGTTTAATATACTTATTAATAAATTCTATTGAATCTTTTTCGATAATTGGTACATTATTAGCTTCTGCATAATGTTCCATTTCTT
This sequence comes from uncultured bacterium, assembly GCA_946611605.1. GTDB lineage: Bacteria > Bacillota_I > Bacilli_A > RF39 > UBA660 > UBA6985. Next base: position 8,404 of record CAMODU010000016.1, read on the forward strand.
TAATACATTCATTCATTATAATTGATTCCCCTTGTTAAGCCCATAAATCATGATCTTTTAAATAAGATATATTCTTATCATGACCTTCTTGATTTATAGCATAATATAATTTTCCATTTTTATCAGCTACAAAATAATAATATCCTGTTGTTGCAGGGTTTAAACTTGCAACTATTGATGATAAACTTGGAGAGCAAATTGGACCTACAGGTAACCCTGGTACACATTCACCTCTAGTATTGTATCCATTACAATCATTTAAGTTTGGACTTATATCTTCTTGTAATGTTTTACCAGCACCATAATATGTTGTAACATCAGATCCTAACTTCATGTTTATTTTTAATCTGTTATCAAATACTGATGCAACTACTTCTCTATCAGTTACTGTTTTACCGTCATCTAGAGTTACTTTTCCGGTTCCAGCTTCTAATTCTACCATACTAGCTAATGTTAGTAAAGAGTGTACTTTTATATTCTTAGATTCTATATCTTCCTTATATATAGCCAATTTATTACCTAATTCAGTAATTAATACATCAAATACATCTTCTATAGAACTGCTCTTTAGTACATCATATGTATCTGGGAATAGATATCCTTCTAATGGATAATAAATCTTTTCATTTAAGATATCATCTGATATAAACCAATAATCCTTAATTAGTTTATTTAAATATTCTTTATCTTTAGATTTAGCTATTACATCTTCCTTATTAAATCCAAATGTAGTAGCTATAGTATCAGCATAATCTACAAATCTTTTACCTTCAATTAATCTTAATTGAACTGTTGCATTCTCTAATGATTTATTACCTGATAATATTTTGAATATATCTTCTACACTCATAGAAGGAGATAACTCATAAGTACCAGCTTTAATTTCATTTTTAGGACTAATCTTTAAATATAGTTTAATAAGGAAAGCATTCTTGATTAAATGTTGTTCTTCTAGTTTTTGTACAACAGTAGATGACCCCCATCCTTGTTCAACTTTAAATTCTTTCTTAGATGTATCTTCCCTATTGTATGGCATTAAAGCATTTGACATAACCATAGATGCAACTACTATTAAGAATATTAATATAATTAATAATACAGTAGCCACTTTCATTACTTTCTTATCTACAGTTTTTGTATCTGGAAGTTTATTCATTATATTATCTTTATTTTCATCCATTATTCTTCACCCTCAATATTCTTTATTATTTCTTGTAATGTAGATTGTATTATTGCCCATTCTTTATCAGTTTTTATAGGCTTAATTAAATTACTTTCACCTGTACTATCATAAGTACCAGCATATACATATGTATTACCTTCTTCATCTTTAAGATTATCTGTATAACATATATAACTTAACTTAGTTTCTTCAGAATCAAAAGTAAATAACTTTTCACATTCATGTACATTACCTTCATGATCCTTAATAACTAATCTATTATCATTTTCATTAATTATTTCAGCATCCATTTTTATTCTCCTTTATTTTGTCTTAGATAAGTATCTAGAATAACTGATGCTGCTACAGCATCTATTATTTGTTTTCTCTTATCTCTTCTCATATCTTCATTTATCAAATAATTCTCAGCTTCAACAGTAGATAATCTTTCATCTATTAAAGTTATTTCCATATTAGTCTTATCTTCTAATAACTTCTTAAAAGTATTAGTTCTTTCTACTGCTTCTCCTAATGTATTATTCATGTTTTTAGGATAACCTAATACTAACTTTTCAATATGTAATTCATCTATTAATTTAACTACTTGATCAACAAGTACATTTACATCTTCATATCTTAATACTTTATAAGGTGATGCTATTATACCTAGTTTATCTGATGTAGCTAATCCTAGAGTTTTAGTTCCTAAATCCATACCTAAACATCTCATAATATCTCCCTAAATGGTAGTTACCATATCTATTCATTATTATATAATAAAAAGCAAGATATTAAAATATCTTACTTTGACTTTTTCTCATATTTTTGAATTAACTCATCTACATTAGTTATATTAATCTTTTTCTTTTCCTTTAATTTCTTAACACTCTTAGGTGTTACTATTTCATGTTTCATTAATACATCTAATGCTTCATAATCAGCTTGTTCTCTATCTTGTTTATTATCATTTTTCTTACATACATCATATACTTCATTATAAGTAGTATATAATTCATTAGTTACATTAGATAACAATGGTGTTTTATCTACAATACCATGTACTACTGTTGATTCAGTTATATACTTACCAGTAAAAGGTATTTGTAATAATATAAATAAAACAAAATATACAACTACATAGTATTGTAATGCGCCAAGAACAAGTCCTAATAACTTACTTGGTAATGCTAATATCATAGTCATATTAATTATCTTATCTAATAAGTGAGTTAACTTAACTATTAAAGCAATTATAACTATAAATATAATCATAGCAATTACAAATGCAACAGCTTCATAGAATAATATATTTAATGAAGATATACCATTAAACATACCACCAAACTTATAGAATGGTAAATTCTCATACATTAATACAGCAATTGGATTCTTTAAATAAAATGCTGCTACAAATACAAATATAGTACCAACTAAATTAACAGCTGCTGATATACCACCATACTTAAATCCTCTATATCCACCTATAATTATTATTGCTACAATAATAAAATCTATCAATGCGTTCATACTTTCATCTCCTATTATAATTATATATATTTAACTATTAAAAAACAACATTTTATGGTATTATTAACATAAGGTGATGTCATATGAAGGGGCAAACTATCGTATTTAAAATATCTGATAATTTAAAGGATCAAGTAATTGATTTCTATAAAGATAGATTTATAGATAATAATCCACCTTACTCAGTATTCCAAGTAAGAGATTATGATTGTACTATAACTTTATATGAATCTGGTAAATTAATGTTCCAAGGTATTGGAGCAGATATAGAAGCATCCTATTGGACTGAACAAGAACGCGTATTAAATAACCGTGATGTTAATAAAGAATTAAAAGATAAAGAAAAGAAAAAAGAAGATAATAAAGATACAGATAATACTAACTATAATAAGTATGATACTATTGGATCTGATGAGGTTGGTACTGGTGATTACTTCGGACCAATTGTAGTAACTGCATCTTTTGTTGATAAAAAGAATCAAATGCTATTAACTGACTTAGGCGTAAGAGATTCAAAGAAATTAACAGATGAAAAGATTATTGAAATAGCACCTGAGGTAATTAAGAATATACCTCATGTAACATTTACTTTAACACCTAAAGATTATAATAGATTTGGTATTACCAATATGAATAAGATTAAAGCTATATTACATAATAAAGCATTATATCAATTAAAGGCTAAGAATCTACCTTATCAAAAAATAGTAGTAGATCAATTCTGCCCTCCTAATAAGTTTTATGAACACATAAGTGATGTACCTACAAAAGTAACTAATATCACATTTACTACACACGCTGAAGATAAATGTTTATCAGTTGCTGCTGCATCAATAATATCAAGATATATATTCTTAAAAGAAATGAAAAAGCTAAATCAAGAATTAAATGAATTAGTCCCACTTGGAGCTGGTGAAGGCGTTGATAAGTTTGGAGCTATGATAGTAAATAAATATGGTATAAATAAACTTAATGATATAGCTAAAGTTAATTTTAAAAATACAGACAAAATAAAAGAATCCTTAAATATTAAGTAAGAATTCTTTAAATACATAAACTGGATCACTTCCAGTTTTTATTTTTTTATCAACTTCTGAAAGTCCAATAATAATATCTTTTAGTTCATCTTTAGTATATATTCTTAAATCTTTCTTTAAATAATATAATCTACCTGATTTAATATTATTTAACTTACATATATCATCATCAGATAAATTATTATCCATACAATCTTTAACTATATACATTAATGCATAGTTATTAGCAAGTAATCCTACTAATGATATAACATCATCTTTACTCTTTAATAATTTATCTAATTCAGTAAAACCTTTATCAAAGTTTTTAGCAGTTATAGCATTTTTAAACTCCATTGCATCATCATCTTTATTATATGATGAATATACATCTATAGTATCATCAGTAATATTATTTGTAATAATACTCATCTTATCTACTTCAGATATAAAAATATCTAAGTTATTATCTACTCTACTTAATAGATAACTTATACTATTCTTTTCCATCTTTATATTATGATTATCTAAATACTTATTAATAAATTCATATAATTCATCTTCACTTAATGAAGATAAATCATGAATAGTAGCACCTAGATTAACTACTTTCGTAGTAAATTCTTTTTTATCACTTATATCATTACAAATAAATATAATAATATAATTATCATCTACATTAGATAAATAATCATATAAAAGAGATGTTTCTTCTTCATATAAGAATTTACCTCCAAAGTATTTAACATTATTAATAATAATTGCTTTCTTATCATTAAATAAACCATAGTAAGAAGAATCATTAATAACATCATTAATTTCTACTTCATCTAAATCATATTTATTAATATCTTGATAATCAGTTAATAATTCATCAATTAAACTATTAGTTAAACTAAAATAATCAGATTTAATTAAATGAATATTCTTCATATATATCACTTCCTAGATGTCTTACATGTATAGTTATTTGCTTCTAAATGATTTTTAACATCATTTAATGGTGTATTATTTTTAATAGCTTCATTATTAAGATATCCATTAAAGAATGTTGGGAATACTGATACTCCAATATATGTTTTAGCTGTTAAAGTTCCATCTTCATTCTTAGTAACATCATATACGAAGTTATCAGATAAGTTAGCTTCTACTTTTTTTCTTTCTTCCATAAAATAATCATAGTTAGTATTAATAGTTTCTTCACTCATATTATGTAATGTTTCTTCTCTATAATATCCAAATAATTTATCATCAGCATCATATCTAAACTTTAATACTTCATGATATTCAGATGTTAAATCTTTTTCACATACTAACCATGTTTGAGAATAAGATTTATATCTCATTATTATAGAACCAATTACAATAACAACAGCTACAGCTATTACTATAATACTTGTACTAATATTTTCATTTAGTAGTTTTTTCTTTTTATTTTTCTTTGCCATTTGTATCACCATAATTCCATAAGCCTAGCTTACCTTTTACATCTATATATTTATCATACATCTTAATATTATCTAACTTCCAAGCATATAAACCTATTCTTGAATGTCTTCCATATATTTTATTCTTTCTTAATTCTTTATCAAAATTATCATCTATTAATATACAATCAGTTAATTCACATTCACCTATTATCTTCATCTTAGGATATTCTTTAATATCTAAGTAATTATAATATATAAGATCATCTTTATTTACACTGTTACCAGCATGTATTAATAACTTACCACGATAGTTAGTTTTCCAAGATCTAAACTCATATCTTTTATAATTATTTACTATCATTGATGCATAAGGTTGTTTAATTGTAATAACCTTCATGTATATCACCACCCTTATTTTACCATATAATACTTGCAAATAAGTTAAATATTTGTTATTATTATCAAGTACATGGCGGTGTTGGTGAAGTGGTTAACACGCCGGATTGTGGCTCCGGTATGCAAGGGTTCGATTCCCTTATACCGCCCCATGTGATAATTAATCGGACTAAATTAGTCTGATTTTTTATTTCACAGTAGCCACTATATCTTTATAACTTGCTTTATTATTTAAATAATTATTTACAGCTTGTTCTAATGGTTCATTAGAATCTGTACTATAACCTGAGAAGTATTCATCACCTATTACATAGAAAGGAACTCCTCCTAAAGTAGTATTTAACTTAGCTGCAACTTTATCAGCTAACTTTTTATTATCTTGGTTATACCATACTTCATATTTAACAACGTTTATTCCTTTATATAAAGAATTATTATCTATATACTTAAATAATTCTTCACAATGAGGACATCCTTCACCATAGAATACATATAATGTAGGTTTACTACTATCTATAACTTGTTTAGTAGTTGTTGTAACTTTAGTTGTTGTTGTAGTTGTTGTTTCTGTTGTTGTTGTAGTAGGAGCATCATTTCCTACTCTTTTCTTTAATGCGTATTTAGAGTTTTCACTACACTTTTCTTCACTTACACATAACTTATCTCCATCAATAACAAATATAAAATTCATATATGAATAATGATCATCATCTTTTGTTTTACCTTTAATTAATAATTTATTATCATGTTTTTCAACCATGTATGTTACATCTTCTTCAGGATCTTCTCCCTCTGGGTATAAATATTCAAATGATTCATCTTCATTTATCTTGAATGATACACCAACATAATTTTCATTTCCATCTTCTATAGCATAATAATCCCATATACCAACTAAATTCTTATCAAATTTAGTATCAACATTTTTCTTATTAAACATATAAAATATTATCATTCCTGCTAGTATTAATAATAAAACACCTATTATTACTACAATTATAATTCCTATACTACTTGTTTTTTCTTTCTTATCCATTTTTATTCCTCCATATTATAAATAAATTATATCACATAAAAAAGATAGTTTGCACTATCTCTTTATTTTATTTTTAGATAATAAACAAGCACCAACTAATCCTGGTTCTTCAAGTGATTGAGTTGTTAGTATTGTATACTTAGCTAGTTTGTGTACTTTCATATAATATTCCGTTGCTACATCCTTCATGAAAGCATCCTTAGACTTAACTATTCCTCCACCTAATATAATAATATCAGGATTAAATGTTGCAGATATATTTAATAATAATATAGTTAAATAATGTTTAAAGTTTTCTACTATTTCTATAGCACCTTCATTACCTTCTTTATATAAATCAAATAATTCTTTATTTGAATCAATATTATTATTTATCTTTTCTTTAGCTTGTAGTAATAATGATCTTCCACTTATTAATGCATCAGCAGTAGATTCACCATCCAAATACATTCTAGGAAAGTATGCTCCAAAGTTAGATGATCCTTTATATATTTCTTTATTAATAACTATTCCTCCACCCAATCCAGTAGATATAGTTATATAACAAACAGTATTATATCTTTTACCAAAACCTTCTAACGCTTCTCCATAAGTAGCTACCTTAGCATCATTTTCTATTACTATTGGTTTACCATATATTTTATGCAATACATCAGTTAATGGATAATCAACTAAGTATGGTAAATTCTTAGCAGTTACTATTCTATTATTCATAGGATTAATAGATCCTGCTATAGATATACCTATTCCATCAGCATCTTGATATGATGGTATTTCTTCAATCATATTAGCTACTTTACTGACTAATCCATATGCATCTTCATATTCGTTCTTACATTTTGATTGATAAATGAATTCATTATCATCATTCATCATACCAACTCTAATATTAGTGCCACCTATATCTAAACCAATATTACTCATACAACCACTCCTATTAATGACTTATATTAATACTTTTATATATAAATATCAATAAAAAAAGATTTATTAATAATCTAATAAATCTTTAACTCTACCTCTTTTTCCAGTAGGCATTTCAAATCCAGGAATAAGTGAAGAAAAATCTAATTGTTCATATTGCTCGTTTTCTATATCTTGTAATTGTTGTCTTATTTCTTTTTCTTCTTTATCTGTATATTTTTTAATATTACTAGCTATTTCTTCTGATGTCATATCAGCTAACTTATCAGCAAACATTCTAGTTTGATCATTTAATATTGTTCTTGTAGGACAAGAATGTTTTAATTTTAATTCTATATACATAATAGTTAGTTTTCTTAATTCAGTATAACCAGATAATATACTTCTTAAAGTCATGGAATAATAATCAAAATAAGCACCTACTGCATCATCAGGATATCCAGTAGTTTTTAAATATAATATTTCTCTTAACTTATCAGTTAATAAAGAATCTTTACAATAGATAAGATTTTGATCTTCTTCAGGTAAACCATATATACCTCTCATTAAGTATTGTATATAATGGTCTAATTTGTGACCTTCTTTTAAAGTTTTAGAGTTATTATTGGTTATATTATATGCCCTTTGTTCTGCAAAGTATCTAAACATATCTAATGTTTCTTGAGCAGCAGGATCACTTGCTATTACAGCAGCTAAAGCTTTCTTAAAAGTATATTTAGCAGGAGTTTGAAGTATATAATAAGCATCTTTAATATCAACTCCAGGGTTGCATTCTTTAATTATTTCATCTAAGTTTAATCCTAAATCAAGACATGCTAAATCAAGCAATGAAATATCTTCAAATGCTCTTACATATCCTTCCTTAGTAGGTACATTAAGAATATGTGCTTTATTGTTACTAGAATTACTTAAATAGAAACTTGTAGCCATATATACCCCTCTTTTGTGCTTGTTATTATAGCAAATAAACGCTATTTAAGCAAATAAAAAGATAGGTATTTAACCTATCTATATGTATTAAAGAAATATTCTAATTTATCATGGTATAAAGTAGGATTTTTAAATATACATTCACCATGATTAGCGCCTTCTATCCAAACAATATCTTTAGGAGCTGTAGTAGCTGAATAATTTATTCTAGTATTCTCTGGTACTACAAATGTATCAGCATCTCCATGAATATATAATATAGGTATTTCATTGTCTTTTAATGCAGTTACTACATTTGTACTATCCATATCAAATCCGCCAAATACACTACAATACATTTTAATAAAATACATAAATAAGAATGCAGGTAAATGATACCATGATCTACATAAATGAGAACATACATATTCCATAGATGTATAACCACAATCAGCTATAACACCTTTAACTTGATGTATTAATTTATTCTTTAATGTAAGTAAACAAGTAGATGCTCCCATAGATATACCATATAAGTATATTGGATTCTTATCATCTAATCTAGTTGTTACATAATTAATCCATAAATTTAAATCTTCTGATTCTTTAGCACCAAATGTAATTATTTCACCTTCAGATTCTCCATGACATCTTTGTTCTATTAATAATACATTAGAATGATTAGCATTAAAATATCTAATAATAGCTGAGAAATCTCTTTCATATTGTCCACGATATCCATGAACACATATTACTGTTCTATAAGGATTGCTAGCAGGTAAAAATACACCATGTAATTTTAATCCATCATTTGATTTAATATTAATATCTTTTATATCTTGTACTTTTAACCAATCAATATTAGCAGTTACAACTCTATCATCGTTTAGTATTGTTTTCATTTCTTTACTTTTTAAAACTGTAGTATCACTTCTCTTACATGCAGCTTTATACATTTTATAAGACAACATTAATAATAGAATTATAATTATAATAAATACTAAAAACGCTATTAAAAAAAACATATTTATACCTTCTTTACTAATAGTAATTATATCATATTCTAATGTATTACTTTTAAGTTTTTAAATCTATTTGTCATGAAATCATCAGTAAAATACTTATCACATAATTCTTCTACAACATTAGAAGGTGGTAAGTTTTCTCTTCTTTCAGAAAATCTTATACCAGCAGATACACTAATAAGGATATCAAATATAATAAGTATTAATGCAGCAGTTACTACTATCTTGCCAATTCTTTCATTTATTCTTTCTAATAACTTATTTAAATGAGTATATGCATATTTAATATATAAGACTGATACTAGTCCCCATATAAGAGCAAACACTATTTGTATTCTTCCATTTACATTAAGTGGTAAATGATGATAATCCCAGAAACAATATCCATAGAAGTATTCACAGAAAGCACCACATAAATATTCAAATGACGTACCTAATATTACCCCATATATAAATAAGAATACTGATGATTTATTTCTATACATATGTAAGAATGTAGTAAATAAAGCTAGTCCTATACCCCATACTAATGATATTTCACCAAATATAAGTGAACTTCTACTCATCCATCTATGCATAGTAAATCTACAAAATACCATCTCAAATAAACAACCAACTACTCCACCTATAAAGAAATATATTAAAAACTTATATATATTAAAAGCATCTTTAGAGAATGTTTTCTTATTCTTATTAATAATAGGATATGCATTAGCTACTCTTTCATATATATCTTTAGATAATTGTTTATTGATCTTAGTATCAATAACTTTAGTTTCTTTAGTTCTTGTTAATGATAAATAAGAGATTATAAAATCTACTACCATAACTATACATATACCTAATAATATTATTTTAATAATTGGATAATTAATTAGATTAAATAATTGTAATAATAAAGGATTAATAAATAAGAATCCTATTGTACCTAATGCACCCCATAATAAAGACATTGGTAAACATATATATCCTTCAATATTAAATTTAAACTTAGAATAATCCCACCATCTACCTTTATTAAATATTTCTAATACTTTACCAGCAGTTAATTCTAAAAAAGATGTATATATAGTACTTCCTACAAATATAAGAAGTATATTTCTAGTATCAAAGAAAGCTATGCTTATAATTACAGCAGCTAAACCATATACTATTACAAAAGGAAGATTTAACATACCACGGTTTACTATTCTTTTTTCTTTAATAGATGTTTTAAGTGATTCAAATAACCATCCTAAAAAAGAATAAACAATAAATATAAAAGTTAAAAACATAACTTTATGTCCCATACTATCTCACCTATTATAATTATTATAATATAAATAAAAATAAAAGGAAAGTTAAACACTTTCCTTTTATTATAAGAGATTATATCAAAAAACCGACATATCTTGAAATATCATAGTATCAAACCAATCCCCTTCAAGACAAGACATAATATATCATTATAAATATTAATTGTCAAATTATTTTTTCTTTATTTTTTGAATTTCTTCATGAAGCATATCATCAAACTCTGTTTGATTATTATTATCTTTCTTTTGATTATTAGATTGATCATTCTTTCTAAATAAATCATAATATCTAATATCATTATTAGGTGTAGATACTTCATTTACTTTTTTAATTATTTCTGATTCACGTGAATCTATTATTTTAAACATCATATAATCACTTCTCTAATTTTATTATAACATACTTAGTAGTATTCCTTATTAATCTGTTTTAATACATATACTATTTGTTTATCATTAGTACCATTCTTACATGATATAAGTATTAAATTAGAAGAGTTCTTATCTTTAGATATATTTATACTACCTACTTTATCTACTATCTCTTTTTTATATACTTTATAGGTAAATTTAATACCTTTATAGTATATGTATGATAAATCATTTATATCTAACTTTTCTAAATCTTTAAAATAAGATACCTTAGTATTCCCATTATGAGATGCTAATATAACATTACCTTTATCTTCATCTGGCATAGACGAAGAATCAAGTATTTGAATGTTTTTATCTACATTATTATTCTTATCATTCTTATTATATATTCCTTTTTTAATATTTATCTTAGGAATATGAAGTACCATTAAATAATTAACCTTAGTAGTTGATCTTATAATTGTATTTTTAATAGTATGTTTGGTAGTCTTATTTTTAGTTGTACTATTAGTTAACATAGTAGTATCTTCTAAATATTCTTCTATTAAAGCATCTTCAAGTACAGCGTTAGAATAATTATACATCACTGATGTTATACCTAATATAATAGTAATTATAATTATTATTAATATCTTATAATATTTCTTTAATAACAATTATTACTCCTGATAATAAAATTATAAATATTAAATGATTATTCTTATTTGTATTTGGAACATTAGAAATAAATAATATATCTTCATCATCTGTAACACTAGATACATCATTAGATAATAATTTCACAGGTTTAGAATCACTTATTTCATTAATTAATTCAACAACAGGTTCTTCTTTAATCTTTTCATCATATAAAGTTAATTCAGCATCTGGATTATTTGATGATAATACTACATCATACTTATTGCTATCTAATTCATATCCATCTGGTGCAGTTATTTCTTTAATATAATAATTACCAATTGACAAATTCTTAGTAATAGAACCAGTTCCTTCTTCATTTATAACAATTTCATTTACTAACTTATCATTCAAATCATATAATCCATATTTAGCTGGTCCAATTAATTCATCAGTATCTTTATCTTTTTTATTTATCTTAATAGAACAACTCTTTATTGTTAGTATTTGATAAATAGGAATATGACTAATATTACCAATTGATAATAAATCTTGTTTATCAGAATTAGTATAGACTATATAATTAGAATCATATTTATGTTTCTCTGTAGTATTTATATTATATGATCCTACTTTCTTAAAATTATATAAATAAAGATCATTATTGATTAATTTATAATTAAAAGCATTACTATTACCATAAATATTAAAATCATTTAATATATTATTAGTAATAGGAATAATTATTTCTTCTCCAAGATATACAGTATGCATTTTAAACTTATATGGCCCAACAGTATAAACACTAATAGTTCTTTCTATCTCATTTATATATGATGATAAATCTAATATATCGCCTTCTTTAAATAATTTAGTAGAATATACTACACCATCTTTATTAGTTAATAGTTCATTCCATATAAGAGCTTGAGTTGCCATGTAATATTTTTTATCTGTATGATTATTAAATAAATAACCATAGTACATTAGTTTTTCAATTCTATCTCTTTTGCTAAATGTAATATTAGATAAATTACCCATGCTATAACTTTCATTTGAACCTAAGGGTACTCCTGGTTCAATACAATAAGATACTTTACCATCTACATAATAAATATATGCTTTATCTGAGAAGTTACGACCAACTTCAGATATAAATGTATAAGAGTATCCTAAATCTTCCTTAGTAATATTAACTGCTTTAATGTTATTACACATTACTAGCATAAATACTAAGAAGAATAATATAAATTTCTTCATTATTTACCTCCCTTGTATATATTACCCTCTAATATATATATACAAGATTGATACCCCAAATTACGTTTTTTTAAATAAAAAAAGTAGAATTTCTTCTACTTTTTATTATTTATCAATATATTACTTAACAGTTACATATTGTAATGTATCGTATTTATATCCATTCATTACAACAAATACTCTATATTTACCTTTTGGTAATTGATAATAATTAATTTCTTTTTCTAATCTACTATCAGAAGCAAGATAATTAAATAAGTAAGCTTTTCCTGTTGCTGATATAAAAGCAATATCATATTTTTCATTTGAATCTACAATAACATTTAATCCAAGACGACCATTGTTAGCATGTACGGAGAATAACATATCTTCAGCATCCTTGTAAGCTAAAGCATCTTCTCTACTTATTTCAGTATATTGTGCATCTCTAGTATCAGTAGCTACAGCATACTCAAACTTATAGTTAGGATTAACATCAACTTTGTTTGGTTTTACTGAAACATTAGCTAAATTATAAATGTCAGCCTTAATAACTTCAAATTTAGATTCATATAAATGTAATTTATTAATTACTTTATCATTTTCATCTAATTCTATAATAAATGTATCATATTCATCATTATTAAATTGAGTACATTCAGGATCATCTAAGTTCTTAGCAGTAGCATCCATATGCCATCCTGAATTAATTAACTTATGTCCATCAGAAGTATAATTGAAACTTGATAATGCATAAGAGAATATATCAACTCCACCATACTTCCAAATTAATTCAGCAGTTTTATTTTGTGCATCAATTTTATATTTCTTAGCATAAGATGCATTATTCTTTAAAGAAGCACATGTTTTAGTTTGTTCTCTATAAGCATCATATCCATTATCAAATAATGAAAGAACGCCATCAACAAACTTAACTGAATGTTGTCCTTGAGTATAAGAGAAATCAGTTCCTACACCAGTTAACAATACATCATTGAACTTATCTGACCAATACTTCTTATCACCTAAAATCCAATTAATCTTTTTAGTTGTATAATCTAAAGACATAACTGAATTACAGTTTCTTAAACTTAAGATTAATGCATTATTAGCTTCGTCATAATAAACTGAATTAATCCAAGCCCAAGTTACATATGTTGAAGAAATATTAGGATCTATTTCATCTACTATTTTTCTAATAGACCAATCATTAACAATCTTACCAGATTGTCTATCTAATTCAACAATATAATCAGCCATACTATCTGAATTAACATCAGTAGTAAGAATAATCAAATTGCCATTTGGTAATTCATAACCGTCATGGTGATATCCACCTTCAATACTATATTCATGATAAACCTTACCAAACATATCAATTTCAACAACACCACCAGTTGATTGAATATCTGGTCCTACAGAATATGACGAAAGTAACATATTACCATTTTGTAACATAGTCATACCCTTAGTATAACCAACTTCATCCAACCACCATCTGATTTCACCAAATCTATCATAAGCAATAGTAGCAGTACCTAATGATGAAGTACCAAAGTAGAATTCATTGTTTCCACCTTCATTAACTTCAACAACATCAAATACAGAACCATCTTCATTGAAACCTTGTTCTTTATATTTATCAATTTGAATATCAAATTGTTTAGAATCACCAGATTCAGTAGTTACTATAACAGTATTTTTATATCTACCATATAAACCAAATACTGGAATAAAATGATCTTTAGAAGCTTCAAAAGTCTTAACTATATCATCATTATGTTTACCTTTAACAGTTAAAGTAACTTTTTCATCTTTTTTAGTCTTAAATAAGATAATAGCAGTTTGAGGAGAGATTCCAAAAGGATCTACTTTAACAATAGCCTTATCTAAATCAGGTTTTTCCTTTTTATATTGATCCATTAACTTATTCCATTCTTCATCTTGATGAGAATAAATATCATAAGAATTTACTTCTTGTTCAAGATCTTGTAATGTCCAAGCAAACTCAGGATCTACTTTTTCGTATGTACCTATTTTTGTATTCTTATTAACAAATACAAAATATAAAATGATAATTATTATAGCTACTGCTATCATTGCAATAGCTATAATAATTGGTTTATTATTTAATTCTGTCTTTTTACTCTTTGCCATATTAACACCTCTTAACACCTTGTAGCAATTACATAAGGAGAACCTGTAGAACCAGCTCCTGAACATACATATGTATTGTCTTTATTAGCTAAGTGCATTAATCTAACTGAGCCACTACCATATATAGGGCTTAATCCACGATTTCCATTTATATAATACATGTAGTAATTAGCTCTTGAAGTACACCAACTACCATGTACACAAACAGAGAATGAACTTGATCCTTGATATGGAACTATGAATCCAGCAGGTAAACCAGCCCCAAATATATTAGCATCTGATGATGTAGCTAAACCAGTTATACCATTAAATGTTCCATAACTTTCAGTACCCCATGCTTGAGACTTCCAAATATTATCAGAACTACATACATTTACCTTAATACGATCGACAGAGTTCTTTAAACAATACCAGTTAGTATATGAATAAGAATAACTTGTTGAATAATAACCATCACATGTTTGAGTACCCCATGAACCACTAGCCCATGATACTACTGAACAAGAAGCACCAACAGCACCATCATCAGTAATAATTGTACTATCATTAGTTTTACCTAATACATAATATGTTCTACCTTTATATGATATTGCTCTATTTCTACTACAATATCTACAACTTACACTTTGTCTTAATGAAGTTGAGTATGCTCCAGAATTTTCACATGTATTAGCACATCCAGCACCTTTAGCAACCCTTTGAGATTCTAGAATATCAAATAATCTATTAGAAATCTTAACATCAACAGTTGCCCATTCACCATAGTAACCTTCATTATTAACTGCTCTTATTCTTACTTTATCAAAGTAATTATCATGTGGAGTACATGAACCAGATGAACCAATAGCAGTAAAGTATTTTGGAGTTGTTACACCAACTCTATTAAATGTATCAATACCAGGTTGATCAGTTTTTCCCATAGGAACTAATTGAGATTGGTATTCTTTAATACCTTGTGTTGAATAAGTATCAACAATTTGAAGAGTTCTCTCTGAATTAGGAATAGTTGATTGTCCTTTAATCTTACAACTGTCTAAAACAATACCTTGATTAATTTCAATATTTTGTTCAGATTTTAAGATATATTTCTTATAATAATGTCCTACTGTTTGAGCTTTAATATTATAAATATTATCACCATCACGAACAGTATATACTGTGTTGAAATCTTTACTTCCAGCAACTGGAGTTAAATTTTCAGTAATTGCATTAGTTGTAGTTTTATAAGCACCTGATGCTTTATTATTAGTTCTTGTAATCCAATATTGTGAGTTAGATGCATCAGCACCAATTAATGTTGGTCTAAATGCTAAGAACTTATAAGTACCACAAGCACTAGATTTATCAGTAATTTCAGGAACATATTTAGCGTATTCAGTTCTAACATTGTTAGCTACTGTAGTAGTATATGTTTCAGTTGAGCTATTGAAATCACTAGCACTAATAGCAGGAATATTTCCACTTGAAGGATTTACAGCTTTAACAATCTTTTTAACTTCAAATCCTGGTTCAAATGTTTCAAGAACTGTTATATTTCTTTCAAATTCTTTTAAAATACCAGCATCTGATACGAATTGATATTTAATCTTATAAGTACCTGCTTCAGGTGCATAGTAAACCTTACCATCTTTACCACGTACAGTTTCACCCTCTAATACTCTTACACCATTATGAGATTGAGCATATTTTGCATCATCCCATTCTTGCCATGAAGAATCATAAGAACAAGTGAAATGATAATCATTTAAGATTTTTTCAGGATCTGTTATCATATTACCATTTTCATCTGATAATGCTAATTTGTAACTTCCTAAACCATTCATACAATCATATGGTTCACCAAAGATAACATAATCATCTAAGGCAACTAAGAATTGTTCAGTTTCCTTATTTTCTGATGGATAGTCAAATTTTAATGCACCAGATGATGTATCTAATACAGCCTTAATTAATTCTTCTTTACCAATTCTTTCCTTAGTATATGGATTAATTAAGTTTTCATCTAGATAACCTGCAGATATAACATCACCTGTAGTGATATACATATATGCCTTATCTACATATAAATTAGCAAATACATCACTGTTTTGAGCACCATATGCAGTAGCAGCACTCAATACTTTAGATCTAAATGCTTCATATTCCCTATCCTTGGAATTTTTAGATATACTTGTCATATTAACTATAACAATAGTAGCTACTACACCTAAAAGGACAATAGTAACTAAAAGTTCAACCAAAGTAAAACCCTTTGTGTTTCTTTTCATAAAATCCTCTCCCTATTATTTATAAATTATCATAATTTTGTTTATTTGTAAATGAAATATAGATATTAATTAACCGAAATTAGTGGTTTTATACAAGCAGCATTATAACTCTTATAACCCAAGCATATTGAATAATTATCTGTATTAGTTTCATATACTACTATAACTTCCTTAGTTTCATCTTTATTTATATTATTTCCATCATATATACTTACGACTTTTGGTTTAATAATATTACCATCTATATTAATAAAGTCATTACCTGTATCAGCATAATAGAATATTGAATTCATAACAGGATTAACACTTACATTATCTTTTATATTAACCTGATATACTAATCCTTCATATCTAAATCCTGGATCTAATTCAAAAATATTACCATGTGCTTGTAAAACTGATAATGATTCAGTTTGGTCCATTACTCTAACACCTTTAACATAAGCGTTATAATATGTATTATTATCTTTAATAGAACCAATAGTTAATTCATTCAGACTAACAGGGTTAATTGGATTAGATTTAACATAATCCACTTCTACTGCTGTAGTAGTTGTTGTCTCATTAGTATATTTAGGTCCATCATCAATAGGCTTCTTTTTATTAAATAGATTAATTATTAAGAGTATTAATATAATACAGCCTATTATTATTACAGAAATATAAAATATATTTAATTTAGCCCTTAATTTATTAATATCAACGTTCTTATCAAGTTCTGATGGTATTGTTTTAAAATCATAGTTACAATAAGGACAAATATCAAAATTGATACTCTCCTGATTGCACTTAGGACATATCATTAATACCACCTTCTTTATTCTTATATAAGAATATCATTATTTATAAAAAATGTAAACATTTATAACCCGTAAAATTAGGTAACTAATTTTCAATTTATTACTTGACTAAGCGTATAAATATGATATAATTAACTAGTACTTAAAAAAAGACGTCTTCTTAGCTCAGCTGGTAGAGCAACTGACTCTTAATCAGTGGGTCTAGGGTTCGAATCCCTAAGAGGACACCATTTTGGGATTGTAGCTCAGCTGGTTAGAGCGCACGCCTGATAAGCGTGAGGTCG